>JAJPJN010000002.1 GCA_021324185.1 Terriglobia bacterium | reverse complement strand
CTGTTCAGCGTGCCGGGAGAGTATTTCGGCGCCAAACTTGCAAACCGCAATCTGCATCCAATCACGGGTCTTTCGGCTGAAAACTGCACAGAGCAAATGGGCGTGCCGGGCTGCTGGTATGATCGCCTGCCTCACTTCCGCATGGGGTTCACCCCGAGCGCCGGAAAAGAATTGCAAAGCGAATACCTGATTCCGCGGAAACACGCCATTGAGGCAATCCTGGCTGTGGAGCGCCTGCAAGAGGAGATCAGCCCGCACTTACTCGTCTCGGAAATTCGCACAATTGCAGCGGACGACCTCTGGATGAGCACTGCCTACCGGCAGCCCAGCGTAGCAATCCATTTCACTTGGAAGCAGGACTGGCCGGCTGTCCGCAGGCTGCTGCCGATTCTCGAACGCGAGCTGAGTCCTTTCCACCCCCGCCCTCACTGGGGCAAGCTATTCGCGATGGGCGCGACTGAGTTGAAGGCCCGTTATGAGAGATTTGACGATTTTGTAAAGCTTGCCAGCAGATATGATCCGAACGGCAAGTTCCGGAACGATTTTTTGAACGAAAAAATCTTCGCGTAACGTGAGCCTCATGCCGCAAGAACGGCTTTCAAACTGTGAGACTCACTCAAATGCCGGCAACACTTTATCCAGTTCGGATTCGATCTCCGCGAGCTGTTTCTTGAGCACCTGATAGCGCTCTATCGCGTCGCGGCCGATTTTTTGATCGGCCATATTGGTCATGCCGTAAAGGTAGGTGATGTGTGTTTGCAGTTCGGGCTGGCTATAGCGGATCGGCGGCGTAATTAATCGCGCGGCGATATCGTTCAGGCTGGCGATTTGCGCCGCATCGGCGTGCGCGCTTCCGGTTTTGACTTTGGCTTGGGCGGCGCGCACGCGCGCGACAGCTTTGTTGACCTCGCTCACTAAATCGCGTACGCGCATGTTGTGATTAAACTGCTCCTGCAGATCGGCTGTGGTTACGCCGCTGTGCGCAATGCGCGGATCTTCTACGATGACCAGCGGCTGAGTGGATGTCCAGGTCCCCACAGTTAGCTTCACGGAATACTTTCCAGGCACTGCTACCGGGCCGTTTGGGCCTTCGGGCCGGGAAGCGCTTTGCCACGGCCCGGGATAACGCAGGTCCCAAGTAAATCGATGCATGCCGGGCGTTTTGTCGAGACGAACAGGCGCGCCGCGCGCGCGGAACCCGCCTTCTTCTTCATCCGGCGGTTCGGCTTCGCTCTCGCGATTGCCGCGCGCGCTGGCTGCTTCGGCGCTCGAAAACTTGCGAACCGTTTTTCCAGCGCTGTCCAGAATCTCGATTTGAACGTCAGCTTCGGGAGCTTTGCCGAGATAATAATCGATCATCGCGCCCACTGGCGGATACTGCGGGCTGGGTGTACCGCGGCCCAATCCGGGAATGCCGCCGCGGGCCGGCATGCGAATGGCTGTGCGAGGCTGAAACAGAAATGCGTCTGCCGATGCGACTTTCGCATCCAGTTGATGCAGCGGACTCAGATCATCCAAAATCCAAAACGACCGGCCTTGCGTGGATAACACAAGATCGCCATGTCCGATTTTGATGTCAGTTACCGGCGTCACGGGCAGATTCATTTGAAACGACTGCCACCGACCGCCGTTATCGAACGAGATGTAAATGCCGAATTCAGTTCCTGCATAAAGAAGACCTGGACGATCGGGATCTTCGCGCACCACGCGAGCCGGCTCGTCTTTGGCAATCCCATTCGTGCCATCGGTTAAACGCTTCCAGTTCTTGCCAAAGTCATCGGTCCGGTAGATATAAGGAGCGAAATCGCCCAGTAAATAGCGGTAAATAGCGACGTAAGCTGTACCGGGATGATGCGGGCTGGGTTCGATATTCTGCACGCGGCCACCGGGCGCAAGGTCTTTCGGGGTCACGTTTGTCCATGTCTTGCCATCGTCGCGCGTAACATAGACAAGGCCATCGTTCGAGCCGGTCCAGATCAGACCTTTTTGAATGGGAGATTCGCGAATCGCATACAGCGTGCTATAGACTTCTTCGCCGGTTGCATCGCGCGTAATGGGCTCTCCGCTGGGACCCTGGCCCTCGGGAGGATTCGCGGTCAGATCCGGACTGATCTTTTCCCAAGTCACGCCAAAATCGCGGGTACGATGCAGATATTGCGAACCGTAGTAGGCCGTGTGTGGTTCGTTCGGCGAAACTTCCATCGGCGCAACCCGTTGGAAACGATAAATCAAGGTTCCGCCGCCGTTCCCGTATAACGATTCGGCTCCGACCCAGTACTGCTTTTCATCCCGCGTGTTCATGTCCTGAACACTGAACTGCCCTTTGCAGCCGCCGTAGACGATCTCGGGATTTGTGTGGTCCGGAATTATGGGGCCGGTTTCGCAACCCGGGCCGACCCGGAACTCCTGGCCGTCCGGCATCGGCAAACTTGGCGCAATCACCGTCGTGTTGTCCTGCTGCGCGCCATAGACCTGGTAAGGAAACTGGTCATCCAATGCCACTTGATAAATTTCTGCCGTCGGTTGATTGGCCTGTGTACTCCAGGTGCGCCCGCCATCGATTGAGACGTTGGCGCCCCCGTCATTCGCCTGGATCATGTAGTTGGAATTCTTCGGATTAATCCAAACGTCGTGATTATCGCCATGCGGCACCGGGCTGCTATGAAAAGTCTTGCCGCCATCCGAGCTCTTGTACCAGCCCTCATCGCCCACCCAAACGACGTCGGCATTGTTCGGATCAACGCCCAGAGTCGTGTAATAGAACGGCCGCGTGATCAGATTGGCAGAGCTGTTGATCAGCGTCCAGGTGGCTCCGGCATCCTCCGAACGATACAGTCCCGCGCCCGGTTTGGCCTCAATTAAGGCATAGATGCGAGACGGATTGGCCGCCGAAATGGCGACATTGCTGCGGCCGAAAAGGCCCTCAGGCAATCCGCCACCGAGCTTGGTCCAGTGCTCGCCCCCATCGGTGCTCTTGTAGATGCCACCATCTTTGGAACCGCTGATGATCGTCCAAGGTTTCCTCTGCCCGTGCCACATGCAGGCGAAAACCACGTTGGGATCGCCCGGCTGAAGTTCCAGATCTGCGGCTCCGAGTTCATCGCTGAGGTACAAAACCTTTTTCCAGGTCTTCCCGCCGTCGGTGGTTTTGAATACGCCGCGGTCCGGATTTGGCACGAAGGGATTACCGATCGCGGCGACATAAACGATGTTTGGATTTTCCGGATGGATGCGCACGGTTGCGATCTGGCCTACATCGCGCAATCCGATGTAGGTCCATGTCTTGCCTGCGTTTGCCGATTTATAAATGCCGCGCCCGATCGATACATTGCTGCGAATTTTCGAAGATCCGGTTCCGGCATAAACGATGTCCGGATTCGAAAGCGACACATCCAGTGCGCCCATTGACGCGACCGAAAAGTGGCCGTCCGAGACATTGACCCAGGTGTGGCCGGCATCGGTGGTTTTCCAAACACCACCACCGGTGGAACCCATATAGAAGGTCAGCGGCTGAGACGGCACTCCTGTCACGGCCGTGACACGCCCGCCGCGATAAGGGCCGATCATGCGGTAACGCATCCCCGACCAGAGAGATGGATTGTATGTGGTGGAACTCTGGGCGAGCGCGACGGATTGAAAGATCAGCGCGCAGATCGCTGACGTCACAGCAAAGCGAAAGATTTTGGGTTTCATACTGCCTGATCCGAATACCCCGTTATCATAAACCCAGCCGAGCGATGGAGGTGTTGGTTGAATAGTTCCAGGCGGTACTGTTAACGAACTCGGGCGAAGATGCATCTGCCGGAAGCAAATTGGAGTGACTCGGATGAATGCTTTATGCGACGTGCCTTGGCACTTGCAGCTCAGGCAGAAGCGGCAGGCGAAGTGCCGGTTGGAGCAGTCTTAGTGATCAATGATGTGATCGCGGGTGAAGGCTGGAATCGCCCCATTGCGGCATGCGACCCGACTTCTCATGCCGAGATCGAAGCATTGCGCCAAGCGGCCGCTCAATTGCGCAATTACCGGTTTCCAGGATCAGCTCTCTATGTGACTCTGGAACCTTGCGTGATGTGCGCGGGTGCGATTGTGCTGGCGCGTATCGACCGGTTGGTGTTTGCGGCGCGCGATCTGCGCTTCGGCGCGGTTCGGAGTAAATTCAGCTTGGCGGATTCGGACCTGCTGAATCACCGTGTGCGTATCGAGGAGGGGCTGCTGGCGGTGGAAGCCGGCGAACTGCTGGCCGGATTTTTTCAAGCCAGACGAGCGAACACAAAGGCAGGGACTTGAACAGGGTCCCTAAAAAAGAAAAAGCCAGGCTTGACAAGCCTGGCCCTACCGACCCTGTCGCGATAACTTCTCGCCGATATCAGGCAGCTCGCCGAACCGGAAAGGTTAAAACCGGCTTGGCTTGCGGTGGTTTTTCCGTTTCAACTGGAAATATAGTTACCGGCCGTGCCTTTTCCCTCGTTGGACCAGCAAAGTACTCATCCACTGGATAAAGCGCATAGGGTTCGAGTTCCCGGAAGGCCCGGCCGAGTTTCTGCTGAATTCGATACACTTCGTGAAAGAATTCACCCCGATCGAGGTTGAGCCGGCGGCAACATAATTTCCAGTCCGCTCCTAGCAGGAAGTGGAATTTGAACAGCTTGTACTGCTGCTCGTCCAAAACTCGCCGGCTTACTAAACAAAAATCGGCGATAAATTCTTCGTTCTTCAGGCCCCAAACGGATTTTCGCAACCGTCCGGGATTCGCCTCCAACGAAACGCGGCTAACGTACTTCTCTTTCGAAGTACACTTGATGAACCGTGTATAACAAGCACGGAAGATAGCGCGGAACACGCAATTGCAAGGAGCTGATGATCCTGCCCGGCCAGGTCTTAAACCGAGACCGTGGCAGAACGTGCACGACTGCTGCGCGAGGGCAAGAGTTTCTGAACGGGTCCATTCCATTTATTTTTTTGTTTTTCCTCCAGAGTTTTCCAGAAACCCGGCAAACTCTTCGGTGTTGATAGGACCAAGATACTGGTACTTTGGATGTGTGCAAAAAACCCCGAGTATTTTTTCCTAAGCAAATTTGAGAGTTTTTCAGTTGTTTATCCACAATTGATAGATAACTAACAATTTAGATCTGGCCCTGCGCATTTGACGAATCCGTGTAATTTACTCCCAACGTGCCTCGAATTGAGATACCCTATTCCTACGTGGATTCATTTTCAGCACCTTGCGGCGTGGTGTTTAGCACGCTGAAGGCGCGGTTGATCCGGTTTATCGTCACTCGCATCTCGAACGGCGAATTCAGCGAACGCGGGCTGGCAAGATTGTTGCGCGTCTCGCAGCCACAGCTTCATAAAGTGTTGAAAGGCGAGAGGAAACTCACGTCCGATCTGGCTGACCGGATACTCGCGCGTTTTGAAATCTCGGTTCTGGATCTGCTGGAATCGCCTGAACTGAAAGTGCACCTCACGCCCCAATCTGGCGGCCCGATGTCTCCTATGCCGTTGGAGGACGGCATTGACCCCGATTCCAAAGTTTCCTCCCCGGCCCAAAATCCCGACATACCCCACAAAAGGCCCGCGTCCGAGACTACTCCCCGCAAATCGAGTTGGACGAAAACTGCCTGAGGCAGGATTAATCCTAGTCTCGGAGTTGTGACTCGCTTCTGCGGGGCAGCGCGTTCCGAATCGATTTCAAATTTTCGCTTTGAAACACGGCCCCCACCGGCGGCCGTTTCGCTTTGAACCTGAACGTCGAAGACGCTTTCGAGCGCCTGATCTGCGATGGCAGGTAATCCGCTGAATTGACGGGACTAAGCGACCGAGACCCGGCTTCGCACTGAAGCTTTTTTCGCTGGTGTTCTGAATGCCCTTTCACGCTCGCAGGAGCTGACAGAAGCGCTCCGGCAGGTGAACAGAACACATGAGCACTACAGCGAGCAAACGAGCCATTAGCCCGGTTTCCAAACAGGCGGAAGAGACCGCCCGGCGTGATGCATTGATCATGGAGCACATGACGTTGGTATCTGCAATTGCAGCCCATGTACAGCGCTCCTTGCCGGTACATATCGAACTGGACGACCTGGTGCACGCGGGGATGATGGGGCTGTTCGATGCTGCAGTTAAATATCAGGCGGATAAGAAAGTTGCGTTTTCAACCTATGCAAAACACCGGATTCGCGGCGCGATTCTGGATAGCTTGCGGCAGTTAGACTGGGCTTCGCGCGATCTGCGCAAGCGCTACAAGCAAATGGAGTGCGTCAAAGCAAACTTGACGGCGAAGTTGCAGCGCGAGCCGACGGAAACCGAGATTGCCTCGGCTATGGGATTGGATGCGAAGCGCTGGCGCTCGCTGATGGTGGATTTCCGCAGTTTGGGCAATGCAGCGGCTCAAGCAAGAGGAGAGCGGGAAGAGCAGCAAAATATGGAAATGCCGTGCACGCCGGCCCAAAACCCGGACCGCGTTTTTGCCCGATCGGAATTACGCGAGAAGCTCATTTCCGCTATGGGGGCGTTACCGGCCCGCTATCGCAAAGTGGTGGAACTTTACTATCACAACGAGATGACCATGAAAGAAATCGGCGACCTTCTGGGTGTAAATGAAAGCCGTGTGTCGCAGATCCACAAAAGCGCGCTCGAACGGATGCACGTGGCCCTGGATCTGAATGGCATCCATTCGGCGGCTGCGTTCTGATTTGGCTAATCGCAGATTTACTGAATGACGAAACGATAGGGCATCAGGCGCATGATGCCGCCTTTGAGGATCGCGGGACCTGGTAGTTCGGGAAGCATTTTGCGCAGCTTCGCGGTAGCGGCCGCATCCGCGTACGATTCGGTCGAGGCCCCGGTCAGTAGTTCGAGAAGACTCTTGCGCGCCGGATAAAGTATGAGATTGGTTTTGCCCTGTGCTGGCAAATGAGCTTTCTGCCGCAGGAGGGCGACGGCTTGATCGAGGCCGCCAAGCTGATCGACGAGGCCGTTCTGCTCAGCCTGCGCACCCATCCAGACGCGGCCTTGCGCCAAAGCGTCGATTTGATCGTAAGTCTTTTTCCGCGCCGCCGCTACCTTGGTGACGAAAATACGGTAGGTAGCCGAAATGGATTCGTGCAGCTTCTGCTGCGCGGCATCGGAAAGCGGCTGGCTGAGATCTTCCATATCGGCGAGCTTGCCCCGGCTGATGCCGTCTTCGGCTATGCCGATCTTATCTAAAAGACCATGAATATTGGGCCGGACATAAAGGACCCCGATGGAGCCAGTGAGCGTATTGGGATAAGAAATAACGCTGGTTCCGGTCAGTGAAATATAGTAACCTCCCGAAGCAGCCACGTCTGACATGGAGATCACCAGCGGCTTTTTACTCGATAGCAACTTCAATTCATGCAAAATTTCATCCGATGCCACGGCATCTCCGCCGGGCGAATCGATACGGAGTAGAACGCCTTTGACGTTGTGGTCATCGCGAAGCTGCCGCACCAATTTGATGAACGGCCCTGAAGAAAGCGTGTCCCCGCTTTGGGGCGAGTCGCTGAGATCGCCGCGCAGGATATCGCCCTCGCCGACCAGCATGGCGAGATGATCGCCACTGCCCGGAACCGCGCGGAAATACGTCTGAATTCTGGTTTTGTTCAGGTTCGAGACTCCCGTCTTCTTTTTCAAATCCGCGTAGACCTCATCTTCATAGCCCAATTCGTCGACTAATCCTGTCGCCTTTGCCTGGGCAGCCAGAAACGGGCCCATGTCGATCAGTGCTTTCATATCATCGGCGGACTTACGGCGGCCCGAACCTGTGGTGGTGCAGAAATCTCCGTAAATCTGGTCGAGCACCTGGTTGAGCACTTCCCGCGTTTCAGGCGTCATGTTAGTTCGCGTGAAGATATCCCCGGCATCCTTGAAGCGCCCGATGTGGTCGACTTGCACGCCGATTCCAAGCTTTTCCAGCGTGCCTTTGAAATACAGCTCTTCCACATGGAAGCCCTTAACATCGAGCATGTCGCCGGGAGAAAGGAAGATCTTATCGGCGGCCGTGGCGAGATAGTATTCGCGCGACCCGGGCCCCTGGAGAAAGGCGTAGACGGGCTTGCCGGACTTCTTAAAATCTGCGATATCCTGGCGAATCTCTTCCAGGCGCGCCCAGCCGGCCAACAGCATGCGCGGCTGGATTACCAGCGCTTTGATGCGGCTGTCGGTTGCTGCCTCATGAAGCGAGGTCCAGACATCGCGAACGGTGGGCGTTGGCTGCGTTTGTAAAAGAGGGATGTCGATACCGATAGGCGCGGCTTCAGGCACTTCACCGCTGAGAGAGAGGACCAAGACGGAGTTGGCTGCAACGGTAGGCTGCTTGGTTGCAAAAATCTTGCTGATGGCCAGCGCGCAAATGATAAGAACAAGAACCGTGACAATGCCGCCAACCAGAACTCCCAATAGAAACTTACCCATAATTTAGACGCGCGCAACGGCCACCAAGCGGCCACTGCGCTCGCATGGCGACATTCTTCTCCTTTTGGAAGGGTAGCAAGTTGGCTGTTAGGGTCGCCCGTGCCGGAGCTTTAGTCCGGCAAACCGGATTGGCCGTGCTAGCGGGTAAGTTGGGCTTGGACGAGGCCTTTTTGGACCGCGTATTCCACCAGGCTGGCGCGATTATGGATGTCCAGCTTCCGCATCAGGTTCAGCTTGTGGGCTTCAACAGTCTTGACACTTAAGGCGAGTTCGGAGGAAACTTCCCGAACAGTGCGGCCTTCGGCGAGCAACCGCGCGACCTCTTGTTCGCGAGGCGTAAGCACGGCTACACGCGAATAGCTGTCGTTGGATTCCGCAAGAGCGCGTAGATCGGGCACAATTCGCGACAGCCCGCGATTGTTTTGGTCATCCGAAAAGGCGACTTGGCGTATGCCAGCGATAAGCTGCTGCGGGGTGCTGTTTTTCAACATGTAGCCACGGCCTCCGGCAGCGACGGCGACATCTAACTGCTCGGCTCCATCCGTTTGGGTCAGGAACAGGATAGCCATCTGAGGGTGAGCGTGGCGCAATGCAAAAGCGGTCTGCTGGCCCGCATCCTCAATCAGCGACAGGTCCATCACCAACACATCTGGTAAAGTCATCCGCACTTTAGCGAGTGTTTCCGCCGCGTCAGAGGCTTCGCCCACAACTCGAAAGTCGTTTTCGGCTGAAAGTAGGGTTCGCAGTCCGCGCCGAAAGAGCAAGTTGCGGTCCGCGAGCAATATTTGACTAATCCGTTTTCCGCGTACCAAGGCTATTTTCGTCCAGTCACTTACCCTTATCGGCAGTAAAGTTGAGAAGACTTTAGGAAAGTGTGGTTGGCCTTGGCTGACCTACTCGTAGCCCAGGGCGATCATCGGATCGACTTTAGCCGCGCGGGCGGCTGGAATAAGGCCCGCAATCGCGGCGCAGATGCCCAGGATCATCGCGGCCGCGCCAAGAATGAGCCTCGAGACGGCGGTGCCCGTTATTGCCCGCTAGCTACCGCAGGCTTGAGGCCTGGCAACTACTGCTTTACCGGGCCTTTGACGATGTCGCCGACTTTTACCGGTTGCGTGCCTTTATAGGAAGCAACGGAGAAGGCGTTTTCGGCGCTCACTACCACCGCTTCACCAAGCAATGTATCGTCTCGGGTTAATACGCGACCTGTGGCGGGATCGCGGATCTCTTTCCCGGATCTCCAAATTTGCACGTGATCCCCGGGCTTGACGCCGTTAAGAGCGCCCACGTTCAAGATAAGCCTTCCGGAATCGCTTGCATCGGCAACGAGTCCGTTGATAACAACCGCATGGACGGGAACTTGTGGCAAACTCTTGTCTAAATCCGCTGCGAGCTGTGCCAGCGCCTTATCCATCGCCTCGCTCATTATGGAGTCATGGAACTCGCCTCGGCCTTGCATGAGCGCCGCCATCTGGGAATAATCCAATTTCTCGCTGCGCTCGACGACACCTTGCCCTTGTGACACCGTCAGCACTTGCGCGGTATCCGGACTAACCACGCGCGCAGTGATCTCGACGTGACCGCTCAAATCGTGCTTGATCTTCGGTGAAGAACCGCCGATACCGGCGAATGGGGCCCGCCTGCCTCCGCTGGTTGTTGTTTTGTCCTCGAAATCGTATTTGGTAACGCTCCCTAACACAATCGCATCGACGCCCAGAATCTGGCCGAGTTTAGCGGCCGTTCGGGGATCTGTCCGGTCGCTATTTGTGAGATTTTGTTCCGCTAAGAGCTTGTTGATGGCATCACGTTCGATCACGACGACGGAGCCGTTCTGCACGAGGCGCGTGATCAGGAGGTCCGCCGCCGCTTTGCCAAGGTCGGGCCCGGCGTTTTGCAGGAAGGGATACGGAGTCGCTGTGCTGGAGCGAGCGTCGTTACTAAATTCGAATACCGCCACACGGCGCTTTTGTGAGCTTCCAGCCTGCTGGGCGGGCGTCTGGCCCTGAACCGCGAATCCCGAGGCGAGCGCCAACGCCAGTACTCGTTCGAGAAGGAAAATGCGCATCCGAGGATTTATTATATTTTGACGTACATCTCGAGCCCCGTTTCAGTGCGTTCTATGACATACTCAGGACGCTGAATTCCGCATGGCGGATGTATTTTTGGCCTATTGCCGTGCCGATCGCGAGCGCGCCTCAAGCTCGTACAACTGACCGCCAGGGTGCTGGTTCCGCCGGCGGCCGCCGCAAATTTCTGGCATTTCCGCTGAACCTTGGCCGGTGTTCCCTGATGGAAGATCATTTGCGAACCCACTTCTTTCAGTTCACTGAACCTTTGTTTTTCGGGGCGGCTGCGGACTGCGCCAACGCGTCTTTCAGCAGCGCCTGCGTGATCTCGTCGTCTGTTTCGCGGGCCCGGTCGAGTGCTGTATGCCCGGCGCAGTCACGCAGTGCCGGATTTGCACCGCGCGCCAGCAGGAGGGCTACGGCTTTACTGCGGCCGAGCGAGGCAGCAAGCATCAAAGGAGTCGCCCGTTCTTCCCTATCTCTGGCGTCAATGCTTGCTCCGTGATCCAGCAACAATGCGATCACGTCCGGATTTCCACCCAGCGCCGCATCGTGCAAAGGAGTAGCGCCGCTGCTGTTCAGCGAATCGACCGAGGCGCCATGCGCCAGGAGCAACTCGGCCATTTTTCTTTGGCCCTTCAAGGCGGCATCGTGCAAATAGGTCGATCCGGATGCGGTCGGCTTCGTAATATCGAAACCGCTATCGATTAGAATGCGGGCGATCTCTGTCTGGCCACGCATCGTCGCCGCTTCCATGGCGTGATCTGCTGCTTCTTGAGATTCTTTCAAGTGCGCGCCCGCTTTCAGCAGCGCAGCGACCACATTTCCGTTTTTGTAATCCAGGGCAAGATCCAGCGGAGTTTGCCCCGAGCGGTCGTGTGCGGTGGGATCGGCGCCAGCGTTGACCAGCGGTTCCACCATGCTGGCGAAACCCTTCATTGCGGCTTCGTGCAAACCGCCTCTGTTGTCCAAAGCATGCACGCGCTTCACGTCGGCGCCGCGCGCGATTAACAAAGTGACGACTTGTACCTGGCCGTGAAGAATGGCTTCATCAAGCGGAGTGTTGTCATTGGCGTCCACAGCGCGAACGTCTGCGCGCGCGCCGAGTAACAGTTCAACAATTTGCGGATTGCCGCGCGCGGCGGCGATATGCAGGAGAGTCTGGCGATCACGATACAGAGCATCGACGCGTGCGCCGGCCGCCAGCAGGATTTTCACCACCGCAACTCTGCCTGTGATTACGGCATACTGAAGCGGCGTCGAGCCAGCTTCGCGATGTTGTGCATTGACATCGGCTCCATGCTGAATCAGGAGCTCGCAAATCTCTGTGTTGCCGGCCCACGCCGCCGCGAGCAGTGGCGTGCTACCGAGTGCATCCTGCGCGTTGGGATCGACGCCTTGGGCGAGCAGCCGCGCGACTTCGGCCAGTTTTCCGCTCCGTACCGCGGCGTGTAGCTGTTCGGTGGGGCTAATAGCTGAAGCCTGGATGGCGTCCACAGTCGATGAGCGCTGTGACTGCGGGGAGCAGATGGAATTCAGAGCCAGCCCGAGCCAGAGTGCCGCCCCAACCATCCGCCCGAACATGCCCACAGCGTATCACCGCTGTGAGCCTAGCGGCGCTGGCCAGGAGGGACTTCGCTCATGGGCGCGATCTCAGCACGGTGATGCTTTTTGTACCACCACGCCTTGACATCCGGCCAAAATTCTTTGAGGACCTGAGAAGCGGCGTCTGTTCCCAACTGCGTTCCCCAGTTCAGCAGGTAATCCGGCACGTCACGATTGTCGGGATAGTAGGACAAGCCGATGGCCGCCGCAGTGGCGTTCCCCGCTAATTCGGAAACATTGACTACGCTCTTGCCGGAGTCCGTCTTACTGATCACAATGCGGCTGAGGGCATACCAGGTGCGTTTGCTTTTCGGTCCGTGCGCCATTCGGAAGTAGCGCGGGTCCTGTTTCAAGATGGTTGGGAAAATGCCTTCCGTCATGAAATTTCCAGTCACCTGATCGCAATAAGATGTGCCGAACCGCTTCGCATAGCCTTCCACGCCTTGCCCAAACTCAGGGTGATTATTTTCCAGTTGATAAAGACCTGCATAGGCCGCGCCAAGACCTATCAGCGGCAATGCGAAGGAATCTTTTGCAGCGATGGTCAGCTTTTGTTTGGGTGTAAGCGGATGGCCGACGGCGTTCAGTTCCGCCGTACGGTAGTTGGGTAGCACGCCGAAAACATACTTGTCCTCTCCCTGGGCCGTTTTGCCCGGAGCGGGAACCCCTGGCTGCTGCTTAGGCGGTAGCTGGCTCACTGGCGGGGTTTGCGGCGAAGGCGACGCCTGTTGTGTGGAAGTTTGGGAGAAGGCCGGTAGTACCGTAAACAAAAAAGCAAATGAGACGTAATACAGAAGCGAGCAGAAGCCGTTTTTATCGTTTTGGTGAACGATCATTGAAGATTTATCCTGAAGCACCGATAAAGACTCTGGCAACCGCCCACAGTGCCGCCCCCAGGCAAAACACAATTTATGGAACTCCGATTGCCTTCAGTTGATCCAACAACAGGAGTTATGGCTGAACCTACAACTCAGAACGGTCCGGCGAAGCCGCGAGACTTTTCATTCGCCGGGAGCTTGGAGCAAAAAAACTCCACACGTTCTGCTTTTTTCAAGTATTACATTCATGACGGAGTGGACTGTTGCCGGTTACAGCTTTTCGGAGAATTCACGGAAACGCAGGTACCTGACCTGACCGGTTGCTGGAATACCGTAAAAACCACTTTGGGGGCACGCAAACTTGTGCTGGACGTCCGCCAAATGCACGCCACAGATGAGCTTGCGAAGAGATGGCTCATCGAAATGGCGGCAGAGGGCGCGCTGTTTGTTCCGGAATCGTATCTACGCGACGGGCTGGCGGGCGATCACTCGCGGGTCGAAATCTCCCCGCGCGCCGGATTTTTTTCGAAGTTAGTAGCGCTCTTCCGTGGCTCGCCGGCGGAAACCTGAGCCATTACACAAGAACAGTAAAGGCCGATTCGGTACGCGAGACTGGCCGGTAGCTGGTATCCCGTTCGACTGGCTCCCGCCCCGCTTCCCGTATGAGCCGCAAGAGATCCGAACGCCGCAAATGCTGCGCCGTAGTCGCCCCCGCATCATGGTAAATCTTCTCTTCGACGACCGTGCCGTCGATATCATTGGCTCCGAAGCGCTGGGCAATCTGCGCCACCGCCGGAGTCATCATGATCCAGTAAGCCTTAATGTGTGGAATGTTGTCCAGCATAAGGCGCGAAATCGCAATCTGCTTCAGATCGTTGAATCCGCTGGTTTGCGGAAGGTGTGCTAAGGCCGTATTGGCTGGATGAAATGCCAACGGGATGAACGTAACGAAGCCGTTTGTTTGGTCCTGAACGGCCCTGAGGCGCACCAGGTGATCGGCGAGATCCTCGGCCGTTTCGATGTGTCCATAGAGCATCGTGCAGTTACTCCTTAGCCCGATCTCATGCGCGGTTCGCGCCGTTTCCAGCCATTCGTCTCCATCGATCTTGTGGTCGCAGATGATGCGCCGCACACGTTCTGAAAAAATTTCCGCTCCACCGCCAGGCAGGGAATCGACGCCGGCATCTTTCAGCCGCTCCAAAGTTTCCCGGACAGACAGCCGCGCCCGTTTTGCAAGGTACGCCACTTCGACCATCGTGAAGGCTTTCAGGTGTACGGCAGGGTAGCGCTCTTTGAGCCCCGCAATCATCCGGCAAAACCAATCCAGACTCAGCTCGGGGTGCAGGCCGCCCACGATGTGAAATTCCGTTACCGCTTCGCTGTAGCCTTTTCCTGCGACTTCCCACACCTGCTCGAGCGACATGGTGTAGGCATGTGGATCTCTGACTCTCTTACCGAAGGCGCATAAGCGGCAGCTTGCGACGCAGACATCTGTGGGGTTGATATGGCGATTGACGTTGAAATAAGTAATATCGCCGTGAAGCCGCTCGCGAACCATATTCGCCATGTAGGCGAGCGTAAGCAGGTCGGGCGAGCGATACATGGTGACTCCGTCCTCAAAGTTGAGCCGCTCGCCGGCTTCCACTTTCTCGACGATCGGCTTAAGACGCGTGTCTTCTATTTTTGTAAAGCGAGGAGCAGGGCGGTCAGGAATCATTTGAGAAAGTAAGTCCGGTGCAGAAAAATATCGGCAGCCCAGAAGACAAAGAACAAAACGCTCACGTAGCCATTCACGGTGAAGAACGCGGCATTGACACGCGAGAGATCGTCCGGTTTAACTAGCCCATGTTCATAAACCAGCAGTAAAATCACCGCCAGTACGCCCGCGAGACTCAACATGCCCAGATGAAATGAGTAAATCAGCATCAGCAAGCAGGCGATCATGGCAAGGTGCAAGAGGCGAGCAATCAGCAATGCGCCGCGAATCCCAAACGTTCGCGGAATGCTGCATAGTCCTTCGGCGCAATCGAACTCGAAGTCCTGGCAGGCGTAGATCACGTCGAAGCCGGCCGTCCAGAACATCACCGCCGCGGTGAGCCAGAGAATCTTCGGATCGAGCGTTCCACGCATAGCAATCCAGGCAGCCGCCGGCGCTATGCCTAACGAGAAGCCCAGTATCAGGTGGGCAAACATCGTGAAGCGCTTCGAGAACGAATAGAAAAAAATGATCGCGAGCGCCACCGGTGCGAGAGCAAAACACAGTGGCCCCAATTCGCGCGCGGCCCAAAGAAAGAGAGCCATTGCGGCGAAGGTGAAGCCCCAGGCGAATCGCGGTGAGAGAAGACCGGTGGGCAGGTGCCTGTTAGCCGTGCGGCGATTGCGCCGATCGATATCGGCATCGAGAATACGGTTGAACGTCATAGCCGCCGATCGGGCGGCCACCATGGCTATAACAATCCACAGCAGCCGGAAACCCAATCCCGCCATTTGGAAGCCGCTTTCCCGCCAGGCGAGTAATGCGCCGGTGAGCGCGAAAGGCAGAGCAAACACAGAGTGCTCGAACTTAATCATCTCGAGCGTCAGCCGTAATCGCCTCCAAAAGCGCTGCATGATGAATACGGAAACGTCTACCCAGCGGTATCGCTACCATTCTAGGGGATCTACACAATGGACCTTCAGCAGCTACAAATACTACTCGAAGGCGTTCGCGACGGCCGCACGGACATTTCGGAAGCGATAGCGCAATTGCGCCATCTGCCGTTTGAAGATCTCGGGTTTGCCAAGGTGGATCACCACCGCGTCTTACGGCACGGCGCACCAGAAGTGATTCTGGGGCAGGGCAAAACACCGGAACAGGTGGCGGGAATTGCCCAGGCTCTGCTGGCACGATCGCAAAATCTGCTGGTCACGCGCGCAACTCCGGAAGCGGCGGAACAAGTTCGGAAGCTCTGCGCCGAAGCCGAATATTTCCAGGCATCGCGTGTGATACGAGTCTGGCGCGACCGGACCATTCGCGGTAAAGGCAAGATCGTTGCTGTGTGTGCCGGGACCAGCGACTTCCCCGTACTCGAAGAGGCGTGCCTCACGGCCGAAGTGATGGGCAATCCAGTGGATTCGATTTGCGACGTCGGGGTCGCGGGTATTCACCGGCTGCTGCATCAGCGCGATCGCCTGGTGGAGGCACGCGTTGCGATCGTGTGCGCCGGCATGGAGGGAGCACTTCCGAGCGTGGTTGGAGGGCTGGTCGGCTGTCCGGTTATCGCTGTACCCACAAGCATCGGCTACGGCGCCAGCTTCAACGGATTGGCGGCGCTACTTGGAATGCTGAATAGCTGCGCGAGTAATGTGACGGTGGTGAATATCGATAATGGCTTTGGCGCCGGGTACGTAGCAAGTTTGATCAACCGCCTCTGACGGAAGGCAGGCTTTCGCGGCTGATCGCGCTTTCATGTGAAGATCAGCGGCTGGCTTTCACTCAGCATGCACCACGCCGGGCCGCGCTCGGGCCCGCTTAAAGAAAAACACAATAGGAATACAGGCAAAACAGGCCAGCGCCATATAGCGGAAATCGTCCACATAGGCCCATAACCGTGCCTGGGCATGCAAGGTCTGATTGAGCAACTGAAGGGCAGCGTTGCTGGAACCAACCGGCCCCAAGGCGTTATGCGTCGCCACATAATTCTGCAGCACCGCCAGCCGGTTCTCGGCCAGAGGGTTGGAGGCCTGCAGGTTGCGGACGAGTTCGCTGCGGTGCAGTTGCTCATGCCGCGCCACAATCGTGTTCACGATGGAAATTCCGATGCTGCCTCCCACGTTACGCAACAGATTGTAGAGCCCGCTGGCATTGCCGATCTGCTCGTTCGTCAGAGTCCCCATCGTAATCGTCGAAAGCGGCACAAATACCATGCCTGATCCAAATCCGCTCAGGATGATCGCCCAGATGAACGTCCACTGTCCTATGAAAAGGTTGACTTGGCCGAACCAGAGGCTGCAGATAGCGAAGATGCCGAAACCGCCGATGATCAACCAGCGATTATCCATGCGCGCCGTCAGTATCCCGATAATCGGCATGGCGCAAATGGCGCCGATACCGCGCGGCGCCACGGCGATGCCGGCGATTTCCGCCGTGTAGCCCATGAGTTCCTGATAGAACAGCGGCAGTAACGTGATGAGGCCGTATATAGATGCCCCGAACAGCCCGATCAGCAGGCAGCCCAGCGCGAAATTCCGGTTCTTGAAAACCTTCAAATCGACCAGAGGTTTCGCGCCGAACCACTCCCAAACGAGAAACAGCACAAAGCAAACCAGCAGAATTGCCGACGTCCAGCGGATCCAGACTGCGCTGAACCAATCCTCTTCCTGGCCTTTGTCCAGAATGATCTGCGAACATCCGAGCCAAACTGCCAGCAGCCCCAGCCCCCAAGCATCAAAGCGACCGGGTTTTGCGTTCGCAATGTAGGGCGGATCCTCGACAAAGCGCGCGATGAGAATAACCGCTAGAATCCCGATCGGAATATTGATGTAGAAGCTCCAACGCCAGGAGTAGTGGTCCGTCAGCCAGCCTCCGAAAGTGGGCCCCAGGATAGGCGCGACTACAACGCCTAGGGCAAATACAGCCATTGCCATGCCGCGCTTCTGCGGCGGAAAACTTTCCAGAAGAATGGCCTGTGATAGCGGTTGCAACGCGCCTCCGCCCGCGCCTTGAACGGCACGCGCGATCAGCAGAATTCCCAAGCTCGGGGCGGCGCCGCACAAGAACGACGAGACAGTGAAGATAACGATGCAAATGAGCAGGAAACGCTTGCGCCCAAAGCGCAGGCTGAACCAACTGCTTGCCGGCAAAACGACAGCGTTGGCAACCAGGTAACTGGTCAGTACCCATGTGGCTTCGTCGTTCGTGGCTGAAACGCTTCCTGCGATGTAGGGCAGCGCTACCGAGGCAATGGAAGTATCCAGCACCTCCATGAAGGTCGCTAGCATTACGGAAACGGCGATAATCCAGGGATTTGTCGACGGTTCCCACTGTTCAGGAACGGAAGCCAAGTTCTTGGATGCCCTACCCCTGCGCACAGCTTCGCTGGATTTATTGCACTGGGGGCCGAGCAAATTTACTTCTTATGAACCTGAAGAGTACGCCAGAACAACTACTTAGCAGCTTGGCATGAGAGATGCATCGTTCCCGGAGGAGGAGATTCATGTCGTTCACGCTGTACCTTGTGGGGTACATCATCTTGATCATTGGCCTGGCGTTGGGAGCTTATTATCTGCATGTAGCTCCGCGTTGGATTGGTGTGGGCGTACTGATTTTGGTGGGGATCGGGATTGCAAGCGGCGTCGCCCGCACGCGTCAAAAGGATCCGTCCTGATCCGGGCGCGCGCGACCCCGCTGGTTAATCCAGGCCTTTTTCTACGGCATAGCGCGTCATCATGGCCGTCGAGTGCAGTTTGAGGCGCTCCATAATGGCCGCTCTGTGAAATTCAGCCGTCCGCACGGATATATTCAGCCGGTTCGCGATCTCCTTTGCGGAACAGCCTTGCGCAATTAATCTGAGGACCTCCTTCTGGCGGTCGGTCAAAACCGGCTCGCCGCTGCCGTTCTGCTGCTGCTCTTGCGTGCGCGCAAAGTATTTTCCGCCGTTTAGAACCGTACGGATGGCCAGCATCAATTCATCGGCCGGAGCGCGTTTCGATATGTAGCCGTGCGCTCCCGTTTCCTTAGCCCGCTTCACCAACTGGGCTTCGTGGTGCATGGACAAAAAAAGCACCTTCATGCCGGGCCGCCGCTGCAACAATTGACGGGCGGATTCAATACCGTCTCCGTCGGGCATGCGAATGTCGATCACAGCCAGGTCGGGATTGAAACTCTCCACCGCCTCACTTAACCCGGCGAGTGTGCCTACCGCCCGGACATCGTACTCATCCTGCGCGACGTACGACAGGGCGTCCAAAATAATCTGGTGGTCGTCGGAAAACAGGACGCGACGCCGGGGGCTTTCACAGGCTTGAATTGGCTGAGCCGATGTCATATGTTGCCTCCACCGAGAGTGGTACATCCAACATAGGCGGGCGAGAGTTCCCGCTTTGTTAGATACACTAAAACCCCGTAGAAGTTACTAGTTTGAAGCCACAATTTTTCTCCCTGCGGCTGAAAGATGCAGAGTTGGCTAGCCGAAGCTGAAAACTCCTTGCGGGCGCTGCGAGTCCACGAGGCGCTGCTTCAATTTGATGCCGCAGAAAATGCTCAGTGTGACCCGGATTTGTGTGCTGCAGGACGCTGGCAATGCCATATGCTCCTCGGCGATTTTGAAAAAGCCTGGCGGGAAAGCGACCGGATTAACGGACGCGCCAGGCACGATCCCAACCGTTTTTGGGACGGGCGCCCGCTCAATGGAAATCGCGTTTTGATCCGTTGCCTTCACGGCCTGGGGGATACGATTCAGTTCATTCGCTACGCGCCGCTCGTGGCCGGAATCGCCCGGTCCGTGGTCATCGAGGCACCGCCGAAATTGAAGGTGCTGTTATCGCAGTCGAATCTGGCGCACGACGTGATCACCTGGTCGGACCCTGACCCCGGATGGGATCAACAGATTGAAATTATGGAGCTGCCACGTATTTTCCGAACCACGGTAGATACCATTCCTCGCAATGTGCCCTATATCTACGCACAGGGGGAGGCTAGCACCTTAGCTTCCCGTGCCTCAAACAACTTGTGCGTAGGCATCGCATGGACCTCCAGCACATTTAATCCGGCTCGTTCGATTGCACTCGAACAACTCTCGCGCGCTTTCGGCATTCCCGGCATTTCTTTTTTTGGATTGCAGGCTGGTCCTGAACACGAAGAATTAGCGGCATGGCCGAATGTTTGTGACCTCCATGACCAGGTATCCACGTTGCATGCCACGGCGCGCGTGCTCAGGAATTTAGATCTGGTGATCAGCGTTGATACTATGACCGCCCATCTGGCAGGCGCATTAGCTGTTCCGGTGTGGACGCTGTTGCCCTACGAATGCGATTGGCGATGGATGCTCAACCGTGATGATTCGCCCTGGTATCCGACGATGAAGCTTTTTCGCCAGCCGGAAGCGGGTAACTGGAGCGCAGCCGTAGACCGGCTGATCGGGGAATTGATTCTATTCCGCGGGCGCCGGCAGCGTGAAATAAAAAGTTGAACCCTGGCCCAGATCGGATTCGGCCCAAATTTTCCCGCCTGCCCGGGTCACAATTTTTCTACAGGTTGCCAGGCCAATACCGCTGCCTGCGATTTCCGGGCCGTGCCGGCGCTGCATCGGTTGAAAGATGCGCTCCAGCCATTCCGGCTCAATACCGATGCCGTTATCCATCACACTGAATTTCCAATCCGTGCCTTCGCGCTCAGCACTGATCGTCACCTGCGGAGCGGTTTGCGGTTTCCGATACTTGATTGCGTTCGATAGCAAATTTTGGAACAGTTGCGTCATGGCCTGAAGCGTAATGGGCACCGCCGGAAGCTCTCCATAAGAGATATTCGCTTCCGAAGTTTCAATATCTCTTCTAAGATTTTCCATAGCTGCCAGCAGAGCGGCGCTGGAATCCGAACCCTCCGCGGAGCCGATGGGTGCCGTTCCGATTGTGGCGTGCTGTAAAACGGCATCAATAAGCTCGCCCATCCGCTGCAAACCGGTTGCAATTTGCTTGAGGATCTTTTGACCATCCTCGTTCAGGTTCTTGCCGTGCTTTGCGGACAGAAGATCCACTAGCCAGCGTGTGCTGGTAATGGGCGCGCTTAGATCGTGCGATGCTATCCGCGCAAACTCCTCCAGTTCACTGTTCGAACGCTCCAATTCGAGCGTCATTTTTTCTAATTGCGCGTTCGCTACTTCGAGCTCGCCCTGAATCTGTAACCGGGGAGTAATGTCGGTGTGAGTGCAGATGACGGTCGAGGGCTCGCCCTTTTCATTGGAAAACAAGACCCAGTCGGCCGAGACGTACACGTAGCTGCCATCGCGACGAGTCTGGCCCAATTCTCCGCGCCAAAACCCGCTCCTCAATAACTGGTCTTTGATCGATTCCACCGATTGTGGGAATGTCGTATTGAGCAGTGCCCAGGAATTTGCGCCTACTGCTTCAGCAGCCGTCCAGCCATAGAGTCTTTCGCAGCCTTTTGTCCAGTGCGTAATCTCTCCATCTAAGTGCCTTATAAAAACAGTCGATTGCTCTAATGCCCTGGTTAGCGCCTTTAGTCGTTCTTCCGTGGCGCGCCGTTCTGTGACGTCACGTATGACTTTGCCGAAACCGGCTAAGTTACCGGCTTCTTCCCGCAGGCCCACAGTTACACCCTCAACCAGTAAGGCTTTACCGTGCTTATCAACCAACAAACGCGTATCTGAGGCTTTTCCCGCGGCCGCGGCTGTTTCCAATTCCCGCTCCACCGCACCGGAGGAGCGGTCAGGCTCCGGGAAAAGAATGTGTAACGGCTTTCCAATAAATTCGTGTGCTTCATAACCGAAGTAAACACGCACGCCAGGATGCCAGGATAAAAATCTTCCGTCTACGTCGAGCAGAACAATAACGAACTCTCGAAGTTCAGCGAGCAGCAGGTCCAGCAAATATCTTCTGCTTGCTTCAATGTTTTCAGTCAGCATGTTTCCTTACTTGACTTGCACTCATGACTTCAGAACGTCTGATTCACCCGGATTACTTGTGGAAATGCCCGGCCTAAAATGACTTCGCTCAGGGATGCAGTCGAGACTTCCAGCCGGTGTATGTGATCAATCGGCATACCGAGAAACAGCATGAGCAAGCCGCGTACTACGTCACCGTGAGTGATGATAGCGAACGTCGATTCCCGCTCTGTATCTCCTACGAGCCGTTCAATCGCGTTCCAGGCGCGAATTTGTACTTGCAGCATAAATTCGCCACCGGGAGCACCGGTCAACGAGCGGCGGCGATTATATAGCTTCCAGCGCTCGTCCTGCATCAGTTCCGTAAAGGATTTACCCATCCATTCACCGAAGTCCAACTCCTCGAATTCTTCGTCAACCTCGACCTGAATGCGATAGAGGGCAGCAATCTCTTCGGCTGTTTCCCTGGCCCGATCCATCGGACTGGATACAATCTGGCTGATTTCGTACCGGTCGTGAAGCGCGCGGGCAAGTTTCATCGCTTCCTGCCGTCCTTGCTCGCTCAGATGAATACCAGGCATGCGGCCATACAAAACTTTGCCCGACAGATCGGTATGCGCATGCCGGATCAGTAGAATACGAGTCATAACAACAGTGACAACCACCGAAATCGAGCAAAAGGTTACAGCGTTAGGACCATGGTTTCACAATCTAAACTTGCGAGGCGTCCAAACGGCCCCGGATCATTTCCTGGGAGACTATCCGTCTACTAAATGGCAGAAGTTTCGCGAGAGCCTTCCGGCGGATCTCACTGGATTGACTGTTCTGGACATCGGATGTAACGGCGGATTCTATTCCATTGAGATGAAACGGCGCGGAGCGCAGCGCGTAGTCGGCATTGATCACGACGAAGGCTACCTGGCGCAGGCACGTTTTGCCGCAGGCGTACTCGGAATGAATATCGAGTTCCGGAACATGTCTGTCTATGAGGTCCCAAAATTGAAAGAACGTTTCGACCTGGTCTTGTTTATGGGCGTTTTTTACCACTTGCGCTACCCGCTGCTTGCGCTCGACCTTCTGCGCCAGCATGTAACCAAAGATTGGTTCATTTTTCAGTCGATGTTGCGCGGCAGCCGGACGCGCCCGCACGTCGAAGAAGATTACCCGTTCTGGGAACACGCGATTTTCGACCATCCCGGATTCCCCAAAATGCATTTCGTGGAACACTACTACTCGCAGGATCCAACGAACTGGTGGATTCCGAATCGCGCCTGCGCAGAAGCTGTGTTGCGCAGCGCAGGCTTCCGAATTGAATCGAATCCTGAACCGGAAGTATTCATTTGCAGGTGCGATGAAGGCGCTTATCTGCATCCAATTCCCGTGGCCGCTCTTTAGGTTTTTGCCGCTGAGTTGCTCACTTCCGTACTGCCAACTATGATCGAAGCCGTCATGCTCTGGAATGAGCCGAACAACCTCTCGCACTGGGATTTCGAGATCGATAAAGACTGGTCTGTCTACGCCGAAATGGTAAAACTGGCCGCGCAGGCGGTACGCGCAGAGAACCGGTCAGTAAAGCGCGTACTTGGGGGTATTTCGCCAATCGACCCCGCGTTCATCACCCGCATGGGCGAGTTCGGCGTGCTCGATCACGTGGACGTTGTAGCGGTGCACGGTTTTCCGCTCGACTGGAATCATTGGACGATTCACGAATGGCCGGACAAGTTAGCGGAAGTCCGAGCCGTGACCGATAAGCCGATCTGGATTTCAGAAGTGGGCGCTTCCTCATTCGGAGCTGAGGAAGTGCAGGAGTTCGGACTAAAACGCACGGCGGAGCTATTGCTTCCGCGCTCCGATCACGTCTACTGGTACAGCCTCTTCGATTTGCCGCGCGCCTGGCCCGCTACCACGCGCCATCGTGAGAGCGAGGGTTCTTCTTATTACCGTCACTTCTATATGGGCCTTTTTCGGGAAGACGGCAGCCCTAAGCTGGCGGCGCGTTCTTTTTCGCAATTTGTTCCCGATTTGGGGGTATGCCAATGGTTCCATTTTGAAGACCACCGCCTTGAAGCCGGTGTGAACGCGCTGCGCGACTTTAACGTGCGCAAACTGCGAACGGGCTTGAGCTGGGCGGATTCGTTTCGTCCGAATGCGCTCCATTGGTTTGATCGCCAGATGAAATTGTTGGAAGGCTTCGACCTCACGGTTACGTTTTGTTTTACTCCCGAGCACTGCGGCGTTCGGGCGCACCACACCAGCCCACCATCAAACCCGCAACAATACGCGGATTTCTGCGCAGCCATGACTCGGCGCTACGCCCAACACTAGAGCACACCCGGTATTTATACGGATGCGCTTTTAGCTTCAACAAAGGTAAGTAGTAACAAAGGAAGCTACAAAGCTTTCTATGTACATGAGGCTCTTATAGTTCTGGTGTTAAACGCAAACACCTCCGGCGAACTCGCGTCTCTGTCGTTATCAGGTACGTAAGTACTTTTGCGGGAGTTGCTGTGCATTTTCTTAAAAGGACACACAGACCAACAACATGAAAACAAGAACCGTTCTCATTACAGGCGGTGCTGGCTTTATTGGTTCACATGTAGCAACGGAGTTATTGAAGGCCGGATATCACGTACGAGTCCTCGACAATCTAGTTACCCAGGTGCATGGCGATAACCCGGATCGCCCTGACTATCTCAACAAGAACGTCGAATTTATCCTGGGAGATGTCCGTAACCCGGAGATCGTCGACGAAGTTCTCAAAGGCGTCGATGCCGTCTATCACTTTGTGGCGTTGGTGGGAGTCGGCCAGAGCATGTATCAGATTGCCGAATACACCAGCGTCAACAATCTGGGCACGGCAGTTTTGCTGGAACGCTTGGTCAAGAGTTCCGTTCGCAAGCTGATTGTCGCCTCCAGTATGAGCATTTACGGCGAGGGCCTCTATGTTACTCCCGAAGGGGATCCCTATCCGTTTGCGAGCCGTACGGCTGCGCAGTTGAAGGCGCACGAGTGGGAAATGGCCACGCCGGATGGACGCCCTTTGCGCCCGGTGGCAACGCCGGAAACAAAGCAACCTTCGCTCGCTTCTATCTACGCCCTTTCCAAATACGATCAGGAACAGATGTGCCTCGTGGTCGGCCGCGCCTATGGCATTCCTACAGTGGCGCTGCGATTCTTTAACGCCTACGGTCCCTTTCAATCGCTCTCAAATCCTTACACCGGCGTGCTAGCTATCTTTGCGTCGCGCCTGCTCAATCGCAAGCGGCCGATGATCTTCGAAGACGGCGAGCAGCTACGCGATTTCGTGAGCGTATACGACGTGGCGCAGGCCTGCCGGCTGGCGCTCGAAGTAGATGCGGCGCACGACATGGTTTTCAATGTCGGTAGCGGCCAAACAATAAGCGTGAGCAATGTGGCGCGCAAATTGGCGCGCGTCCTCGGCACGAATATCGAGCCGGAAATTACCGGCAAGTATCGCGTCGGCGATATCCGTCATTGCTTTCCAGATATTTCGCGTGCGCGCGAAGTGCTTGGCTTCAGGCCGAAGATTAGTTTGGAACAGGGTATCCGCGATCTCGCCGGTTGGCTGGAGCAACAAACTGCCCACGATCGTTTTAACGAAATGCGCGAAGAACTTACTTCGCGGGGTCTGGTGGTTTAGGACATGGAAATGCAGCGCCGTTACATACTCATCACCGGCGGCGCAGGATTTATCGGAACTAACGTCGCCCGCCACTACCTGCAGTCCGGAGAAGCGGTCCATATACTCGATAACTTGAGCCGGCCAGGTGTCGAACAGAACCTGAGCGAGTTGCAAAATAGATACTCCGGGCGCGTATGCTTTACGCACGCGGATGTGCGCAATTCGGAAGAATTGTTTAAAGCGGTGCAGAGCGCGAAAGCGGTTTATCACTTCGCCGCGCAGGTTGCTGTTACCACCAGCCTTGAGGATCCGCTGCTCGACTTCCATTCGAATCTTACCGGCACGCTGAACGTGCTCGAAGCGATCCGGCGTTCGAACGACCCGCCGCCGCTGCTGTTTACATCTACCAATAAGGTTTATGGCAAACTCGCCGGAGTTGCACTGCGAAAAACTGCGACACGTTGGGAACCGCAAGACGTACCCCTCGCGGCATCCGGAATCAGCGAGCGGCAGCAGTTAGCGTTTCTTTCACCATATGGTTGCTCAAAGGGTGCAGCCGACCAGTACGTCCTCGATTACGCGCGCTCTTATGCACTTCCCGCAACTATCTTTCGCATGAGTTGTATCTATGGAAGGTATCAACTCGGCTCCGAAGATCAGGGATGGGTGGCGCATTTCATTCGCCAGGCGATGAAGGGTGAGCCCATCACCATCTACGGTGATGGCAAGCAGGTGCGAGATCTGCTCTTCGTAGATGACCTGGTGCGCGCCATGCAACTCGCAATCGAGCATATAGATAGAACAGCGGGAGAGCCGTTCAACTTAGGAGGGGGCCCGGCGAACAGCACAAGCCTGCTCGAGTTAATCGATGAAATTAGCGCGCTGATAGGAAAACGTGTCGAAATCGATTGGGGGCCTGAGCGCTTGGGCGACCAGAAATGGTATGTGGCGGACACATCGAAGTTCCGCAAAGCGCTCGGGTGGGCGCCGGCCATCGGAATCCGTGAGGGAATCCGGGCATTATTTGAGTGGTACCTCGAGCGGCCCCGGCTGATAGAGCAATCGAAAGTGATGGTGGCTTGATGCGCTATGCACTCATAAATCCCCCGTGGACCTTTGAGGGCAGCATCTATTTCGGCTGCCGCGAGCCACACTTACCATTGGAATTCGGTTACTCGAAAGCTCTGCTCGAGCAAAGCGGGCACGATGCGTTGCTGATCGACGGGCACCTGGACGATCTTAGTTACAGCGATATCGTGAAGCGAGCCGACGCCTATGCGCCGGATTTCGTCGTCATCACCACTGCTCCGACTTATCTGTTTTGGCGCTGTGCACCACCGGAATTACGTGTGCCGCAGGAATTGGCGTCCGAACTGCGCGCTATTCCGGCGAAACAGGTGATTGTGGGCCCGCATGGTTCGACCACCCCGCGCGCCGCCTTGCGCAAACTGAATGCCGATTTCGTGGTGCTCGGCGAGTGCGAAGAGATTCTGCCGCAACTGGCGGACGATCTCGATTCGGTTCAATCTATTGCATTTCGCCGGGGAGAAGAGATCGTCGTTCGCGGTCCTAACCGCGCAGCCGACATGAAACGCCTGCCTGCGCTCGTCTGGCCGGACGAAGCTATCGCGAAACACCACCATCATCACCATCGATTCGACGCGGAACCGGCAGGGCCGGGAGCGGAAATGGAGGCCTCGCGCGGCTGCCCCTATCACTGCACGTTTTGCGCCAAGGATAATTTCCGGAATAATTACCGCAAACGCCCGTTGCCGGTGATTCTGGAAGAACTCGATCGCCTGATTGCGCAAGGGATCGAGTATCTATACTTCATTGACGAGATTTTTCTTCCGGATGCTGCGCTTCTCGCCGCGTTGGCAGAACGCAAGATCAAGATCGGTGTGCAAACGCGCATCGATCTCTGGAGCGAAGACGCGATCAGAGCTCTGGCAAAAGCCGGCTGTGTCTCGATTGAAGCCGGCGTCGAGAGCATCACCGAGGCGGGCCGGGCATATCTCGACAAAAAGTGCAAAATGTCGACTGAAGAACTGACAAGCCGGCTCGTATTCGCGAAGCGGCTGGTTCCTTTTGTTCAGGCGAACCTTCTCGCCATGAGCGAAGATGATGCCGATGCCGTGGAGTCCTGGCGCGTGAGTCTGGAAGCTCATGGCGTCTGGGCCAACAAGCCCGTTCCGCTGTTCCCGTATCCAGGCTCGCCGGAATACACGCGCATGTGGGGACCGCCCGACGATTTCGCATGGGAACGCGCGCACGAAGCCTATCTCAAAGGGTTCGAGCATTTTAGCGACATTCAAGAGCAGCGCCCGCAGCCCCTGATCGAGTTGGAAGTCAGCGGTCATCTCCGATGAGAATCCTGATGACGGCCGATGCGGCCGGCGGTGTTTGGCAATATTCGCTCGATCTCATCGAACAGTTAACTCAACGCGGCGCCGAAATCCTGCTCGCGACCATGGGCCCGCGCCCGGATAGTGCGAAGAAACAACGCCTGGCAGCTTTGCCCGGCGTCACGCTTTGTGAAAGCGACTACAAACTCGAATGGATGCAGCAGCCCTGGGCGGATGTCGATCGCGCCGGATCCTGGCTACTGCAGCTAGCGGCGAAATTTGAACCGGACGTCATTCATCTCAACGGCTACACACATGCCGCTTTGCGGTGGCAAGCTCCGGTATTGGTGGTGGCGCACTCGTGCGTGTACTCCTGGTGGCAGGCAGTCTTCGGCGCCGTCCCTCCAGAAAGCGATTGGGGCGAATATCATGCGCGGGTCAGCGCCGGATTGCGTGCCGCCGGCCTGGTAGTGGCGCCATCGGCCGCTATGGCGAGCGCGCTCACGGCCCATTACGGGCTTCCGGCGAGCCGCGTGACTGTGATACACAATTTCAGCCTGTCACCGCTTTACCGCGGCCAAACGAAGGAGCCGTTCTACCTGGCCGCCGGCCGGATCTGGGATAAAGGCAAAAACATAGAAATGCTAGAGCAGATCTCCGCTCGACTGCCTTGGCCGGTTCGAATTTTCGGCTCGCTTTCACATGAAGAATTGCTGCACCAGATGCAGCACGCAGCGCTTTACGTTCACCCGGCCCTCTATGAACCGTTCGGGCTGGCGGTGCTCGAAGCCGCGCGCGCGCAATGCTGCCTGATTCTGTCCGATATCCCTTCGCTTCGCGAACTGTGGGACGGCGCGGCAATCTTTGTGAACCCGCGAGATGCGGGGGAGTGGGTTCGAGTCCTTTCGCGCATCGCGAACGATGCGGCTGAACGCGAGTCGCTCGCGCGCCGGGCGCAAATTCATGCAGGGAAATATTGCCCAGCAGTTGCCGTGGAGCAATATTGCCGGGCTTATGAATCGTTAGCAGTTCGGGAAGGCGCGCTCGCATGAAACTGCGTATTGCGATGTTCTATCACTCGCTAGTTTCCGATTGGAACCATGGCAATGCACATTTCTTGCGCGGGGTAGCGTCGGAGCTGCAAAGCCGGGGATATGAGGTCCGCATATTTGAGCCGGAGAACTCGTGGAGCCGGCGGAATCTGATCGAAGAACGGGGCCTTGGCGCTCTCGCCGCCTTTGACCGTGCATTCCCGCATCTGAGAAGTACGCGCTACTTACCGGATCATCTCGCTTTAGACAAGTGGTTGGACGGTATCGACCTGGTGCTAGTCCATGAATGGAATGAGCCGCAGGTTGTTTCCGCAATCGGCGAGTACCGGCGGTACAACACGCGGCTTCGCGCGTTCTTTCATGACACCCATCACCGCGCCCTCACCGCCCGGCAGGAACTGTCGCGCTTCGATCTTTCCAATTACGATGGCGTGCTCGTCTACGGTGCCTCGCTCAAGCGGGCATACGAACGGCATGGCTGGGGACGGCAGGCGCATGTATGGCATGAGGCCGCCGACGCGCGCGTGTTCTATCCGCGTCCGGGAGCGCAAAAAAACGGAGACGTAGTCTGGATAGGCAACTGGGGCGATGAGGAGCGTAGCGAAGAACTGCGCGAGTTTTTTCTGGAACCCGTACACAACCTGAAGCTACAAGCGGAGGTGTACGGCGTGCGCTATCCGGCGGAGGCACTAGAGGAACTGGGCCGATGCGGGGTTCGCTACGGCGGCTGGCTGCCGAATTTCGAAGTACCGGCGGTGTTTGCGCAGTTCCGCGCGACAGTGCACGTTCCGCGGCGGCCTTATACACGCGAATTGCCTGGCATTCCGACCATCCGCCCGTTTGAGGCTTTAGCGTGCGGCATCCCGCTCGTATCGGCGCCCTGGCGCGATGAAGAAGGATTGTTTCGCGTCGGCGAAGATTTCTTGATGGCTCAAAGCGGCCAGCAGATGCGGCAATATTTGCAAGATGTCCTAAACGATCCCGCACTGGCGGAAAGTCTCGCCGTGCACGGGCTCGAAACCATTCGGTCACGCCACACCTGTGCGCGTCGAGTAGACGAGCTGCTCGGTATCTACGAAAGCATTCGCCCGGTATCCGTGCCCGAAGAGGTGCACGCATGAAGATCGCCTTTTGGGGTTCCAGCCTGGTTTCGGCTTATTGGAACGGCGCAGCGACATACTATCGTGGCGTGCTTCGCGCCCTCGCTCATCGCGGCTATGAAATTACCTTCTACGAGCCCGATGCGTATGACCGGCAAAAGCACCGCGATATTCCGGACCCTGACTGGGCTCGTGTTGTCGTGTACGATCCTACGGATCTGGCGCAGGTCAACCGGCATTTGGCCATTTCAATGCAGGCGGACGTGCTCGTGAAAGCAAGTGGCGTCGGTGTTTTGGATGAATTTTTGGAACAGCGTATCGCGAGTCTAGCTGCGCCGGCCAGCAAGATTTTTTGGGATGTAGACGCGCCTGCGACGCTTGATCGCATATCGGCCAATCCAGCCGATCCCTTCCGCGCCGCTCTTCCCAAATTCGATCTGATCTTCACCTACGGCGGCGGTCATCCCGTCGTCAACCGCTATCGCGCGCTGGGAGCGCGCAATTGCATCCCGGTCTACAACGCATTCGACCCCGACGTTCATTTTCCGGTCGATCCCGATCCGCGCTTCGCATGCGACCTGTCGTTTCTCGGCAATCGCCTCCCGGATCGGGAGGCCCGCGTCGACGAATTCTTCCTGCATGCCGCCCGGCTTACCCCCGAACGGCAGTTCCTGCTCGGCGGCAATGGCTGGTCCGGCAAGCCCTTACCGCCCAACGTTCGTTATGCCGGGCACGTCTACACCGCAGATCACAATGCGTTCAATTGTTCCTCACGTCTGGTTCTGAATATCAGCCGCGAAAGCATGGCGCGCAACGGCTATTCGCCTGCGACACGCGTATTCGAAGCAGCCGGCGCCGCTGCCTGCCTGATCACCGACTACTGGGAAGGCATTGATTCGTTTCTTACGCCCGGTGAGGAAGTTCTGGTCGCGCATTCGGGGGATGAAGTCGCGCGGCTCGTGCAGGAAGTCGAGCCACGCCGCGCGCGCGTTATGGGCGAAGCGGCGCGCCGACGCGTTTTAGCCGATCACACGTACACACAACGGGGCGCTCTTGTGGATTCCACGCTGCAGCAATTGTTTTCCGAGCGCACGCCTGAGTTGGAGTTGCAACGCTGATGTATCCGCGCCTGAACTTCGTATTTTTGGGGCTCTCGATAACCTCCAGTTGGGGAAACGGCCACGCTACCACTTACCGGGGGCTACTCAAGGAACTTTCGCGACGTGGGCATTCGGTGACTTTTCTCGAGCGCGATGTCCCGTGGTATGCAGAGAATCGCGAATTCGATCACGTCTCTTATTGCCGCATCTTGCTCTATAGCAGCCTCGAAGAGTTGAAGGACACCTATGCGGGCTTGATCCGCTCCGCCGACGTTGTAATCGTGGGGTCTTACGTGCCGGAAGGTATAGCGGTCGGCCGTTGGGTTCTTTCCGTAGCTCGCAACTGCTGCGCCTTTTACGACATCGATACCCCAGTTACGCTAGCTAACTTGCGGACCGGTAAGTGCGAGTACATCAGCCGCAATCTCTATCCTAAATACCATCTATATTTGTCGTTTACAGGAGGCCCGACACTCCGCTACATCGAGCAAAGGCTTGGTTCTCCCCGTGCGCTGGAGCTCTATTGTTCGGTGGACCCATCGCTTTATTACCCGGAAAAAACAGCTAAGAAATGGGATCTGGCCTACCTCGGAACGTATGCGCCCGACCGGCAACCCGCGCTACAGAATCTGATGCTGGACGTTGCCAAGAGCCATCCGTCTTACCGGTTTGCGGTTGCCGGACCCCAATACCCCGAATACATTGCATGGCCGGAAAACGTCCAGCGCTGCAATCATTTACCGGCTAAGGAGCATCGCTCATTCTATAACTCGCAACGCTTCACACTGAATCTGACTCGCCAGGACATGATACGCGCAGGGTACTCGCCGAGTGTGCGGCTGTTTGAGGCGGCGGCCTGCGGAACACCGATACTCACCGACATCTGGCCTGGTCTCGAAACCACCTTCACTCCGGGCCGCGAAATACTTCCGGTACGCAACGCCGCCGATGTTACGTCCTATTTACAGATGAGCGAGGACGATCGTGTCGAGATCGGCGAACGGGCGCGCAAACGCACTCTGCATTTTCACACCGCTGCCGTTCGGGCTGAACAGCTCGAAACGTACGTTCTTGCATCTTTGGACAGCATGGCGTGCTCAAAGAGGCAGGGGACAGCGCTCAAAGCTTCTCCCACCGCTGCACTTCTGTAGCACATCACGGAGTATTCAACTATGAAGTACCTACTTACCGGGGGCTTAGTCTGCCTGGTTGCGGCTCTGGCCGGCACAGCGCAATCAAACGCCTCTGGAGTTCCGGCATCGGTCGTCATCACGCTCGAGCCCAAGCATGGAACGACGATTCCGCCGATCGAAATGCAAGATATTCGGGTTAAGGAAGCCGGCGAACAAAGACCCGTCGAGTCGCTGAAGCCGCTGGCAAACAGCGGAATGCAATTGATGCTGCTGATTGACGACTCCGCTCGCGGAACTTTCGGCACCGAAATCTCCACGTTGAAACAGTTCGTCACCTCGCTTCCGCCGAATTTCGAAGTCGCGGTAGCTTACATGCGAAACGGCATGGCGCAAATTACGGCTAACTGGACGCGCGATCACGCCGCAGCGGCAAACGGCATTCGCGTTGCATTCGGGCCCGGTGGCGCCGACGTGAGCCCGTATGATTCAATCACAGACGCTATTAAGAAATGGCCGGCGAACCGTAACGAGCGCAAGGAAATCATTATGATCAGCAGCGGCATCGAAGCACTGGGCGGCGGCTGGAATCCGGACAATCCCTACGTCGAAGCCGGCATCCGCAGCGCGCAACAGGCCGGGGTGCTTGTTTACACCATCTACAGCCCCAGCGTCGGACACATGGGCCACGGCTACTGGCGCAACACATGGGGACAGAATTTTCTATCGATGCTGTCCGACGAAACGGGCGCCGAATCCTACATGATTGGCTTTGGCTCGCCGGTGAGCTTTCAACCTTTCCTTCAGCAGATTGCGGCGCAGTGGCAAAACCAGTACCTGCTGACGTTCCTGGCTAAGCCGGAAGACAAATCAGGACTGCAACCCCTGAAAGTCTCAATACCCGAAAAGGACGCAAGCGTCGCCGCTCCAGATCGCGTATTTGTGCGAGCAGGCATGTGATTTCGAGCGGGTGTCTAACCCGCATGAACAGCACACAAACACAAGAACGGCGTGATCCTCGCGAACAGGGGCCGAAACCGCCTTTTGATGAACCAAAACAATCGCCTCCTGGCAGTTCTGAGCAGATGCAGAACTAGCCTGATTACGGCGAGTCATCCTACAAAGGCTTCGGCCGTCTGCAAGGCCGCAGAGCAATCATCACGGGCGCAGACAGCGGCATTGGGCGCGCAGTGGCGTTGGCCTTCGCGCGTGAAGGCGCCGATGTTCTGATTTCGTATCTCAACGAGGACGAAGATGCAAGAGAGACGGAACGCCTGGTGCGCGACGCGGGCCGCAAAGCCGTGATCGCCCCTGGCGATATTCAGGACCCGCGCCATTGCGAGCAGCTTGTCGAGCGAGCCTTCGACGAGTTCGGAGGGCTGGACATCCTCATTAACAACGCCGCCTTCCAGATGACTCATGAATCCATTGAGGAACTTACTCCTGAAGAATGGGACAAAACCTTCCGCACGAATGTCTTTGCGATGTTTTATCTCTGCCGCGCGGCGCTGCCGAAGATGAAACAGGGCAGCACGATTGTCAACACTACCTCGGTCCAGGCGTACGACCCGAGCCCGACGCTGCTTGCTTATTCGTCCACCAAAGGCGCCATCGTGACATTCACAAAGTCGCTTTCAGCGCTCGCGATTAAGCAGGGCATACGCGTCAACGCAGTTGCCCCGGGACCCGTTTGGACCCCACTGATTCCGTCAACGATGCCGGACAAGAGCGTAAAGGAATTCGGCAAGAGCTCGCCCATGGAACGCCCGGCGCAACCGGCCGATCTCGCGCCCATTTACGTGTTTCTTTGTTCAAACGATTCGCGCTATATAACCGGCGGAATTTTCGATCTTACGGGCGGCAAGATGCTGCCTTAAAAGCGGTTCCGGCTGGTAAATCCAAAGCTCAGAACAAAGCCATTCTTATTACCGCCAAATTGATTCAGTGGCCTCCGGTATCCGGCGCTGAAAGTGAATGAGCGTTTCAAGGAGCCGCGAGCCCCAACGGTGAGATCCACCGGATCTTGCGCACCGAATGTCGTGTTTGGCGTGTGCGCGCCAATAAACACATCAGCCGTTGATTCCGCCACAAACTGAATTCGGGTGGACCGCGGCACAGTAATGCCGAATCCAAGCGGCGCATCTTTAGCCAGCCGGAACACACTCACATGGACCGGCTGGCTAATATAGCGATACCCCGCATTCAGGAACAGTTCCGCATTGTCGCCAATATTTTTGCTGATGATGCCATCCGCGCCTCCCTGCAAATCCGCGGTGCCTACTGGATGCGTTTCAAGAAACGTTATCGCCTTGTGAATCGGCAAATCAAAATAGGGCCGAATCGCCAGTCCAAAGGGTGCGCCGTTTGATTCCGACAAGAGCTTGATTTTTAGCCCGAACAGCACGTCACCCATTGCGCTGCCGGAGGATACCAAACCAGCAAAAGGATAGAGATTGAAATATCCGGCCGCGCCCGTCAGCGCGCCAGTTGGAGTTGCCGGAGAGCGCAGTTGCGGCACCTTGCTGCTACCCGGCATCAGTTCGGAGGAGAGCGGCGCCGATCCTGGAGTTTTGTTGCCGAAGAATCCCAGTGCCTGCTGGCCGAAACTTAACTGGTCCGGGCGCCCGGTCGTGACCTCGCGATCAGCTTCGAGACTGATGCCTAGCTCCAGCCGGTTGGTGAGCCCAACTGCGCCGCCGAAGCCAAACGTGCTGACGACCAGTTCCCCTGGATTACGGTTAATCCGGTCATACCAGATCGACGCAGCAAACTGATGGCGTGACAGCGTATCGGCGCTGAAGACTTTCCATAAGCCCGTATTCCCATAGATAGTCGCAACAGCGCGAGGCGTGGTTTCTGCAGGTGCGGGTGCGGTTGCAGGCTGCGCCGGATTCGCTGGGGTGACAGGCTGAGCAGCCGGTTTTTCTGGGGCTCGGCGCGCGGCCACGGGCGCAGCTTCGGCTCGCCCAAAGAACCGGATTCTCACAACGAAGTGCCGCCCTTCGCCGCCCAGAAACTGCAGGTACCGCGGTGCGCCCACAACGTTGTTGACGGCCGTGGGATTCAATTGATTCGTCAGATTATTGACTCCCCCGCGCAGCGCGAACCGGTAGCCATGAAGTGTAACCATGCGCTCAATAGCCAGATTCAGATCGAAGTTCAACGGATACCGGTACGAATCGACCGGACCTATAACTGTGCCGTTCTGGTCGCGAACGGAAAAGGGAAAGCCGGATCGCATATCGGCCAGAGCCGAAATAGCCCAGTTTCTCCACGGCAGGGGAAGATACGTCCAGGCCAAAAATCGGTTTGGCGCATCCCACGGCATAGGCACAAGCGTCGGAAGCACTTGCAGTGGCTGCGCGGTGTTTTGATCGAGAACGGCATTCGAGAGCGCGCGGGATCGCGTATAGGCGGCCATCCACTCATACTGGCCGGAAAACGTCTGGCGTATAGAAAACTGGACGGAATCATAATCATCGCGGCGCACGTTTTCGAGTTGATAAATACCGGGGATATAGTCGGTCGGCAGCGGCAACAACGATGGCGGCGCATTCGGAGCCAGCGTATTAATAAACGCGAACCCGTCGCTGCCCCGCCGCCGCAGATATTTCAGCGCAGCGTAAATATGTGGCGAAACCTGATGGTCGACATCAAAGTTCCAATTGGTGGCCCGAGGCAAAACGAGCGGGGAGTTGCCAAGAGTGAACGTAGTGGAAGCGGCAGGACTTACCGGTGCGCCATTGGCGTTGTAAAACGTGGTCACCGCGACTTCATCCAGTGGCTGGCCAAGTATATCCATCGTGACCGCATCGTGCGTGAGCGCGTAGCCTCCTGAGATTCTGGTGCGGCCTGATGCAAAGGGAGACCATGCAAAGCCGGCGCGCGGTGACCATGCGAGCGCGGCCAGGCGCCGGTCCCAATCCTGGCGGAGACCTAACGTAACCAGAAAGCGGTTCGAAACGTGCCAGTTGTCGAGAGCCCAGGAAGCGATCTCGGCATCGCTGGTGTGAAAAATAGCGGGCGCAGGGAACACGGTTTGCGAAATGAGCTGCCCGGAATTCCCGAACACCTCGTAACCGGTGCGGCGGAAATCACCGGCGTAATATAAGCGATCCGCGTCCACGCCGGCTTCCACCTGATGCAGACCCAAAAACTGAAACTCGGGAAAGTAGACATGAGCCCGTCCCTCATCACGCGACGCCTGCTGTGTGGAATGTCCAAAATAGTTACCGCTGTTTCCTTGCGGAGTGATTATGTAGAAACCCTGTCCCTGCGGCGTCTGCGTGTTCAGAAACTCGTTGTGAGCGTATCCGAATTCCACCAGCGCACCTCGTGAGAAAGAGATCTGGTCCTTAATGCTGCCGAAGTACTGGCGCGTGTGCACACTCGACGTAGTCGACACTGGATTCAAAGGCGACAGGCCCACTCGCCCCTCGTTATCGATATTGATCAGAAAATCGGCAAAAAGTATGTTGGATGGCCTTAGGTTTACCTGTGCGTGAAACAGATTGCTGCCCAACAATCCGCTGCGGGTGTTCTGGCCGCTGGGAAGCCCGGTGACCAGCGACTCCGTATAAGCGGAATAGAACGTATCGGAAAACCAGGCTTTCCCTTTGATAATTGGTCCCGAAATCCCGAGCCGCGGATACCAACTGCCCAGATGAAGCCCGTGCTGCAAGCTCAATCCGGGAATGAAGTCGGTTGCTGTGTAATGGAGTTTATCGGTGCCGTTTTCTGTGTTGATGGCCAGGACGCCGGCTTCGCCTTTCCCGTATTCCGGCGAGTATCGTCCGGAAGAAAGATCAATAGAACGAATCCCCTCCACTGCCAGCGCGGTTTGAAACTGGCCCGTGATCGGATTCGTGAGATTGAACCCGTTGAGCAGATAAAGCACCTGATTCTGCGATGCCCCGTTCACATGGACGCCGCCGGTTTGGTCCTGAACGACGTCGGGCAGGAGTTGCAGCCCATTGAGAAGGCTGTGGCTGTTGGCGTATGGAATATCGTTCACTTCAGTTCCGCTCAGGCGTTGCTGGTTCTGCGTCTCGGCCGTTTCCAGCGGCGAAACCGAAGCATTGACGTTTTCCGATTGAAATACCTCACGAACGCTGTTAACAACCAGCGTGATCCCCTGCCCCGGCTCAATATGGATGGGGCGGTCTTGCAGCGCATAGTAGCCCTGCCGGTCCACGCTTATCCAAAAATCTCCGGGCCCTGGGAGCAAAATTTTGAAACTGCCGGTTGCGTCTGTCTGCGCATGCCATAGCCCTGGTGTGGCCGCAGCAGTTCCCGCAGAACGTACCGAAACTTCAGCGCCACCCACGGGCGCTTCATTTTCGTTCACAACACGGCCGGTGAAAGTTAATTCAAACGCGCACAGGGGATAAACAAGGAATGCGGAAACCACGATCAGACGTGAAGCATAAAACATTTCAGCGCCCGCACTCGGTATCTTACGCCTTGCAGTCTGAGCCGAGGATGGCGCCGCGAAACCCGTGCAGAAGCAAACGGATTCGGAGTCTTAGAACGTGAAGAGCGTAGTTACTTTCTCCGGGCGGCAATCAGTACTTCTGGACGATTACCTCGCGAAAGCCAGTCCTTCTCAGCGCCTCGCGGGTGGTCGAAAGATCGCCCGCGTCGCGCAGAGGGCCGACCAGCACTCGATAGATCTTTGAGTTACCCGGCTTAGGAACGGCGTGCGCGCGAAACCCCTCGCTGCGCAGGACGTGCGCCACGCCGAGCGCCTCATCCCGCCCCACCGCTGTTACTTGCAAAAACTCCTGTCCAGGTTCGGGAGTGAAGTTGTCTGTTGCCTGCGCGCCAGCGGGCGCAACCGCGGAGTTGGAAGCCGGTGCCGCCGGCGCTGTCTTCTTTGTTTTCGGCGTGCCCAAAGGGGGTTCAGCCGCTGGCGTGGTATCCGGCTCCGTGGCATCGGTAGGATTTACTTCACTTCGCGTCGAGGTATCGCCGGCAATCGTATGCGTCTCGCCGCCGGTAGACGTTGAAGTGGAAGCGACTTGCTGGCTGGCGCCCGTCGCAACTGCGGTTTTGCCGGCCCCTGCTTTGCCAACCATGTAGCCGCCGTAAAACGCAATTCCCAGGAGAATCGCTACTACGAAGAAAATTCCGAGAAGTTGCTTGTTTCCCAGCAAAATCTCCGTCTCGCTTTCGTCCGTTCGCAACATTTCTAATTGAAATTGTACTCAAGAATTTCACTTTCGACGAAGAAAGATGACCGCGTTACTCTACGTATAGTCATGAGGATTTCGATGCGTTTCCTTCGCGGCGCTCCTGCCGTTGCAGCCGCCACGCTGCTGGCCGCGTACTTGATCGTGCGGGATGGACAGCAAAAAATCGTCCGCGCCTCGGCCGGCGGCCCCGATCAGATCAATGTTCTACCCGGTATGCCGCCGGTGAAGAATCCGAACAACCTGTATTCGGAAACCGGTGCCGGGATGCTGAGCCCGGTGGTGAAGAACTTCCCGGCGCGCGTCTACGTTCCCAACTCCAAAAGCGACACCGTCGACATCATCGATCCGAATACGTACAAGATCATCGGGCACTTCGCGCTGCCTAAGCATACAAGGGGGTTGCTCGAACCGCAGCACGTTGTCCCTTCCTGGGACCTGAAGAAACTTTGGGTGGCCCAGGACCTAGGCGACCAGTTGACGATGATTGATCCAGCCACCGGCAAAGAGGGCGAGACGATTCACGTCGACGATCCCTACAACATGTACTACACACCCGACGGTAAGTATGCTGTCGTTATGGCGGAGCGCGAGAAGCGAATCGATTTTCGGGACGCTCAGAGCATGCAGGTGGTAAAGCGCGTTCCGGTGGATTGCCGGGGCGTCAATCATGCCGATTTTTCGATCGATGGCCGCTACATGATCGCAACCTGCGAATTTTCAAGCGAACTCATCAAAGTTGATGTCGCCGCTCAGAAGGTGCTCGCCCATCTGCCTCTAACCCCGAAAGGCATGCCGCAGGATTGCCGCATCTCTCCGGACGGAAAGCGCTTCTATGTCGCCAACATGGACTCAAACGGCGTACATGTCATCGACGGCGATGCCTTCAGGCAGGTGAATTTTATCCCGACCGGAAAGGGCGCGCACGGCCTGTATTTCAGCCGCGACGCGAAAGTTCTCTACATTTCCAATCGCGGCGAGGGCTCTGTTTCCGTTATGGATCTCGCCACAGAAAAGCTGATCGCGAAATGGCAGATTCCAGGCGGCGGCAGCCCCGATATGGGCGGCGTCTCTGCAGATGGGAAATCGCTATGGCTGAGCGGCCGTTATAACAGCGAAGTCTATGTCTTCGATACCAGCAATGGCAACTTGAGGGCTCGCATCAAGGTGGGTGAATCGCCGCACGGCCTTTGTGTCTATCCGCAACCGGGCCGGTACTCGCTCGGCCACACCGGAAATATGCGCTAAATGAACGAAACCGGCACTTATGTCCGGCTTCACACAGCTTTTGAGGCGAAACCATAACTATCGCTTCACTTGGTTTGGCCAGATTGTCAGCGAGGCCGGCGATCACTTCAATAACGTTGCCGTCCTGAGTCTCGCGATTGAAAAGACGCACAATGGCGGCGTCATCGCTGCATTGATGTTGTCGCGTGCCATCCCCGCCGTTTTAGCCGGGCCTTTGGCCGGTATCGTTCTCGATCGTTTCGATCGCCGCCGCATTATGATCGCGAGTGATCTGATCCGCGGTGTCGTCGCGCTCGGATTCATTTTGGCCTTGGGTCGCAATCAGATTTGGCTGCTCTATGTCCTTAGCGCTCTGCTCATGCTGGCATCACCGTTCTTCACCAGCGGCCGTTCGGCCATCTTGCCGGCCATAGCCACCGAGGATGAACTCCATACAGCCAATTCGTTGACTCAGACCACCGGCTGGATGACCTTGGCTCTTGGCGCATTTTTCGGTGGCGCCACTGTGGCCCGCTTTGGCTATCAGATCGCGTTCCTTTTCAATTCACTCTCGTTCTTTTTTTCGGCCTTCTGCATTGCCAATCTGCGCTCCGTGCACGGGCACTTTCGCGCCATGAAGCGCAGTCTGGACGAAACGGACATCGCCCGTCCCTGGCACGACTACCGCGACGGCCTTGCTTACATGGCAAAGACGCCTTTGATTCTGGGCATCGGACTCATTGCAGTCGGATGGGCCAGCGGTGGAGGCGCTGCGCAAGTGCTGTTTACGCTTTTTAGCGAACTTGTGTTCAAGCGCGGAGCGGAGGGCTTGGGGCAACTCTGGAGCGTCGCAGGCGTAGGTCTGCTGATCGGCGGCATCGTTGGCAATTACCTGGGCAAAACAATTGGCTTCAAGACATATAAGCGTACCGTTTTCGTTTGCCATCTGCTGCATGGCGCCGCCTACGTTGTTTTCAGCCAGATGCCGAACTGGGGGTGGGCCCTGTTTTTTATGGGCTTATCCCGGGGTGCCGTGGCGGTGAGTTCAGTGTTGAACTGGTCGAATTTACTCCGGCACGTCGAAGATCGTTTTCGCGGCCGCGTATTCGCCACCATTGAGACCATGAGTTGGTCTACCTTGATGCTTTCCATGTTGGGCGCCGGAACAGCCTCGCAATATTTCAGCATACGAGCAATCGGCGCCGCCTCCGGCCTGCTGAGTTCCTCGACGGCAATCTTCTGGGGATGGGCCAACTGGAGTGGCAAACTGCCCGAGCCCGCGCTCGCTCCGGAAGACGAGGCGATTGAGATTCACGGCGATCCGGTGGGGTGAGCCGCGCCGGCCTGGAGGGCTGCGAACGCCTAATGCCCTTCAGCTTCCAGAAAACGTTCCGCTTCAATCGCGGCCATGCAGCCGGCTCCCGCAGCCGTAATCGCCTGCCGATACGTCCGGTCCTGCACATCCCCTGCGTGAAAAACCTCGCTGATGTTCGTTCTGGCGCCGCCGTGAGTCACGATATAGCCGTCCGCATCCAGGTCAAGCTGTCCCGCGAACGGCTTCGTGTTGGGAATGTGCCCGATGGCGACAAAAAAGCCGTCCACTTCGCGGTCATACACCTCGTGCGTCTTTAAATTGCGCAGCTTCACGCCCGTCACGTGGCCTTTCTCGACATCGTAAATGTCTTCCACAACCGTGTGTGTGATGAACTTGATCTTCGGATTCGCCTGAGCACGCTCCAGCATGATCTTGGACGCTCGGAAATTGTCGCTACGGTGTACCAGTGCGACTTCGCTGCCGAAACGGCTCAGGAAATTCGCTTCCTCCATGGCGGAATCGCCGCCGCCGACCACCATAATCTTTTTGTTGCGAAAGAAAAAGCCATCGCAAGTGGCGCAGGAACTGACGCCGTGCCCAATCAGCTTCTGCTCGTTTGGGAGATTCAGCCAGCGCGCCGAAGCGCCAGTCGCAATGATCAGCGTGCGCGTCCAGATCTGCTCTCCGTTGTCCGTTTCCAGCTTGAGCGGCCTTTGACAAAGATCAGCATGCACGACGCGCCCATGCCGGTATTCGGCGCCGAATCTCTGCGCCTGCTGCTTCATGTTTTCGATCAGCGCCGGGCCGTGAATTCCTTCAGGAAAACCGGGGAAATTTTCCACTTCCGTCGTGATGGAGAGCTGGCCACCCGGCTCGTGTCCTTCGAACACCAGCGGTTTCAAATTGGCTCTCGCTGTATAAATGGCGGCTGTATTCCCCGCGCACCCGGAGCCCAGGATGACTACATCTAGAAGTTCACTCATTGAGGATCGGTGGCGCAGGCCGGCGCTGTTCGTCGGCTGCGGTTCTTTCGACCTACCTTAAGAAGATGTTGGTGATGTGAAACGCGATCCAAGATCCACTGTACGCTAGCGCCAGCATATAGCAGAATTGAAAAACAGGCCACTTCCAGCCGCCGGTCTCGCGTTTAACAACCGCCAGAGTGGAAAAGCATTGCATCGCAAAGGCGAAGAAGACCAACAGGGCAACGGCTCCTGCCACACTCAGGTCATGATGTACGGCCTGCTGCAAGCCGAGGGAATGTTCGTCGCCCTCGATTCCATAGATCGTGCCCAGTGTCCCCACGATCACTTCGCGAGCAAAAAGCGAGGTGATCAAGCCGATCCCGATCTTCCAGTTAAACCCCAGCGGCTTGATCGCCGGTTCAATCGTTTTGCCGATCAATCCGGCAACACTCTGTTCCAAGGGCGGCGTCGCGCCATGCTGAAGCGGAACATGCGCCAGAATCCAAAGCACCACGGCCACGGCCAAAATAACCGTCCCGGCGCGCCGCAGAAAAATCTTGCCGCGATCAACAAGCCGTAAGCCGAGCGATTGCCAGGTTGGCCAGCGGTAAGGTGGCATCTCCAACACAAACGAAGACCGGTTGCTTTTCAAAACCGTCGATTTCAGCAACCGGGCAATCACAACTGCCGCCAGGAAACCAAGGAAATACAGGCCCAGCATGACGGTCGCCGGAAGCGAAAGCACGCCGTGAATCACTGGAATATTCGGAACGAACGCCGCAATCAGCAGCGTATAAACAGGCAGCCGCGCCGAGCACGTCATCAGTGGCGCGATCATGATTGTCGCAATGCGGTCCCGCTTATTCTCGATCACCCGGGTCGCCATCACGGCTGGCACGGCACAGGCGTAAGCGGATAACAGCGGGATAAACGATTTGCCCTGCAAACCGATTTTTGCCATGGTTCGATCTGCAATCAGCGCCGCGCGGGCAAGATAACCGGAATCCTCCAGGATGCCAATAAACAGAAACAGCAACAGTATCTGCGGCAAAAACACGATCACCGATCCTACGCCGCTCCAAACTCCGTCAATCAGTAGCGATCGCAAGGGGCTGTCCGGAAGTACTGACGACATCCAGGAACCCGATATCAGAATCGCGCTTTGCAGGCCGTTCATGAGCGGTTGCGCCCAGGAAAAGATTGTCTGGAAAACGCCGATCACCACCGCAATAAAGATAAGCGGCCCAGCTACCGGGTTCAGGAAAACTGCATCCAGACGGCGCGTCCATAGCGGCGGGGCAGGAGCCTGATAGGAAGCACGCACTCCCAATTTCGCAGCCCATTGCCGGCACTTCGGTACGTCCTGCAAAACCGGTAGCTCGATCTTAGGCGGCGGCGCATTCAAGCGCACCGCTGTGCCAACCAGAAACTGCTGGATGCGGTCAATGCCCTCGCCTTTGGCCGCGCTGATGAGCGCAACCGGACAATTTAATTCCGATGCCAGCGCCGCCACATCTACCTTGCCGCCGCGCTGCTTCAAATCGTCAGCCATGTTCAGCAGCACCAGAGTCGGCAGTTCCAAGCTCAGTATCGGAGCCGCCAGCACCAGATTGCGGCCCAGGTTAGTGGAATCCAGAATCAGGATAACGGCGTCGGGTTTCGGGAAATCGGCACGCTCGCCTTTGAGCACATCGTGCGTTACTTGCTCGTCTTCGGCGCGAGGGTTCAGGCTGTAGACGCCGGGCAAATCGACAAGAAATACCTCGTGCGGCTCTTTGAGCTTCGCCTTCCCCATGCGATGCTCCACCGTGACGCCCGGAAAATTTGCCACTTTTTGACGCAATCCGGTGAGGCGATTGAAAAGCGTCGATTTTCCCGAATTGGGCGGCCCGACAATAGCCACAATAATCGGCCGGTCGCCGGGAGCACGAGGCGGCGGGATCGTGGGATTGGGGAGAAGACCCGCCCGCGGCGCGTCCCCGTGACAAGTACTCATCGAAGCACAACCAGATCCGATTCCGGATCGCGCCGTATGTAAAGCCGGGCCGCTGTATCGTCGCGCAGTGCTACTTCGGAACCGTCTACCTGGAATACCCGCGGGCCGCCTCCCGGCGCCCGCCGACCCGGCACAATCTCGTTGCCGGGAAGAAATCCAAGCTCCATGAGCCGCCGGGCGGCATCTTCAGGCAGGTCAAGCCGGTCCAGAATGCAGCGCTCTCCGGTTGACAGATCCGCCAGTGTACGCGGCCCGGTACCGCACTGCTTCGTCAGCCTTTTCTTGCGGCTCATACGATATACGACCATTTTAGTATGAGTTCCTCCAAGGTAACCACCAACTGCTTTCATTCCAACGGGATACTAAAGGATTCAACGGCTTAAAACCGGGCCCGAAGCCATCCGCGGCGGCCTGGAGGCGTCCGGCTGCCCTTACCTGCACCCTCTAAAACTCTGGGTGGTATTATCAACCTGTGCTGCGAGAACCCTCGCAACATCTTTCGCCCGCTTCCGAGCGCGAAACCTGTGGCGCTTATACCCGTAAAGAAGTTTGCCGGTTGCTCAAAATCGAAAACCGGCAACTGAGAAGCTGGGAACGCCAGCAACTCATCCCCGAGGCAACCCTTTACAGTTTTTCCGACCTGCTCGTCTTGAAGAAACTGGCGCGCTTGCGCAGCGAGCACGCCCATCCTCGCTTAATGAAACAGGCGTTACACAAGGTACGCGAGGTTCTGCGGAAACTGCCTGAACTCGAACGCGACGTTCAGGTTTACAAAGAGGGCCGGCGCATCCTGATTCAGATCGGCAAGCAAAAGATGGAGCCCGCCTCAGGCCAGTTGCTTTTTGATTTCGCAGAGGCCGAAATCAACAAGCTGCTCCAGTTACCGGTTTCGCAGAAAAGCAACACAACCATTGCAGAACGCCTGCGCACGAAGCTCGAAGCAGACCAGTGGTTTGAACGCGGGCTTGAACTGGAGCAGACCGGCGCGCCATACGAGCAGGTGATTGAGGCATATCAAAAGGCGGCGGATCTCGATCCGCAGTCGGCCGGGGCCCTGGTGAATCTAGGCACCGTATTTTTCAATGGACATGCCTGGGCGGATGCAGAGAAGCACTACAAGAAAGCGCTCGAAGTCGACCCAACCTACGCGCTGGCGCACTTCAACTTGGGGAATCTGTATGACGAGCGCGGGGATTTCGAGAGCGCGCTCCATCATTATCACGAGGCGCTGAAACACCACGCGCATTATGCCGATGCGCACTACAATCTGGCGCTTCTATATCAGGGCATGCGGGACAATCTCAACGCCATGCGGCACTGGCGCGCTTACTTGAAACTCGATCCCCACAGCAGTTGGTCCCAAATTGCGCGCCGGGAATTGGAAAAACTGGAATCGGCTACCGTCGTGAAAGGCAGCCGTCCCAGCCTGCAACTGGTCAAAGGCGACACCGTTTGACCTCTAATAACAGCCTCCCATCCGCTGGTGCAATTATTCTGGCGGCGGGCTCGGCAACGCGCATGCGGCAGCTCAAACAGGTGCTCGAGTTCCGCGGCGCAACACTGGTGCAATATGCGGCGGAACAAGCGCTAAGCGCTGGTTTCGATCCCGTTTTTGTGGTCGCCGGAGCAGAAGCCGCCAAAGTTCGCCAGGCGCTCGCCGGAATGCCTGTTCAGATCGTGGAAAATCCGAACTGGCAGCTTGGCATAGGATCGTCGATTGCTTGCGGCATGCGTGCCCTCTCGGATGTGGCGAGCGAGCTTTCTGCAGCCGCCATTCTACTCGCCGATCAACCGCTCGTTACCGCCCGGCATTTGCAGCAAATGCGTGCTCTGTTATCGCCGGGCGCAGCCGCGGTTGCAGCCGAATATGCCGGCAGCCTCGGCGTGCCTGCCATCTTCACGCGTGCCATGTTTCCCGCCCTGATGTCTCTTGCGCCTCAGGAAGGAGCAAAGCGCCTGCTGGGCAACTCCACCGCCAACGTGGTTGCCTTTCCTCTCGCTGAAGCAGCGGTCGATATAGACACGCCGGAAGATTACGCGCGCATCACTGCTTGATTGGCTTTTGAGGCGGTGCGGGTGGTGGTGGTTGCGTTCCGAAGGTGATGGTCGATTCCGAGCCGAACTTTTTATAGTCCATATACCGGATCACAATGCGTATCCGCTGCGGCCAATCGCGGAAGAAAAGCGTATCGTCGGCATAAGTTTCCACCGGGAAAAACCATTTCCCGTCCACCGGCTTATAAATTGTCGTGAAGTGCGGGAACAGATTTTGTTGGGCTAACGTGTCGATCTGGGGCACAGCCTGACCCTCGCTGCGAATCACCGCTAAATCGGATTCGCGCACCCAGAGCGTGCCTTCGAAGAAACGTTGCGTCGAAAGAATCTGTTTCGGCCGTATATATTCCACAAAGCACTGCTCGCCGTCTATCGGCTGTTCGCCCTTGTACTGGCCTTCATAGAGCCAGACCTTGTCGGTTGTTAATAAAAACGGATTGACATTCCGGATATCGGCGAAATCCTCGGGCGTCAGCTTGATGCGCGTCAGGGTATTGCGGGTGCGCTCGACGACCTCTTCATAGCGAACCAGATTGGGCGAAAATGTCACGTCACGCACTTCATGGAATTCGCCCGTAACCACGCCCTGATCGTTAAACTCCTGTATCGTGACCGACTGCCGGTACGTATAATTCTCCCGGGCGTGCGCAAATTCGGTTTCGCGCTCAGCGATCTTTTTCAGTAATCCCGCAGGCGGATCTGCCGCTTCCACCACAACAGCGGGTAACAGCACCCCCGATGCTACGATGAGGGCGATGTTTCGGACAAATCGTCCGTTTTTCATGGCTTTAGTGTGCTCGTGGCTCGCTTTGTTCGTGGCCGCGCGCATCTATTCGAGCCGGCATCCCGAGCTTCATTGGATCATGACAGCCGCGCTTCCGGCGCTCCTATTAGAAGTGACTTTCTACCTCGCCTCCATGTTTCAAAGCATACGCGATTTCTTCGCTCGGCTTTCATCATGGCGGGCGCAAGCCGGCCTGCTGTGGATCAGCGCGCTGTTACCGTACCTGGTGTTTAGTCTGTCTGCCGGAACATTTTTGCGCAACGCATTTTTCGTGCTGGCGCTGCTTACCGCCGTCTTTTCGTTCTGGTATGCGGTGCTGCCCAGGCGGTTCGCCTATGATGCCGGATTTTTAATTGTGGCTGCCGCGCCCATCCTGCTGCACGTTTTCCAGCGGATCTATCTCGCACCGGATCCGCACGTCCGGCTCGATATTCTGGGCCATCTCATGTGGATCCGGCTGGGCGTGCTCGCCTTATTGGTCCTGCGCGGCTGGAAACCCGGCCCCTTCAGTCTCTGGCCGCAGCGGCGCGAATGGAGTAGCGGGTTCACCTGGTTTCTGCTTTTCGTTTTGCCGATTATCGCGCTCGACCTCGCATTGCACGATAGCCGCTTCGAGCCCTTGCGCGGCGGCTGGTGGCAAGTGACCGCGATCGCCATAGGCACCTTCTTTGGCATCTTATGGGTCGTGGCTCTGGGGGAGGAACTTTTTTTTCGGGGCGTCATCGAAAGGGCCGTGCTGAATCGTTCCGCATCCCCTGCGCTTGCGATTGTCCTATCGTCGCTGCTGTTCGGCGCGGCTCATTTGTGGTTTCACCAGTTCCCGAACTGGCGCCGGGCCTGCGTGGCATTTCTGCTTGGAATCGCCTGCGGGATCGCCTACTGGCGCAGCGGTAGCGTGCGGGCGCCGATGGTGACGCACGCGCTCGTCGTAACTACGTGGCGGGTGCTATTTAAGTAATCTTTGACGATCCCAGCGCGCGATCTCTGTTTATCGCGGACGTGCCTCCTCAGTATCCGAAGAAGAGGTTCCCGGTAACTTCCGTAAGAAATCTACAACTGTTTCTGCGTTGCCCGCTATGCCGGCGCGCTCTGCGTCTGGCTGACCAGCAATTTCTCCGCGTTCAATGCGCCTGCGGGCGTCTCTTCGTGCTTGAAGATCGCAAAGGTCGGGTACGTATTACGCAGATACTGCGATACGCGATACGCAATACTCTCTAACTCCGATTCCGCGTACTCCGGCTTGCGCAGCCGCAAATAAACAAAATCTGCCGTGATCACGTGGGGCGTTTCCAAATTCTCGTTTTCTGCCAGGCAAAGCGCGATATTGCAATCGCGCAGGACCTCATAGACATCATCATCGAACCAAGTTGCATTCCGGAATTCGAAAGCCGCCCTTAGGTTTTTAGGTAGCAGTTTGCAAAACCGCGAGAGCCGGCTGAGATCTTTTTTAAGAGATGGCGGGAGCTGAAACAGAATCGGGCCCAAGCGCGCCGCATCCCGCAATGGATTCAGCGATTCAAGAAAAGCGCGCGTAAACTCTTCGGCTCCCTCCAGCTTGAAGGAATGCGTGATTTTCATGTGCGCCTTCGGCAAAAACAAAAAATCATCGGGCGTGGCTGCAATCCACTTTTCAAACGTGGCAGCCGATGCCAGCCGCCGGTAGGTATAGTTCACCTCTACCGCATTCAAACGCGTCGCGTAATAAGAAAGAAATTTGCTGGAGGGAAGATTCTCAGGGTAAAAATCCGGCTTCCAACTGTCGTAAGCGAATCCGGACGTTCCGCAATAGAGTTTGACTTGATTCATAATTAGAGGCCCGCAAACCAGTCGTACCCTTCTTCGTACCAGTAATCGCCCGGCCGGGTATCCGTGTACTGAATCATACCGATCCTCTTGATGTTCTTGATTCCATATTTGACGGGAATTACCAGGCGCAACGGCGCGCCATGTGCCGCCTCGAGCGGCTTACCGTTTTGCTCGTACGCAAGCAGCGTTTGCGGGTGCAACGCGCTCTTTAGGTCGAGACCGACATAATACTCTTCATCCGGCGTCGCCATATAGACATACTGCGGCAACGGGCGGGCGGCCGGAAAATATTTTTTCGTGAAATCGGAAAACCGCGCACCGGCCCATTGCGTGATCACGCTCCAGCCTTCGATGCAGCAAAAGCGCGTGATCATCTGGTATCGCGGCAGCGATTGAATGTCGAATAAATGTAGGTCAAACTGCTCACCCGGCACTCCTGTCTGCACCCGCAGCTTCCATGCGCCGGGATCGAAATCCTGGCCTAAGCCGACATCCCCGTTCACTTTCAAATATTGAATCTGGTCTGTTGAATAGGAAGGCATTAAATGCCGGTTGTTCACATAAGCCCGCCACAGGCGGCCATTCGCGTCGAGAACGCGCCGCTCCGGCCACGGCTGCCCGTTATCTTCTTTGGCGTGCGTCAGCCATTCGTACCCGCCAACTGCGCCGGCGGCAGCCAGCCCGGCAATCAAAAAATCGCGTCGCGTGCGCCGGCGCAGTTCCTGCTTCAGGTCTTGACTGTTGAGCACAATCTCGGGATGCCGTTTCTTATTCATGCTCGTCAACCAGTTCGTATCCGATAATCATGCTCCGAAAATTATTCCATCCCGCCACGATCACCTGAATCACGTGCACCACAAAAAACACGCAGTACCCGATGGTCAACGCAAAATGGATCAATCGCGCGCCCGGATACCCGCCGAACCACGCCGCCAGCCAGTTCAGTTGCGCCGGTTTGTAGATGGCCAAACCCGTAAGCACTGAACCGATTCCCATGACGAGAATCGCCGTATAGCTGATCTGTTGCGCCGCGTTGTACTTCTGCTGCGGCGGCCGCTCCCGGCGAATGTGCAGATCATGCAGCACAACCTGCCAGGCATCGCGCAATGCCCCAAATGACGTGGGCACAAGCAACCTCCACTCGCCCGACACAATGGTGTAAACGATGTACAGTACTCCATTGATCACGAACAGCCACATGAAGAAGAAGTGCATCGCCATTCCATCGGCCAGCCGCTGATTCATGTGCAGAGCCCGAAAGAGCCCCTGCGGAAAACGGACCGGACCGATACTGTAGACCGGGTATGCCCAGTAAATGAGAAAACCGCTCCAGATCATCAGAGCAAGCAGTGGGAAGTTGATCCAATGAAACCACCGGATCGCAAGAAGATGTTTCAATTTGAGCTTGGGCATTCTGGCGCTCAGAGGAACAGAAGCTGAATGGGCTCCTACTGGAATGAGTTAACTTAAGCGTATCGTGATTTGGCGTGGAGGAAGATGAATCAGCCGCTCAGCGTTCTCTGCCTTGCGAGTTACGAAAAAGGCCAGCGCTTTATGCAACAGACCAAAGCGTTGGGCTGCCGGGTCTATCTGCTGACCTCGCTCAGTCTGAAAGATAACGCGGATTTTCCGCGCGACGTCCTGGATGACATCTTCTATATGCCGGATCAGGACAACGAATGGAACCTGCAGGACCTGATCCATGCCGTCAGCCATCTCTGCCGGACCATTCGCTTCGATCGCCTGATTCCGCTCGACGATTTTGATCTCGAAAAAGCTGCCCTCCTGCGCGAGCACTTGCGCATTCCTGGCCTGGGCGAGTCGGCCACACGCTTTTTTCGCGACAAGCTGGCCATGCGCATGCTCGCTTCCGAGCACCAAATTCCGGTCCCCGAGTTCACGGCAACCATTCACTACGCCGATATCGCGCATTTCCTGGAAAACGTTCCGCCGCCCTGGGTTCTCAAGCCGCGCCTACTGGCAGGCGCCATCGGAATCAAGAAGTACCAGCACGCGCAAGAAGTCTGGGACCGCATACACAGCTTGGGCGACGAGCAGTCGTATTTCGTTCTGGAGCGCTTTGTACCCGGCGATATCTTTCACGTCGATTCCATCTGGTTCGGTGGACGCATGATTTATGCCGTTGCCAGCGCATACGGAACCCCGCCGCTCGAAGTGACCCACGCCGGTGGAATTTTTACCACGCGCCTGCTCGAATGGGATTCTGACTACGCCAGAGGCTTGCGCTGGCTAAACGAGAAAGTACTCAGCGCGTTCCACCTGCAGAACGGCGTCTCGCACACCGAATTTATTCGTGCTCATGAGGGCGGCCGCATTTACTTCCTCGAAACCTCCGCCCGCGTGGGCGGTGCAAACATTGCGGATCTGATTGAAGCGGCAACAGGCATCAACATGTGGGCAGAGTGGGCGAACGTGGAAGTAGCCGCGGCGCTGGGCAGAAGTTACGAGCTGCCGCAGCCGCGCAATGATTATGCAGGACTGCTGGTCTCCCTCGCTCGCCAGGAATGGCCGGACACCTCCTGGTTTCAAGAGCCGGAGCTGGTCTGGCGGCTGCACAAACGCCATCATGTCGGCTTTATTGTGAAATCACCGGATTACAGCCGCATCACCGAATTGTTGGACCTCTATGCGAAGCGCGTTCAATCCGAATACCACGCTTCGGCGCCTCCACGTGATAAGGTTCGGGAATAATGCCCTCACCGTTTGTACTTGTAAACAGTGGTAGTCTGAGGACGATGCGACCCCTGACGGTAGCAGGAATCACCGCTGGAGCAGTAGCGGCGGGAATCTCCGCAGCCGCCGCTTACGGCAGTGTTGGGAAATCCTCTCAGCTCTTCGGCCCCTCTGTCTATCGAGGCCCCGGACGCAGAAAGTCCGTTGCCCTTACCTTCGACGACGGGCCCAGCGAACAAACGCAGGATCTGCTCGATTACCTCGCATCGGAAAACGTCACTGCGACATTCTTCCAGTGCGGCATGAACGTGCGCAGGCTTCCGCACATCGCCGGCAAAGTGGCGGCCTGCGGGCATCAGATCGGCAATCATACCTACTCACACCCGAAGCTGCCGTTTAAATCGCGCGAGTTCATCGACTTCGAATTCAGTGAAGCGCAACGCATCATTTCCTTTGAAACGGGTGTTACGCCCATGATTCTTCGCGCGCCCTACGGCTTCCGCTGGGTCGGGATGCGGGAAGTACAGCGCAAGCTGGCCTTATTGGATGTGATGTGGACCGTCATCGGTTACGACTGGCGCTGGCCGGCAGATCGCATCTCCCACCATGTCGTTTCCCACGCCTCGCCGGGCGGCATCATTTGCCTCCATGACGGCAGAGCCGTCGAGCGGAATCCCGATATTCGTGAGACGATCCGCGCTGTTCGCCAAATCGTCCCCGCATTAACCGACCGCGGTTATTCGTTCGAGACCATCAACGACCTGATGCGCGTGTGAATTCTGCGGCCGCTCGCGCCGCTATTTCAAAAGCGTATAGTTGACATTCACCTGCGCGGCTACAGCCACCGGCTGGCCGTTCAATAATGTCGAGCTGTAACGCCATTGCCGCACCGCCTCGAGCGCAGACTGCGTCAGATCGTCGCTGGGCGAAGAAATCACCTGGATATCTTCCGGCACACCATCTTTCGAAATCGTCACGTCCAGAGTGACCCTGCCCTGAATCCCCGCCGCTTTGGCCGATGGCGGATAAACCGGCTGCACTTTATAGATCAGTTTGGCTTGCTCGAATTCGCCGCCGACTCGAATGGCCTGTCCATTGGTTTCCTGCACGCCCGCGGCGTTAGAAGCCGGAGCCGCTCCGGCAGATCCTAAAACCAAGCCGCGTTGTATATCGGAATCCGGCTTGACCGTGAATTCGCGATACAACGCAGCAAAGCCCGGCTTCTGAATACGCAGAATGTAAGACCCGGCGGGAAGGCTTTGGAACGTGAACTTGCCGTCCGCCGTAGTTGTCACCTCCTGCTGGGCGCCGGTATCCGGGTTATAGAGAAATGCCTGCGCGTTGGAAATCGCAGCGCCGTTGGGATCCAAGACCGATCCGCCGATCGTCGCTGCCGTGAGACCTGCCGATGCCAGCAGGCCTGAAATAACTGTCCTCTTCATGACGTGTCCTCCTTGAAATTCGTTCTGGCCGGAAAAGATCGTGACTGCCGATGCCGAGATCGCCAGCACAATTAAAAGCAGCACTTTGAAAACCGGAAAGGCGCAGGCTTTGGGCGGCAGCTTCGCATTCAGAATGGCGCGAAATCTCCCTTCCAAGTCGCCTCTGCGAACCATTGCCGTTGTTACCGTGAATTTGCCGAACCGCTGCGCGCCAAATTGCCGGGCGAAGGAAAGCAACTGGGCGGCGTACTCCGATGGGCGAATACCGGAAAGCAGCACCCATTCATCACAGGCCTCCTCGCTCTCCTGCCGCAGTAGCCGGCGGTTCAGCCAGCACAAGGGCTGAAACCACCACAACGCCGTTACTACATTGGCGAAAACTTGCCACCTGAGATCCCCTCGCCGGATGTGCATGAGTTCATGCAGCAATACCATGCGCTTTTGCGAGGCATCCCATTCGGCACAGCCGGCCGGAAGCAGAATGCGTGGCCTTATCAAGCCGAACGTCAGCGGCACGATATCGTGCTCCGCTACCAGCAACTCCGGTTTTCTGCACAGTCGCAAACGTTCGCATTCACGCGCCAACAGATCGCGCCAGTTCTCATCTTGAATCGGAGATGCTGCGGCGATTACCGCCCGCATCCTGGCGTAACCGGTACAGATCGGAAGCAAGGATAAGAAAACGCCCAGGGCCCAAAACAATAAAGGCCGGTTGCCAGGCGGAGAATTTGGCGCCGCGCCCTCAAACGAGCGCAGCGTCTGCGTGATCGTGACAATTCCGCCACTATGATGCGGCCAAATCGGGAGCGCAATTTCCGGCAAAAAGGCCGAGAGCACCGGCCAGAACAGCAGCAGCAGAAATCCGGCCGCGATCAGGCGATAGCGATAAGACGGGCCCAGCTTTTCGCGCGAGCTGCGGCACAAAAGATTTGCCGCGCTCAGGATCAGGCCGGACCGGATGAAAAGACTTATCCAGGCCCACAACATCAGCGACCTTCCTTTCGGGCCTTTTCAATGAGCGCCGCCAGCCGGTCCAATTCTTCCGGGGAGAGGTCTCGCGATACATCGAGCAAAGTAGCCACGGCCTGCTCCGGCGAGCCCTCGAAAAAGGTCTCGAGCAGATGCCGCACGGCGGAGCGCCGCGCTTTCTCGCGCGGCACAACGGGTATGAAGATATAGCGCAGATCCTGCGCTTCGTGCCGGATGTGCCCCTTCTCTTCGAGAACCCGTAGCATGGCCCGCACCGCCGAGTAACTCGGCGGATCGGGTATCGCCGCGTGAACTTCGGCCGCCGTCGCTTTGCCGCGACGGTATAAAACGTCCATAATCTGCCGTTCCCGGCGGCTGAGCTTGTGCTGGTTCTTTAGCACCATGCTAAAAAACTAGCACTAACCGGGGGAGCTGTCAATACCCAATGCCGCTCCGGCAGTTCGTATGCTGAATTCATGACGCGTTTCTTCTGTTGCCTGGTGTTCACCGTCCTCGCTTTCGATGGCCGTGCCGCGGCACAGCAAGGCGGCTCTCCGGGGCAGTTTGATTACTATCTGCTGACGCTTTCCTGGTCACCTGAATACTGCCATTCGAATCCCACCAACAGCGAATGCAGAGGCAGCCGCCATTTCGGCTTCATCGTGCATGGACTTTGGCCCGAATTTCAAAAAGGCGGCTACCCCGAACATTGTTCCAACGCTCCGGGCCTGACCAATCCCTCCAGTTTTCTGGACATTATGCCCGATTTGAGCCTGATCCAGCATGAATGGACCACGCACGGCACCTGCAGCGGCCTGAGCGCGCAAGACTATTTCAACCTGATCCGGCAGGCGTTCACGTCCATCCACATACCGAATCAGTTCAAAGCGCCGGCCATGACGCAGAGCGTTACGCCTCTTCAGATCAAGGCCGCCTTCGAGCAGTCGAACCCGAAACTGCAGGATCGCGACATCATGATCCAATGTTCCGGCACCTATCTCAAGGCTGTCGAGATCTGCCTGACCAAGAGCTTGAGTCCGATGGCGTGCCCTGCGCCGCGCGATTGTACAGCGCGCACGATCCGCGTGCCTCCGGTCCAGTAGACATGCGATCCCCTGGATCTCTGACCCGGCGAAGCTTTGGCTCGCTGGTATTGGCATCTTCCGCGCTCGCAGCGAAATCGCCACCCCTCCGGCCGATCCCGCCGGAGCAGATGAAAATGCTCGGCCTGGTAGGTGGCATTTCCTGGCATTCCACAGCCGAGTACTACCAATACATCAACCAGGCCATCAACGACGTTTACGGAGACAACACCAATCCGCCTCTGATCCTCTACAACGTCAACCAGCAGCGCATCAATGCTCTACAAGCCCAAAATCGCTGGAATGATATTGCCGGCATTTTTTCTGCAGCCGGCCTCAAGCTGCGCGGCGCCGGTGCGCAAGCGCTGATACTGTGCTCGAACACGGCGCACAAAGTGTACGATGCCGTTTGCCGCGGCGCCGGTCTTCCCGTGCTGCACATTGCAGATGCCACCGGGCTTGCGATTCAAAAAGCCGGCCTCAAGAAAGTGGGCCTGATCGGCACTCTCTACACCATACAGGACGGCTTCATCGCGCAATGGCTCCAACAGCGCTACGCCATCGATTGCATCGTGCCTGAATCGCCTGCGGTTCGATTCGAGCTACAGCGGATCATCATCAAAGAGCTTGCGCTCGGAATTTTCAAACCCGAATCGAAGCGCTACATACTGGCGCAAATCGAGAATCTGCACCGGCACGGCGCCCAAGGCGTCGTCCTCGGCTGCACCGAGTTCCCGTTGATCATCAAACAGGCCGATCTGCCGTTTCCGGTATTCGATACCACTTACCTGCACGCGCGCATGGGCGTCGATTTCATTTTGGGGCGTTACCTGCCCCCGGCGCGCGCCTGAGTCTCCGCCGGAGTTTCGCGCTTCAGCACCTCCGCTATCTTGCGCGGCAGTTCGGCTTGCATCAGCGCTTCAATCGGAACGGGCAAGGCCATAGACCAGTTCGGATGCTGGTCGGGCGTAGTGGCCGGCATGTTCGGCCGTTCCTTCACGGCGGCCGCATCCTCGAGCGCTGCCGTCACGATTCGCGAAGGCGCGCGCGCAAGCAGACGATAGGCGCCGGTGATCACTTCTTCAATCGGCGAATCGGAACTGAGATTGGCCATCGATTTCAGCCGCTCGTTGATCTCCGCCGTGCTTTCCTCGTTCGGCTTCAGTTTCAACTTGCGCTGCGCCTCCAGATCCGATCCGGTCCATTGTCCGGCAATCGTGGGCAGGTCATGGGTAGTCACTGCCGCCAGCGCTTCTTTGGGATATGTTTCAGGCGGCTCTTTTTCAAACCACAACAGCCGGTAGGAAAGAATCTTATGCTCGGCCAACTTTTCGCGCGCGCTTTGCTCCACGGTTCCCAGGTCCTCGCCCACCACGTACGCTTTGGCGCGCTCGCTTTCCAGCGCCACAATGGCAAGCATCTCCCCGGCGTTATAGCGGACGTAGGCGCCTTGCGACGCCGCCATTCCATTCGGTATCCAAAACAGCCGGAACAAACCCATTACGTGATCGATACGCAATCCTCCGCCATGCCGGAAAGCACCGCGCAGCGTCTGGATAAACGGCTCGTACCCCGCCGCGCGCAATTTCCAGGGCACGAACGGCGGCAGACCCCAGCTCTGGCCTTGCGTATTGAACTCGTCCGGCGGCGCGCCCACGCCGATTCCTTGCGCAAATACGTCCTGCCACGCCCAGGCATCCGCCCCATCCGGATCCACCCCGATCGGCAAATCCTGCATCAGTTCCAAGTGATCTGCGCAACGGGCAAGCTGCACATCCAAGATCCACTGCAACCATTTGTGAAACTG
>JAJPJN010000124.1 GCA_021324185.1 Terriglobia bacterium | reverse complement strand
TTCGCCTTATCTTCCGCAAATCCGGCCCCCTCCCCCGGCAAAAATGCCGTAAACACCCGGGCTTCATCGCCCGGCAGCGTCCGTTTTTAACACTATGCCCCGCTCCCTGGCCCGGCGGCCGCCGCCTATCTACCGGTTTTGATCGCTGCCTCCGGAGGTTTGCACTTCCGGTAGCTTGTGCGCGCTCAAGATCTGGTTAAAATGCGCCAGGTCTTTTTGCAGCGCTTCATTGTACTTTGCTTCGACTGCATTCAGGCGCCCCGTGAGGACGCGAAACACTTCGTAATCCTGATCGGTTGGCGGATAGTCGCCGGTTTCCACCGTCCGCGCCAAAGCCGCGATGATGTTGTTCAATTTGATCGGAAAATTCAGCGGGTCCTCATTGGCCCGGTTGCGAACCTGGTAGATCTCTTCCTCTATGGTCGAAAGGCGGTCGCGCAGCGCGGCTCCGGCCTCGGTCACGCTCTGGTCTTTCGCCTGATCGGCCCGCTGCTTCACATCTTTGTTGATCCGGCGAATCTGAATCACCATCTCATCCGCCTTGCTCACTTCATCGCGTATCTGGCAGGCGAGCTTGAATTGCTCTTCAAGCTGTGCCTGGGTGACGTGCTCGCGCGGATCAAGCGTCAGCGTGAGCGGCTGGGTTTGTGTTTGCCCATCCGCCGTCACTCTCACCTGGTATGGGCCGGGTACAGCCAGCGGCCCCTGCTCGGCGCGAGCGCCCCACAGGACCTCGCCTTCGAATACGGTCGCGCCGGGGTAACGAAGATCCCAGGTAAAACGGTTGATGCCCGCCTTGCGTCCGGGCGGCTGCGTTCGAGGCCCGAAGAAATCGGCTTCGTCGTTTTCCCCGCCGGGGCGGTTGCGGCGCTTTTCCTCATCGGCGGAAGCAGTGAATGAGCGGACCAGCGCGCCTTTGGCATCCAGAATGTCCACGGTCACTTTGTTGGCTTCTTTTTGCAAATAGTAGTCGATGGCTGCAGGATGCAGCGAGCGCACTGCCTCATCCGGCGCAAACAGATGAACTGCGGAGGCGCTCAGATTCGGCTCCATCTGCCGCAGGATGTCGATATCGTCGAGAACCCAGAACGAGCGGCCATGCGTGGCGGCCACCAGATCGTCGCCCTGTACCGCCAAATCGGCCACTTGCGTATCCGGAAGGTTGAGCCGCAGAGACTGCCAGTTTGCGCCGTCGTCAAAAGAGACGTAGATGCCGTGCTCGGTGCCTGCATACAGCAGCCCGGCGCGCTTCGGATCTTCGCGCGCTACATGGACATAATCGTCCGCGGGAATGCCGTTGACGATCTTCGTCCAGGTCTTTCCGAAATCGTGAGTCTTGTAAATATATGGCTTGCGGTCGTCCAGCTGATACCGTTTGGCCGCGAGATAAGCCGTGCCCGCTTCGTGCAGTGAGGCATCGATCATGCTGATGCGGCTGAATTCGGGCAGATCCTTGGGCGTGATGTTTTCCCAATGCTTGCCGCCGTCGCGAGTGATGTAGGCAAGGCCGTCATCGGAGCCCGTCCAGATGGTATTCACATCCTGATGCGAAGGAGCAATCGTGAAAATGGTGCCGTAAATTTCCGGGCCGTTCTGATCTTTCGTAATCGGCCCGCCGGAATCGCCGAGCGTTTTGGGATCTGCGCGCGTGAGATCGGGACTGATCGCTTCCCAGCTTTGCCCCTCATTCGGGGTTTTCCATAGGTGCTGGGACGAGGTGTAGAGAATCTTGGGATTCGCCGGCGAAAAAACGATGGGGAATGTCCACTGCCAGCGCTCCTTCAGCGTGGCTGCGGATTGGCCGGAAAAGAAGAGCGGATACACCTGAATGTCGCGCATCGCTCCATCGGAGCGGTCAAAGCGCGTGAGCAGCGCCCCCTGGCTGCCTGCGTAAAAGATGTTCGGGTCGGTCGGATCGGTGGCAATGTAGCCGCTCTCGCCGCCGCCGACAGAATAATAGGGCGCCCACATGCCGGACATGCCAAAGCGCCGCACGCCCGCCGTGCTCTGGACGCATATCGTGGAGCTATCCTGTTGCGCGCCGCAGACCTGATACGGAATATCTTTTGTGATGGCAACATGATAAATCTGCGCGGTAGGAAAATCTTCCGCTGTCCAGGTGGCGCCCGCATTCACCGACACCGTGCCGCCGCCATCGTTGCTGTTGATCATGCGCTGGTTGTTCGCAGGGTCGATCCACAGGTCGTGATGATCGCTATGCGGCGACCGGATCACAGTGAAACTCTTTCCGGCATTGGTGGATTTGAGGAACGCCACGTTCATGATGTAGATCGTGTCCTTGTCTTTGGGATCGGCGTAGATGCGTGAAAAGTAAAATGCGCGTTGCAGCGCGCGGCGGTCCTGGCTTATTAGTGTCCAGGTGGTGCCGGCATCGTTTGAAAGAAACAGGCCGCCGTCGGTTGCCTCCACCATGGCGTAAAGGCGGTTCGAATCGGCGCCGGAAACGGCAATGCCGATCTTTCCAACGATGCCCTTCGGCAGGCCGGCATTGCGCGTGATCTCAGCCCAGTTGTCCCCGCCATCGGTGGATTTGAACAGCCCGCTGCCCGGGCCGCCATCGTTCAGCAGCCACGGCGTCCGATAGACGTCCCAAAGCGCTGCGTAGATGGTTTTTGAATTATGCGGATCGAGGATCAGATCCACCGCGCCCGAATGGTCGTCACGATACAGAACCTTCTTCCAGGTTTTGCCGCCGTCGCTGGACCGGAACACGCCGCGATCCTGATTTTTTCCGTAAGGATGCCCGAGCGCGGCAACGTAGACCAGATCCGGATTGTGCGGGTCAACCCGAATGCGTGCGATCGCCTGCGTATTGGCAAGGCCCATGTGCTGCCAGGTCTTGCCTGCGTCGGTGGATTTGTACACGCCGTCGCCTTGCATGATGTTGCCGCGCAGCTCGGTCTCGCCCATGCCGATGTACACCACGTCCGGATTCGATTCGGAAACGGCAACAGCGCCCACAGAAGAACTGGTAATCTGGCCGTCGGTAACCGGCTTCCAGGTGGTGCCGCCATCGGTGGTCTTCCAAAGACCGCCGCCTACGGCGCCGAAATAATATTCGAGCGGCCGGCTGGAGCTGCCGGCGCAGGCAATCGACCGGCCGCCTCGATTGGGGCCGATATTGCGCCACTTCAGGGCATTGAACAGCGAGGAATCGTACGTGGCCGCAACCGCGGCCGAAGCGGCCAGCAGGAGGGCAAAAAACGGCTTGGTAAGCATGCGATTTACTACTTTATCGGAACTGGTATAGCCCTGGCTTATCGAACTGTTTCGGTGATGTCGCGCCGATCCGGATAGTAACTGCCCGCACGGACCGTAGTCTCACTAGGCGAGGGCGCCTGGCGCCGAGGAGGAGACCAGTTATGGCAGGCAAGAATACGGCCGTGTTCGGAATTTACAACAGCCGGGAGGCGGCCGAGGGCGCCGTGGACCGGCTATTAGCCGCGAATTTTCGCAATGAAGACATTTCCGTGCTGTTGCAGGACAATGTCGGAACAAAAGATTTCGCGCACGAAAAGCACACCAAAGCGCCCGAAGGAACCGCTACCGGCGTCCTGACTGGCGGAATCATCGGCGGCACGCTTGGCGGCTTAATCGGCATTGGAGCACTGGCCATTCCCGGTTTAGGGCCGCTGATTGCCGCCGGTCCCATCATCGGCGCGCTGACCGGAATCGGCTCCGGCGGCGTTGTGGGAGGAATCATCGGCGCGCTGATCGGCATGGGAATTCCCGAATACGAGGCCAAGCGCTACGAAGGCCGGATCAAAGAAGGCGGCATTCTGCTTTCCGTACATTGCGACAATTCCGACTGGGTTGGTAAAGCCAAGCAGATCTTAAAAGACACCGGTGCCGAGGATATCGCCTCGGCGGACGAAGCGCCTGCCGATTTTGGCGTGTCGGATAAACCGCTGACCCGCGGCACGAGCACCATCTAACTCGGCCCATTGCGGGGCGCGCCGGCGGGCGGTTTCGTTACCAGGAAATCGCCTGCCCTGGCTGCATCGTCAGAACTTCGATTCTGTCCTGATGCAGCTTTTGCGCCAGGTCTTCCGGACGGCCCGTCAGGGCCGGAAAGGTTCCGTAGTGCATCGGAATCACGCGCTTCACTTTGAGCAGCCGGGCGGCGTGAGCGGCTTGATCCGGACCCATGGTGTAGTGATCGCCGATTGGCAGGAACGCAAGCTCCGGCTCATACAACTGGCCGATCAGGGCCATATCGCCGAATAGCGCCGTATCCCCGGCAAAATAGGCGGCGCGCCCGTTTTTCGGCCGCAGGACATAACCGGCTGCTTCGCCGCCGTAGAGCGTATTGTCGCCATCTTTGATGGAGCAACTGTGCAGCGCGTGCGTAATGGTCAGCTTGACGTAACCCAGATCCACCGTTCCGCCCTTGTTCATGCCGATGGTGTTCTTGACGCCCTTTTTTTCGAGCCACGAAGTGGTCTCAAAAATTCCTACGACGGTGGGGTGGAATTTTTTCGCTAACGGAATCACGTCATCGATGTGATCGAAGTGCGCATGAGAGATGGCAATCGCATCCACTTTTTCGATTTTGTGGCCTGCCGGATGTTTTGGATTGCCTTCAATCCACGGGTCCAGAATGAGAACTTCCCCGCCTTCGAAACGGAGCTCGAAGGTGGCATGGCCTAGCCAGATTATCTGTGTCATCGCGTAGCGTTAGATGCTGTATTGGTTTTGGCTGGTACATACAGGCCATCGCCGATCTTGGCCAGCCCCGGGATGGAGACAGGCATCTTGCCGGTGATCGGAATTTCGCCCAGAATGGCGCGCGCGGTTGCCGTTTCCGAGCTTTCAGCGCTGCTGAAAGTGGCCGCATAGGCTGCGACCTTGGGAAAATCGCGCAGCAGGTACGGATTCCCTAACGAAATCAGCGCGACCGGCGCGGGTCCGTCGGCCAGCTTGCTCAGAAATGTCGATAATCCGCCCTGCAAAGCGACACTGCCGCGATTCGCCGCCACTGTGACAAACGCGGCCACATAAATCTGCTTGCATTGCGCATCGTCGGAGGCGATGGCGTTCAAGACCACATCGGGCATCAGAGAATTCGCCACGGAAGTTTTTATTCCCGGTGCGCCCCGAATCAGCTCGTGAACCAGCGCCTGCCCGCGTTGCGAAAATTGACCCTCATTCAGGATGACGAGGCACGATCCTGACGCCTGCTGCATGGGAAAAAGTTGCTTGCTGTCGCGCACCAGCGTGAAGGCCTTTTCGGCGACGTGCTCGGCCAGTGCATCCAGCTTGGGGTCTTTGATCTCATCGCTTAAGGCATAGAGATCCACGGCGCGCCGCTTCATCAGCCCTAACCGCTGCTTGGCGGCCATTACTTTGGCGGCGCTGGCGTTAATACGGTTGGTGCTGATGCGGCCGCTTTTCACGGCGGCTTCGAGCGCATGGATGCATGCTTCGGGATCGGTGGGCATCAGCAGCATGTCGGCGCCCGCTTCGATAGCGCGGACGGCTGCTTCTCCCTGAGTGAAGAGCGCTGCGATGCCCTGCATTTCGAGCGCGTCGGTTACGATCAGGCCTTTGAAACCGAGTTCGTCGCGCAAAAGGCCGGTGAGCACGTTCTGCGAAACGGTAGCGGGTATCGGATTCGGCTCGAACGCGGGTACCGCCATGTGAGCCGTCATGATGGAATCGACGCCGTGCGCGATGGCGGCGCGAAAAGGCGTGAGTTCGACGGATTCGATGCGCTCTTTCGATTGATCGAGCTTCGCCAGTTGCATATGGCTGTCTTCGGCGGTATCGCCGTGGCCGGGGAAGTGTTTGGCCGTGACCAGCACGTATTGTGAGGGAACCGAATGCGCGCCTTCGATAAATGCGGACACGTTTTGGGCCACCGCTTGCGGATCTTCGCCGAAGGAGCGGACGTTGATAATCGGGTTGTCGGGATTATTGTTGACATCGGCATCGGGTGCAAAGACCCAATTGACGCCCATCGCGCGCGCTTCGCGAGCGGTAGCAGCGCCGAGTTCGCGCGTGGCGGCAAGATCCTGCGCCGCTCCGAATGCCATCAGGTAAGGAAAGCGAGCGGTTTCGGCCACGCGCATGGACGCGCCACGCTCAAAATCGGAGGCAACCAGCAGCGGCACTTTCGACTGGCGCTGCATGTGGTTGGCGAAGGCCGCCAATTCGAACGGCTGCGCCGGAATCACACTGCCGTCGCGGATGTGGCCGGCGACGATGAAACCACCCACGTGATCCTGGCAAATCCAGCGTAGAAAGCGGCGATATTCTTCGTTATCCGAGGGCGGGTAATCGCCGTAGCCGCGAACAATGATCAATTGCGCGATGCGGTCGTGTAGCGACAACGAGCGCACCAGCGCGGGCGTGGGCGCAGAAGATTTTGCGGCTCGCGGCTTTTTTGCCTGACGCTCGACGGCAGCAGAAAAAACAAGCGAGCTGCCGATCACGAACGCAGCTAGAATGCGAGGGCAACGAGACGGACTCATCCTCACCCACTATAGGCTGACCCACTGGAAGCCAACTGCTAGTTGCTTTCCGATCGGGAGCGAGCCGCCTTGGATAGCGGGCCCTGCGAGCGCACCGGCTTTCGGGGAGGTTGTAATAATCGCCGGGTGTAGCGCAGCAAAGTCGAGATCTCATTTGCGCTTTTCTGAATGACTACATTCGCGCCAGTGTCCTGAGTGCGCAGCCCGAGGCTGTCGGCAAATCCGGTCAGAAGAATAATCGGATTTTGAAAATTCCGTTCACGCAGTTTGGCGATTAGCTGTAATCCATCCATCGGCTCCATTTTGAAATCGGTAATGACGAGATCGAAATTCTGCTCAGCGGCAGTTTTTAGCGCCTCCAATCCACAATGGGCAGACACTACGGTATAGCCCAGCTCTTCCAGAACGGAGCGGCGCGCAACCACGCCGTCGCGGTTGTCATCGACAAGCAAAATTCTGGCTGGGTTGGGACTGTGCCTTGACGAAGCTGAGGGCATCGAGACCCAGAGAACGTAACAAACTTGCAAGCAAACTGTCAACGGGCCGCTATCAAATTCAAATCACACTACATCGAGTGCTTGACAGCGAGAAGAAATCGTTGCTCGGGTCCTACTCGACTTCGCGCGGAGCCTTGTATCCGGCTTTAGCGAGGATTACGTACTTAACCGGCTTGTGTTTTTCGTTTTCAACGCGCAATGGCTCGTTAGTCTCGGGATTTACCAGCTCAACTTTGATGCGGCGGAACTTTCCGTCTTTAGCCGTGTTGGTGGGATGATAAGCAAGCGAGTATTGATTCCGGAGCGCAAATTCAATTTGCTGGAAAACCTGCGGATACTCGGCTACAAAGCGCGGGAAAAAGGAGAGGCCGCCGGTTTCCTTCGAGAAAGTTTTCATCTCGTTATCGGCCTGCAGGAACGTCATTTCCTGCATCGGTCCCATGGCGCCGTAGCCTTCCGCCAGAATGCGCGCGATTTGCAGAATACTCACTGTATAAATGGGCACGCCCGATTCCTGTAGCGATTTGCGCGCGGTATCGAACGTGATCCTGCTGAATGTATCGAGTCCCGTGCCGATCAGCAGAATGGCTTTCCGCCCTTCGATGCCGGACATGCGGTCCGCCATATCGGTGAGCGCATCAAAGACGTTTGATTCGGAGAAACCGGGAATACGCAAGCGGCTAAGCGCTTCTTCGGCTTTTCGTTTGTCGGGCGAGAAGTCAGAAAGAATCGTCGGGCGCAGATCGTAGGCAACCACAGCCACATTGTCGTCGGGCTTCAAGGTGGAAAGAAAACCGTACGAGGCTTGCAGCGTTTCATACCAGCCCTGTGTCCAGAACTGTTGGAAGCGGCCGCTGAATTCGATCAGCATGCAGATGGTGATGGGCGCTTCGCCGAGTCCAAACTGCGTGATCTGCTGCGGCACGCCATCTTCGAGCACACGGAAATCCTCGCGTTTGAGCCCGGGGATGAAACGGTTATGATCGTCGAGGACAGAGACATCGACGGTGACGGTGGTCGCGTTAGCGCGAAAGGTGGGTGTCTCTGCTTGCTGCGTTTTCGGTTTTTTGAACTCAGACGGAATCGGCGCCTGATCGGGCGCGGTCTTGGTATCCGTCGACTGTTTCTTGGGTTTCGCGACAGAATCGCTGCTCTGCGTTTGCGGGCTTTCCTGTGCGTTCGAGGGTACTGCGATGGAGGCGATCAGGGCGACCGCCAAGCCGGCGATGCCGGCCGAGATACAACGATGTTTCATTTCTAAACCCTCACTGTGTCCGGTTGCGTTTAGTGGACCCAGCGATCATTTTTTGAATCTTGTTTCTTCAAATAAACTTCAAACTTCTTTTTCGCCCGGCGCAGCTTCCACTCCTTGTAGCCGGCCACGACCGGCTGGCGGATCTGAACGCGCAGCCGCTTGCCGCGCAGCAGGAGATAACCGGTCAGCATGCCGCCGAGATGGGCGAGGACCGCGATGCCCTGGCCCTTCGTCTGCACCGTTGAGGAATAGGATTGCAGTAACACGACGGCCGCAATAATCAGGACGAAGTACTTCGACTTCATCGGAATCAGGAAGCCGAAAAGTATCGTCTGATCCGGGAACATGACTGCATAACCGGCCAGAATACCTAAGACGGCTCCCGAGGACCCTACGGTTGCAACATCTATTCCGCCAAACAGGTAAGCGGCCACGATGACCGTGATGGCGGCGCAGACGCCGCAGATCAGATAAAAGCGCAGAAATTTCGGAGTGCCCCAGAGGCGTTCGAGCTCAGCGCCAAACATCCACAAGCCGAGCATGTTCCACAGCAGATGCCACATGGTGGCATGCAGAAACATGTAGGTGACGAGCTGCCATACGGCGAACGTCTGGACCACCTCGGCAGGGACCAGCTTGAAGTTATCGAAAAATACGGCAGCGCTGGTGGTTCTGAGCAGAAACCAGGCAACGAAAATCCCGCAGTTGGCGATTAACAGCCACTTGAGACCGGTTGGAAAGCGGTTAGACGGGATATACCGATTCACGTAGGGACGCGAACTGAAGGACATCTCTGGAGGGAAGTTCCTGAAATGAGAATATCAGAACGGCCCTGATTTTCGGTTAGCGCAACTCTTCCGGATGAGTATGCCGGCGGAGAATACTGGTTGCGATGTTAATGAGAACAGCGCAGCCTAACCAGATTAGCCAATTGGATAATGGCCCGGTATGAAATACGAATGTATCGGTCCAGCCGAGGTTATCTGCCAGGCTCCAGGCAGTGAAAACATACAGCGAGAATACGGCCGGGCCCATTAAGGCGGCCAGCAGAGCGCCGAATTGCTGCGCTGTATCAGTGGCCCAAGCGCCAATGCCGGTAAACCCTGCCCCAATGGTTTGCAGCAGGCCTGTAGTCCAGACCTTTGCCGGTTCAACTTGAACCGTTATCGCCGTTGCTGTTGCCGTTGTTCTTCTAACCTCAGCCATTCTCCATGACCCCGCCTACTTTGCTGATGCACGTAACGTGCCGAAGGTTGCTGTGGGGTGAATTCTTCGAATTGCGGGCATTTCTTGCGGCCGGAATTCGGTTTGGCATCTCCTTAGGATGTAAAAAATTCGATATTCCGTATATGGAAAATTACTATCCATCTCATCGGCTCATCAGCCTTGATGAGAGGTATAAAAATCACTCATACCTGAGTGCAACGAGCGGGTCTACGCGGGCGGCGCGTTGAGCCGGGAGGAGACTGGCGATGGCAGCGGAGAACGCCAGCGCCAGGGCTGCGAGCGCGATGCTGAGCGGGTCGTGCGTACCTACTCCAAACAAGAAGGATGCAACCAGGCGCGTGGCAGCGAACGCAGCAATAGCGCCTAAGCCTGCGCCTAAAAGAATCATGCCGAAGGATTCTCGGAAGACGAGCCACAGCACCGAACTGCGAGCCGCGCCGACGGCCATGCGGATTCCGATTTCGCGAGTGCGGCGCGTCACGGTATACGCCACCACGCCATACAGACCTACTGCGGAGAGCAATAGGGCCAACGCTCCGAAGAAGGCGGAGAGCGTAGCGACCAGGCGCTCGATCAGGATCATACGGTCAACATCTTCGGTTAGCGGGTGAATTTTTCGCAGCGGAATAACGGGATCGAGGGCCTTGATTTCGCGGCGCAGCAGAGGCGCAATCTGAGTTGAAGACGCAGTGGTGCGAATGATCAGTGATGCACTTTGCGGCGCTACACGCCAGATGGGGATGAAGACCATCGGCTGGGTTGTATCGCGCAGGCTGTAATAGTGCGCGTCCTTAACCACTCCGACGATCTCATAAGCAGTTGGTGATTGGAAAGTCAAATGGACGTGCATGCCGAGCGGGCTGCGGTTGGGGAAGAAGCGGCGCGCGAAGGTCTCGTTCACGACGGCGACATGGCGGCCGGGAGCGTCGGGCGGGGGTTCACCAAGTTTGAGGCGGGCGGGTTCCATGGTTGTGGTTGGATTATCCTGCTCGACGAATTCGCGCCCGAGGATGACGGGCGTGCCGAGGGTGTGGAAGTAACCCGGCCCGACGTTATCGACCCAGGCTGTTTTCCGCTCGCCTGATTTCCATGTGTATCCTTCGACGTCAATGATGTCGTTCCAACTGGATCCAGAAAGCGGAGTCATGCCGGCGAGAGCGGCGGAACGCACGCCGGGCAACGCCGCTGCTCGTGCCCGGAGGTGGTCGAAGAAGTTGCGGACGCGCTGGCCGTTGTAGCCGAATTGCGCCGGATCGATCGAGGCAATGAGGACGTTTTCGGGGGCGAAGCCTAACTCGAGCGCGCGGAAGTTGCCGAGAGTACGTGCGAAGAGCGCGGCGCCTGTGAGCAAAGGAAGTGATAACCCTACCTGAAACACGACCAGCGCTTTACGGAGGGTCACGCGCGAACTTCCGGTTGAGCCTGGCACATCTTCCTTCAACGCCGGTACCAGGTCGGGCCGCGTGGATTGTAGCGCGGGAGCGATGCCGAAGAGTAAACCGGTGAGGATGCAAATGGCCAGGGTGAATCCGAACACACGTGCATCGACGGCCGCGCGTATGCCCATCACGGGCGCCCAGCTCATCTCTTGAACGAAGCTTGCTAACACGCGAGTCCCTAGGAGAGCGAAGACAAGGCCGGCAAGACCGCCCAGTACGGCAATGAGAACACTTTCGGTCAACAGTTGAGAAACGATGCGGCCGCGGCTTGCGCCAAGCGTGAGCCGGACGGCGATCTCGCGTTGCCGCGCCGCGCCGCGCGCGAGCATCAGGTTGGCGATATTCGCGCAGGCGATGAGCAACACCAGACCAACGATGACGAACAAGATGAGGAGCGGCTTGTGGAGCGTGTCCGCGAGATAGGAGTATCCGCGAGCGCCAGGCTGAAGGACAATCTGTTCGGCAGTGCTAATCCATCGAGGATCCGAAGTGGTGCGGCGCTCTGCGGCCTCCTGATCCTTGCAGACGGCGAACAACTCGCCTTCCGCTTTCCTGATGGAAGCGCCTGGTTTGAGCCGGCCGATTATCGCCATCCACCAATTCTTGCGATTGTTCCAGCGCTCGAAGGGAAAATGCATCACTTGGCCGCGCATCATGATGGGAATGAATACATCGGGCCTGAAAGCCACATCGGCCCCTGTGAATCCGGGTGCGGCGACGCCGACGACGAAGAGCGGATAGCCGTTAATCCAAAGCTTGCGCCCGATGACGTGCGTATCGCCGCTAAAGCGCGATTGCCAGTATGAGTAACTCAACACGATATACGGCGCGGCGCCGGGTGCCCGGTCGTCTTGCGCATCGAAGAGGCGGCCGAGGGCGGGCGTCGCGCCCAGAACGTCGAAGTAGTTGCCGGATACAAAAATGCCGTATGTTATTTCCGCCGCCTGCTGGGTGGATGCCGCGGTTTGCAGGCCAAAAGTGCTGAGGCTCAGGCTGTAAGCGGCCAGTCCTGTGAACTGCGTGTTGTGATTGCGCATGGCGACATAATCCGGGTAGTTCCAGGTGGTGTGCGGTTTTGCCGGGTGGTACGCGACCAAGTACAACTGCAGCGGATCTTTAACCGGCAGCAACTTCAGCAGCACCGTATCGACGAAGGAGAAGATGGCTGTATTGGCCCCGATGCCGAGCGCCAGCGTCGCGACGGTAACAGCCGTGAATGCGGGCGTTTTCGCGAGCGCTCGCAGCGCGTATTGAAGATCGCGCATAAGATTTTCGACCCAGTTCAGACGACGCATATCGCGGCAATCCTCCTTGTGCTGCTCAATGCCCTGCATAGCTTGAAGCGCGGTGTAGCGCGCCTGCTCCGGCGTGGCGCCGGAGGCGATCTCGCTGGCAATTCGCTGCTCCAGGTGAAATTCGAATTCTTCAGCGAGTTCGCGCTCGACTTGGCTCTGCCGGAACAGCGAGCGCAAGCGAAGCGGAATCGTGTAGAGCCAGTGCTCCAGGCGCATGTTATGACTCCTGGAGGCGTATGACCTGGCTGATGGCATTCGACAGCCGGTCCCAGTTGGCCGATTCCCTGGCGAGTTGGCGGCGGCCCAGGCGCGTGAGCGAATAGAATTTCGCCCGCCGTCCCAATTCACTCGTTTTCCATTCGGCGGTAATCCAGCCTTCCTGTTCGAGCTTGTGCAGAGCCGGATAGAGCGAGCCATCGCTCACTTGCAGCACGTCGCCGGAGATCTGTTTGAGGCGCTGGCTGATGGCCCATCCATGCTGCGGCTCGAGGGCCAGAATCTTGAGGAGCAGAAGATCCAAGGTGCCTTGGACTAGATCGGGAGGTTTGCTCATGGGATTGGTCTAGGTTACCTAGACCAAAGTATACTCCCGGCCGTTATAGAGTGTGGAAGAACAAATCATGATGCGGAAAATCAAGACGGCAATTGTCGGGACAGGGTTTATGGGGAAGGTGCACGCGGAGAACGTGCGCCGCCTGGGGAATGTAGAGATTGCTGCGGTAGTGGGCAGCCGGCCGGAGCGGGCGCGGGAATTCGCGGAGAAATTCACCGTGCCGCTCGCGACTGCAAATTTGAAAGATGTTCTGGAAGACCGGGAGATCGAGGCGGTCCACATCTGTACGCCGAACGTGGATCACTTCCCGATGTCGATGGCAGCCATTGAAGCGGGCAAAGCGGTGCTATGCGAGAAACCGCTGACGATGGATGTGGCCGAAGCGCGGCAACTGGTTGAGGCGGCGAAAGCAAAAGGCGCTGTCAACTGCGTTCAGCACAATCTGCGCTACTATCCGGCGGTACAGCAGATCCGGCAGATGATCGCGCAGGGCGATTTGGGAGATGTGCTGATCGCGCAGGGGACGTATTCGCAAGACTGGCTGCTGTATGACACCGACTGGAACTGGCGGCTCGATTCCAAAGAAAACGGCAAGCTGCGCGTGATGGGCGACATCGGCTCGCACTGGATGGATATGATCCAGCATTTGACGGGGCTTTCGATCAGCGCGGTTTGCGCGGACCTGGCGACGTTTTATAAAGAACGCAAGCGCCCAAAAGGATCGGTGGAGACGTTTTCGGGGAAGCGATCGGCGGGCGCCGATTATGAGACATTCCCGGTCGACACGGAAGATTTTGGAATGGTGCTGCTGCGGCTGGGGGATCGCGCGCGCGGCGCATTTACGGTGAGCCAGATGTCTGCCGGCTGCAAGAATCGCTTTGCATTTGAGATTTTTGGAACTAAAGCGGGCGTGGGTTGGAATCAGGAGCAGCCGGATAGCTTATGGATCGGGCATCGGAATGAGCCGAACCAGATCATCATCAAGGATGGTTCGCTGTTTTATCCGGCAGCGGCTCAATTCGCCGATCTGCCAGGCGGCCATAGCGAGGGCTACGACGATTCGCACAAACAGGTGTTCAAACGCTTTTACGCGAAGATTGCCGATGCGAATGCGCCGGTCGATTACCCGACCTTCGAAGACGGGCTGCGTGGGATGATTCTGCTGTCGAAGGTGGCCGAGAGTGCCGCGAAGCAGGCGTGGGTGAAGGTCTAGGCGCGCCGCCCTACGCCGACCAGGGCTTCACTTCGAGCACGCCCTTATAGCCGTTCTTCATGCGGTTTTCCACGATGGACCAGACTTCGGGATCGCAGCCTTTCCATTCGGCCACGGCGGTGTTGCCGAGATAGGGCAGGTCGGCGACGCCCATTTTGCTGGAGAAGAAGCCGCTGACGGTCAGGCTGCGGAATTCGCTGAAGAACAACGCCCAGGGGCGGTCTTCTTTAGCCGCTTTCTTCGGATAGGCGATGCGGTCGAGAATTTGCTTTTGCTGATCGGGGGCGGCGTCGGCAAAGTCCTTTTCGAAAAGACGATTTGATTCGCGATCGAGCCACATCAGGCCGCCGAAGATCTGGGCCTCGAGGTTCTGGTTGAGGTCTTGCGCGGTGCGGAAGGCGATCCAGTCATCCAGGAATTCGGGCACACCGGCCTGGCTGGCGCTGCCGCTGCGCTCATCGGCGGGAATGATGATGTCGCAGAGCACACGCACGGTGCGCCACTGATGATCATCGAAGACCTGCCGCTGATAGGGACCTTTGTTGCCGGGCGCGGCCGGAGGCGCATGGTGTGCCGTGTGGGTTTCGGCGGCCGTTGCAGCGGCTGCCAGTGCGGGTACTGAGCCGAGAATTTGGAAGAGATCGCGGCGGCTGGGATTATCAGACATATGCGTTCCTCTGCATTCCTCAAACTTTGACGTTGAATTTTTTCACCTGGTCGGCGATGTATTCCGAAGTTCGCCAGCCGAGCGCGGATATGGTGAGCGTCGGATTTTTATCGGCGTTACTGACGAAAGGCGCGGCGTCTGTAATGAAAAGATTTTTTACGTCCCACGCCTGGCAGTATTGATTCAGGACCGAGGTTTTGGGGTTGTCGCCCATCTTGGTGGCGCCGACTTCGTGAATGATCTCGCCGCCGCGAGAGATGCCCCAGTTGTGCTCCGGGCCTTCGGCGTGCGTCACGATGCCGCCCATGGCATGGATGATTTCCTGAAAAGTTTCCTGCATGTGTCTGGCTTGCAGGATTTCATCCTGACTCCATTTGAAATGGAAGCGCAGCACGGGAATGCCCCACTGATCGACGATGGTGGGGTCGATCTCACAGTAACTCTCCTCGTTGGGAATCATCTCGCCACGGCCGGAGAAATGGACCTCGCACCCGTAGAGCTTGCGTAGATTCTGTTTGAGCTCGACGCCGTAACCGCCGCCCAGCCAGCGTTCTGCATAGCCGCCGAGCGCACCGGCGCCGGGCAGGCCACGGCCGCCGCCGATCTCGATGTGGTAGCCGCGAGCGAACGGCAATTTTCCGGCTTTCTGCTCTTTGTAGAGCCACCAGGGCATATACAGATGCATGCCGCCCACGCCGTCCTCGTTGCGCGGGGGAAGATCCTGCAGCAGAGGGAGGAAGCCGCTTACGGCAGACCCGACGGTATCCATGATGTACCGGCCGACGAGGCCGGTGGAGTTGGCGATACCGTTCGGAAACTGGCTGCTTTTCGAGTTAAGCATGATGCGCGCGGTCTCGCAGCAACTGGCGGCCAGAACGACGATTTTTGCGCGCACGGTGACTTCGCTGCGATTCTTCTTGTCGACATACGAAACACCGGAGGCGAGGCCATCGGGTCCCACGAGCACTTCGCGTACCATGGCGTTGGTGCGAACTTCCACATTGCCGGTTTTTTGCGCCGGGAAGATATGCACACCGGGGGAATTGAAATTTGCATTGACGCCGCAGGAGCGGCCGCACTCAGCGCAGTAGTGGCAGGCGGGGCGGCCGTTCAGCGGACGGGTGAGAATGGCGAGCCGCGAAGGAATGCAGGGGATAGCGAGCTTGTCACAGGCGGCCTTGATGACTTTTTCATAACAGCGCGGCGCGGGCGGAGGTTGGAAGACCCCGTCGGGCGTGTTCTCGAGGCCTTCTTTTGAACCGAAGACACCGATGAGCGCTTCCGCTTTGTCGTAATAGGGAGCGAGATCTTCGTAGGTGATGGGCCAATCGAAACCCTTGCCATCGCGGCTGTAGGGTTTGAAGTCGTAGGGGCCCATGCGGAGCGAGATGCGGCCGTAGTGATTGGTGCGGCCGCCGAGCATGCGCGCGCGCCACCAGATCCAATCGGAGCCGGGAGCGTTGGTGTAGGGCTCGCCGGGAACTTCCCAGCCGCCGACCAGGGTGGCATCGAAGTAGCCCCATTTGTGCACGCGGTCCCCGGCGCCGCGGTGGGGCACGTTATAAGGCCACTCGAACATTTTCGATTGCTTGGTGCAATCGAACCAATCGCCGGCTTCGAGCATGCAGATTTTCGCGCCTGCATTGGCGAGGACCTGCGCGGCGACGCCGCCGCCTGCTCCGGAGCCGACGATGACGACGTCGTAGGTTTTGGGAGTTGCCTTTACCTGGGCCATATTCTCTTTCTAAGGTTTAGCACTTTAAAGGGAAAGCCGGAAGACGGAAGGAAACGGAACCCGCGTGCTGGCGCGCGAGGGTTCCGTCTTTAGAAGCGGTTTAGAACGAGTAGCGCAATGAGAGTTGCAGATTGCGCGCAAGTCCAGTCTTGCCGGTGACTTCGCCCAACAGCGAGGAAGCGGCGTTGAAGTTTGGACCGCTCCAATTGGGGTGGTTAATGAAGTCATATGCTTCGGCGCGAAACTCGAATGCGCTCCGCTCGTTAATAGCGAACTTCTTAAACAGCATCAGGTTCCAATCCTGGAAGCCCGGGCCGTAAATCGAGTTGCGAACGCCGGGCTGCAGATTGAATGTGCCCGCGGGGGGCGGAGTGACGTTGGCGATGAAGTAGTGAGGAGAGCTTGCGTTGGCTCCAACACCCGCAGCAAACTGGCCAACGATCTGGGGTGCGCCGTTCAGGACCCAAAACTGCCCTTCGTTGCCGCATCCGAAGCTGCCGAGGTCGTTCGAACTGACACCCGCATAGTCGGTATTGGCGCCGATGCCGCAAGGCGCGCCGGTCTGAAATTGCGCAGTACCGCTAAGCTGCCAGCCGCCGAGCAACTTGCCGCTCAAGTTATTGTTCCTGAAGAACGGTAACGAGTAGATGTAATTGATGACGATCATGTGGCGAGCATCGTACTCTGACGGACCCCACAGGTTACTGGTGTTGTAAGTGTCTGGAACGATGTCGCGATAGTTGGAGCTATTGTCCATGCTCTTGGAGAGCGTATACATGAACTGGACCATGGATCCGCCATGGAACTGAGCGCTCCACTGAATTTGCAGCGACTTATAGAAAGAATTGACAACGGGTTCTTCTTCCTGGATAGCCGCGTATCCTTTGTAGGGACGCAATAAGTTGATATTCACGCCCGGATTCGCCTGCAATGAGCCGGCCGGCGCCTGGTTGATGTCATAAACATCCCAGCCGTGATAGCCGCGATGGCCGACGTATGCAACAGATAGAACAGAGTTCCAGAACATTTCCCGCTGGAAGGTTACGTTCCAGTTCCATGCCTGCGGCTGCTTCATGTTCGGGTTGTAGGTCGTGGCAGTAATTGGAGCGGCCGTACCGGTAGTAAGTGCCGCGCCGGGATTATCTACTCTCACGTTTTGCACCGTGACAAACGGCTGGAACGGAGAGTTTCCGCCGGGGAAGATGTTATCGAGCAGCGGCATGCGAGTAACAAACTCACCGGCTCCGGCTCGAATAACGGTCTTGGGATTGAGTTGGTATGCAATTCCCAGCCGGGGCTGAATATTGTTTGAGTTACTGAAGTAGGTTTTGTGGATGCTCGGGTTAAAAAGCCCGTTGCAGGATGCGCCGTCGCAAATAGGATTACCGTCGGCAAGGACGCGGCCCTGCGCGGAACTCGGGAAGCTGCTAAATCCGGGGATCACCATTCCGTTGTACGGATTGCCGGTCCCGAGGATGACGTTGCCGGCGGAGTTCAGACTGACCGCTTGCGCCGGATTATACAGCTTACCGTCGAAATAGTCGGCATTTCCCCAGAGCGGGTAAAAGCCGGTGATGGTGCTAAACCGGACGCCATAATCGATGTGGAGTTTGGGACTGACTTTCCATGAATCCTGGGCAAACTCTTCGATGTCCCATCCGCGCCAGATGGTGTATGCACGGGGGCCGATTTCTGTGTAACTGTCGGTATAACCCAATGCAAGATTCGCGATACTGACGCCGGATGTTGCGCCGGTGCCGCCGTCGGAGAAGGTGAAGTTGCCGTTCTGGTTGTTGGCGCCGCCGGGGACGGTACTGACGTTGATTTGGTCCTCGTCGTTTTCACCGGAATATTCAAAGTAAATGCCGGCTTTGAAGGTGTGATTGCCCCACACTTTGGTGATACTGTCCGTTGCTACGTAAATGGGCCCCGAGGAATGCGACGGATAGGGACCGCCCGCGAGGCTATAGAAAGCATCGTTCAGATTGACGGTAGGAATCTTTCCCGGAATGTCTTTGCCCGCGAACAAGTAGGGGTAATTGATCCCAAGAGTCTGCCGGTTAAAGCCGGCGAGGGATGTATTCACCGGAATGTACACATCATCCAGGCTGACTGTGGCGCGTGCTTCGTTGATCAGGGTTGGGCTGATGCTCCAGATCCAGGCCAGCGTATTGGTCTGATTGGGACGATTGAAGTATTTGCCCGTCAAGCCTGAGCCCTGATCGAATGGCTGATATTCGAAATAGGCGGTGTCAGATTTTCGGAACTCGATGTGATGCTTCTCATTGGGGATGATGTCAAAGTTCAGGTTTTCTTTGCGCTGATTATAGGGATGGGCCGCCTGTGCGATCCAGTTCTGCGTTCCTTGCTGATAGCCGGGCGTTGGCTGCGGATAGGCATTGAGAATGGCGATGCCGTTCGGGCTGAGCTGATTCACCGGAATGATATTGCCGGGGATCGGTTGGCAAGTTGAGGCGCCGACCTTCGGACAGGTGCCGGGATAATAGAGCTGGTGAGTGCCGCTGTACCAGGGGTTGGAACCTAGTAATTCGCTGAAGTTGCCTTGGCGCATCAGCAAGGTGGGCACTGCCTGCGTTTGTGTATCCGTGGCACGTTTTCTGATCCAATCTTCCGCCACGAACCAGAAGAATTTTTGCCGCAGAGTTTCCCACTTACCGGGGATAGCCACCGGGCCACCCACCGCAAATCCGAAATTGTTATAGCGATACGGGGAGGCAAAGTTGGTGGAGGCACTCAGATTACGAGTCCAGGTGTTGGCATTGAGGTCCGAGTTCTGGAAGTACTCGTACAACGCGCCGTGAAAATCTGTCGTCCCGCCCTTAGTAACGATACGGATCTGGCCTCCTGAGGCACGGCCGTACTCAGCCTGATAGTCGGCCGTAAGGACTTGGATTTCCTGGGTGGAATCCACGTCCGCGATGCCGATGATGGCTCCATTTGCCCGTGTGCGCATGGCGGGGGCGCCGTCTACGGAGACGAGAGTGTCCCAGCTGCGCGCGCCGTTAATTGAAAAGGGATTCCCGCCGATACCGATGCCGTTCTGGTCACCCAGAGTGCCGCCGCTGCGGACGCCGGGGAGGAATTGCGCCGAGTAAATGGGACTGCGGCCATTCAGCTCTTCATTCTGAATCTGGTTTCCAGTTACTTCGGCCTGAACAGAGCCGGATTCGGTTTGTAGAACTTCAGCGGTCGCCGTCACTTCGACGGTTTCTGTTGTCTGACCTACTGACAGATCGGCGTCGATGGCGATGGTCGAATTCGCCTGGAGAGTGTTGTGGCTACTTGAAAACTTTTTGAACCCAGGCGCTTCGGCGCTCATGCTGTAGCTGCCGGGCAAAAGATCCGGGACGACGTAATGGCCTTGCGCGTCCGTGGTCACGGTATGCGATTCTTGTGTGGCTTCGCTGGTGATCGTGACTTTTGCGTTGGGAACGACGGCGCCGGTTTGATCTCTGACAAAACCGGTAATGGTTCCGACGTCCGATTGCGCGAAAGCGACCAACGAGAACAGCGCGCAAAGGAAAACCAGCAGGCAAGACGATGCCAGCGTAGCGAAAATACGCTTCTTCATGGAGACTCCCCTCAACCTTGAGTTTCAAACACACCCGGACAGCGGCTAGATTCGCGCCCCTGATCGCGCAAATACCCTAGCAACAACTGCCCGCTAGGGAGAGTATATCCGCGATTTCGCTTTTATGCAATCGTCTGCATGGCTGGATTGTCTGCAGGAACGTACGTCACCCACGCGAGACTGCGTATACCCGATGAAGGCGCTTCGAATTGCGGCAGCCGCTTTGTTGTTTAGCTTGCTTTTGGGGGGCGGGGCAAGCCGGGCCAGCGGCCTCTTCGTTTTATCCGGCGGCGGTGTGGTACGGAGGCGGCAAAGCGCGCGCGCCGATTGGAGTAACGCCCGATATCGAAGCCAGCGGCCCAGGAGCAGCGGCGATCGAAGTACGGCAGCTCATCAATGATCACCAGATAATCGTCTTCGCTTTTAACATTCGATAGATCCAGCCAATGCAATCATCCCTGAGCGGGCAAATCAGGGAACGTATTGATCGAGATAGCGTTTGGCCATGATGAATCCGGTCTGGAAATCGGGACTGAAATCGGGGCCGGGATTGTTGTCTGCGCCGTAGAGCGGGTCTTCCTGTTCGATGCTCATGGCTTCCGAATAGCCGGCGTCCTGAAGAACGCTGAAAAACTCGCGCCAATTGATTTGGCCCATGCCGGGAATGCGGTAGCGCCACCAGCGGGCGTTGTTCACGGGATTGATACCGCCGGCGCGAAGCACGGGCCAGAGGATCTCGGTGTCTTTGAGGTGGACATCGTGAATTTTGTCGACGAAATCGCGCGCGGTTTGGATCGGGTCCATGAACTGGCGGACGAGATGAGAGGGATCATATTGAAGGCCGACGTAGGGCGTATCGCCGAAGGCTTTGAATAGCGCTTCAAAACCGACCGGGCTGGTGGCGATGTTGGGGGATTCGGGATAGGGCTCCCAGAGAATCGCGACGTGGTTTCGTTCGCAGGCCGGAAAATATTTTTCGTGGTACACGCGGACGATCTCATCCACCTGTGCCTGGAACGGCTTGGAAGAATCTTTACCGGATTGCGTACCGATGTAGGGGACGCCGAGTTTACCGGCAAGATCGATGGCTTTGGCGAAGAAGTCATTTTGGCGCGCGCGGCGCTGCGGGTCGGGGTCGATGTGATTGCCATCGATTTGAAACGCCGAGACGTGCATCTGGAATTTGGAGAGCGTGGCTTTGACCTGCTCAATTTGCGCGTCGGTGATGGTGTTGGCGTCGAGGTTGGAGCGCATGCCCGCGCTCAGGATCATATTGTTGAAGCCATGCGTTTTGGCGAATTCGACGTTAGCGGGCGTGTAGGGGCCGAGAACCCCGAGCATCGGCTTCCATTCTTTATGCGGTGCGCGACGGGGACGCGGCTGCGGACGCGGCTGCGATTGAGGCGCCGGTTGCGTTTGAGGCGATTGGGATTTGAGAGTGGCTGCGAGGGCCAGCGAGCCCATCAGCGTGCGCCGGGTCATGAGTGACAGTGTATATCGGCGCTCTTGCAGGGAAAAGATTAGCGACGTTCTTCGAGGTGCTTCAGGCGAGCGTCCATGACGCCTTCAACACGGAGAAGGGCTTCGTGAGCGGCTTCGAAACGGGCGTTCATGATGTCGATTACGCTGCTTAGCTTGCCATCCATGGATTCGAACCTTCTATCGACCGCTTGGAATCTGGCATTTATCTCAGAGCGCAGGGATTCGATCTGGCGGTTATTGATGAGAATGCCGACAAGCACGGCGATGGTAGGGAGACTGACGGACAGCAGAACCTGGGATTCGGGCGTCAACATAACTATGTTAGCGAGAAAAAGAAAAAATCTCAGTCACGCCGTCGCGGCGCGGCTGAGCGGGACACGGCGAACGAACTGAATCGCCGGATTTTCGAACAGTTGCGCGATGACATTGTCGGGCACGGGCTGATCCGTTTCAATAATCGATATGGCAGTGAGCGGGTGTGAGGTGGCTTGGTGATTCGGGTCCTGGCGGCCGAGCGCGAAGTTTGCGATGTTGATGCCGTTCTTGCCCAGAACCGTTCCGATGTAGCCGATGACTCCGGGCACATCGAGGTTTTTCGAGTACGTCAGATTGCCGTCGAGCGTGGCCTCGCAGGAGATGCCTTCCACTTGAAGCAGGCGCGGTTTATCGAGCACGAGGGCGCCGACAGCAGAGAATGAGCCGGCATCGGATTCGAGCTCGAGGCGAATGGAATCCATGTGAGCGAGGCCGGGCTCGCGCTGTTCAACGACGCGAAAGCCGCGATGGGAGGCGATCTGCATGGCGTTGACGAGGTTGGCGCGGAATTCAAGAGAGCGGCTGAGAACGCCTGCGATGCCGGCGTTGCGCAGAATCTGGGTGTTGCCATCGGCGAGGCGGCCATAGTAGATGAGGCGAATGGTGTGCGCATTGCCGGCAGTGATGTGACTGAGGAAGAGGCCGAGCCGCTCCGCCAGATTGACGTAGGGGCCGAGGGCGCGATATTGCTCGGCGGTGAGGGCGGGCATGTTGACGGCATTCAAGGCGACGCCGGTTTTCAGATACTCGATTAGCTGTTCGACGATGCGGGTTCCGACGATCTCTTGCGCCTCTTCGGTGGAACCGGCGATGTGGGGAGTGGCGATCACGGGATCGAGCTGCAATAGCGGAAGCTCGCCCGGCGGCTCCTTTTCGAAGACGTCGAGGGCTGCGCCTGCGACACGGCCGTTTTGGATTGCGTCTTCGAGAGCTGCGGCATCGATCAACTCCCCGCGCGCGCAGTTCACGATGCGCACGCCGGGCTTCATTTGCGAGAAGGCATCGGCGTTGAGCATGTGATCGGTTTCAGGAGTGAGCGAGACGTGCAGGGTGATGTAATCGCTGGCGGCGTAGAGTTGCGGCAGAGACATCAGCTCAATGCCGAGGTCATGGGCGGTTTGCGAACTGACGTAGGGGTCGTTGCCAACGATGCGCATCTCAAATGGCCGGGCGCGCCGGACTACTTCGCGGCCAATGCTGCCAAGGCCGACGATGCCGAGCGTTTTGCCGCGCAGCTCATTGCCTAAAAACTTTTTCTTTTCCCATTTGCCGGTCTTGGTGGAGGCGCTCGCTTGCGGCACGGAACGCGCCATAGAAAGCATGAGAGCGAGCGTGTGTTCGGCGACGGAGACTGCATTGCCGCCGGGAGTATTCATCACCAGAACGCCGGCTTCGGTGGCGGCAGGGAGATCGACATTATCGACCCCTACGCCGGCGCGGCCGATGACGCGAAGCTTGCGAGCGCGCTCGAGAACATCCGGGGTGACTTTGACGGCGCTGCGAACGATCAGCGCGTCGCAATCCGGCAGATGCGGTTCGTAGGTTTTGGGATCGGCCTGGATTACATCCCATGCCGGTTCGGCGCGAAGCATCTCTAAGGCTGCCGGCGCAAGCGGTTCAGCAACGAGAATTTTCATGGAAGCGGGATTCAGACGAGCAGCGGCGCTTCCTTGGGCAGCGCTGCTTCGGCGTATACATTCTGGACGGCAGCAACGCCGGAGCCGAAGCGGACCGGATAGCCCTCGGCGGCAAGAATGATTTCCAACTCCGCGATGACCGCGAAGAGATCGTGGAAATCGAAGTAGCCGAGATGAGCGAGCCGGAAGATCTGCCCCTTCATGGAGCCTTGACCGTTGGTGATGATGGCGTTGAAGCGGCTGCGGTATTGCTTCACGATCACGCCGGAATCCATGCCGGCAGGCGGGCGAACCGCCGTGACGGAAGAACCGGGTGAGGTAGAAAAAAGCTCCAGGCCAAGCGCTCTGACCGCTTGGCGAGTCGCGTGCGCAAGCAACTGCGCATTTTCGACGAGCTTATCCATGCCGATGGATTGAATGTACTTGAGCGCCTCGGCAAAGGCGAGCAGCAGAGACGTGTTGGGCGTCCAGGAGGATTCGCCGCCGGCCGCGCTCTTCCGTTCTTTCCTGAGATCGAAGTAATAGCGCGGCGACGTTGCTGATTCCGACAGCGCCCACGCTTTGGGGCTGATGGAGAGAAACGCGAGACCGGGCGGAATCATGAAGGCTTTTTGGGAGCCGCCAATGACGATGTCGAGGCCCCAGGCGTCAATTTCGAGCGGCATTGTGCCCAAGCCCGTGATGGCGTCCACGACGAAGATGGCGCCGGTTTTCTTGACCGCGAGGCCCATTGATTTGACGTCGTGCTGGCTTCCAGTGGAAGTTTCCGAAGCCTGAACGAACACGCCCCTGATGTTTTTGTTTCGCGCCAGGACTTCTTCGACGGCAGCGGGACTGACGGCATCACCGTAAGGCGCGCTCAGAACGGTAGCTTTGAGGCCGAATGCTTTGGCGAGATCCACCCAACGCTCGCCGAATTTTCCGGCAGAGCAGACGATGACTTCGTCGCCGGGCGAAAAGAAATTCTGAACGGCAGCTTCGAGGCCGCCGGTACCGGATGCCACCAGAACGAGGACGTCGTGGGCGGTGGCGAGCACGGTTTTCAGATCGGCCAGCACCTGCTTATATAGGTTGCGGAAATCCTCGGTGCGGTGGTGGATATCCGAGCCCATCATGGCGTGCAGGGCTGCAGGCAGCAGAGGAGTGGGACCAGGTGTGAGAAGACGTTGTTTTTTAATGTGCATGGGCAGGCGGAGCGGCCCGAAACAACGCGGTTTGGGGGCCTTTCAGCGCACAACGGGCACTAGCGGCCCTGTGCGCCGGCGCTGTAATTTTCAGGATAACAAGGGGAGGAGGCAGGTGATGTTCGCTGCGGCGGCGGCGCGTCTGATTGAACAGCGGCGCAGGAGTTTTACACTGAGGAAAACCATGAAGCGCCTGTGGATCTCATTTTTTCTTCTTTCGGGTGCGGCGTTCAGCCAGGCACCCGAGGCACATCGCCAGCTTGAACAGTGGATCGATCAGCGAGCGCCCGAATTCAGCCAGGTCTCGAAGGAGATCTGGGGATACGCGGAGCTGGGGTATCACGAAGAGAAGAGTTCGGCGCTGCTCCAGAGCGAGTTGAAAAACGCGGGCTTCCGCATCCAAGCGGGCGTAGCGGACGAGCCGACCGGATTCATCGCCAGCTACGGCGAGGGCAAGCCGGTGATCGCGATTTTGGGAGAATTTGACGCGCTGCCCGGATTGTCGCAAGCGGCCGTGCCGGACCGAAGCCCGGTAACGGTTGGAGGACCGGGACATGGATGCGGGCACAATCTGCTTGGCTCAGGAGCGGCGCTCGCGGCGGTGGCGCTGAAGCAGTATATGGAAGCGAATCACGTAACGGGTACGCTGCGCTATTACGGCACTCCGGCAGAAGAGGGTGGAGCGGGCAAAGTGTACATGGTGCGCGCGGGATTGTTTCGCGATGTAGATGTAGTGCTGCACTGGCATCCGGGCGACCGCAACGGAGTAAACAACGGCGGCATGCTGGCTATTACCGACGCGAAGTTCAAGTTTCACGGCGTTGCGGCGCATGCGGCGGCGGCGCCGGAGCGCGGGCGTTCCGCCCTGGATGCAGTGATGCTGATGGGCAATGGCATCGAATTTCTGCGCGAGCACGTCCCATCCAATACGCGCATACACTACATCATCAGCAACGGAGGATTGGCGCCGAACGTTGTGCCGGATACGGCGGAGTTGTATCTGATGGCGCGGAGCCCGTATCTGGCGACGCTCGATCAGATTTGGGCGCGCATCGAAAAGATCGCGCAAGGCGCGGCCATGATGACTGAGACCACGCTCGAGATGCATATCGTTTCAAGCGATGCAAACATCATTCCGAACGATGTGCTGGCCAAAGTGGCGCAGAAAAATCTGGAGGAAGTGGGCGGGTTCCGCTACACGACTGAAGAAGTGCATTTCGCGGAAGAATTGCAGAAGTCTTTGCCGCCCGAGTTAAGGCGCGATTTGCATTCGACTGAAAAGGTGCAGCCGTTGCACCCCTTTGATCCCAACGCGCCGATGGCTTCCACCGACGTGGGCGATGTGAGCTGGAACGTGCCGACGATCGGTTTCAGCGCAGCGACATTTGTGCCGGGAGTCGGCGCGCATACGTGGCAGGCAGCGGCTTGCGCGGGAACGACGATAGGGCAAAAGGGAATGGTGGTTGCGGCAAAGGCACTGGCGGTGACGGCAGCCGACTTATTTGCGAATCCGCAATTGGTGGCCGATGCCAAAGCCGATTTTGCCAAACAGCTTCAGGGCAAGAAATATGAGTCGATGATCCCGCCGGATCAGAAGCCGCCGCTCGATTATCACAAGCAATGAAAGCCGGGCCGGTGTGGCCGGCCGCGCTATACGGCGACGCGTTCGCCGAGCGTCTTCATTTTGGCGAGCAAAGTTGTTCGCTTGATGCGAAGCAGGTTTGCCGCGCGGGCCTTATTACCTCCGGAAGCGGCCAGCGCCTGGTTAAGTAACGAGAGTTCGAAGCGGCTGACGGCATTTTCGAGATCGAGGCCGTCGTCCGGGAAATGAAGAAGGGGCGCACTGCGTTCTGCGGCAGGGGGTTTGGCAAGCGGCCGTTCGTTGGAAAAATCCCGTATCTGCAAAGTATCGCGGCTGCCGCTAAGGGCGACCGCCATTTGTAGCGCGTGTTCGAGCTGGCGGACATTACCGGGCCAATCGAGATTAGTGAGATATTCCAATGCGTCCTGGCTGATTGTTTTGGGAGGGTCATTCTCGCCGTCTTGAATTTTCGAGAGCAGATACTCGACGAGCAAAGGAATGTCTTCGCGCCGCTCGCGTAAAGGCGGCAGATGGATGGGCACGACATTAAGCCGGTAGTAGAGGTCGTCGCGAAATCTACGCTCGGCTACTGCAGCTTCCAGGTTGACATTGGATGCTGCAATGACGCGCACATCGAGCTTGATGGTTTCCGAGCTGCCGACTCGCTGCACCTCCTGTTCCTGGAGAACGCGCAGAAGCTTGGCCTGAAACGAAAGCGGAATATCACCGATTTCGTCCAAAAATAGGGTGCCCTTGTTGGCTTGCTCAAAAAGGCCTGTGCGCGCGCTGTGAGCGCCCGTAAACGCGCCTTTCACGTGTCCGAACAACTCCGCTTCGATGAGAGTTTCCGGCAGCGCAGTGCAATTTACCGCCACCATGGGACGCAGAGCGCGCGGGCTGGCCTGGTGTATCGCCCTGGCGATTACTTCCTTGCCGGTTCCGGTTTCGCCGGAGATGAGAACTGTGCAGCGCTTAGAGGCGATCAATTCGATGACATGGCATATGTGTGCCATGGCGCGGCTTTGGCCAATAACTTGCGCGCGCCAGGGAGGCGTCTGCTGCTTCGAATCAACCACTCTATTCCTTTTTCGGACCGCTGAGGCGAAACTTTACCGCTCCGGGTTCGTTCGCTCGCTTTTTATTGCTCTTACTCCGGGGCAAGGTAGGGTGTAGGATCGCTCCCCTGCCTCGGTGCTGACCGGCTGCGGCCATTGACGGCGAGCCAGATCTCCTGACTTTCCGTCTCCAGCCTCCGATCCATTATTTTTTGCCATTCGGCAAATTTCCGCTGTTTTAATTTGGCGAGCAGCTTCGTTTTGCGCCCCTGGCGAAGCACCGCCTGCCGCTGCATGTCAATGGCGCGCCGCACGCGGGCCAGTTTCTCGCAGGCCGCGATGTTCTGGGCCTGCGCGCTGAGATTATAGGAACTCAGCGAGCGGATATCGCCGCTGCGCAGTTCCACAAGCGCGCGGATGGCCTCATTCTGCTGCCGCATCTCTTCGGTTCGTTGCGCGATAGAAGCAACGAGTTCCTGTTCTTCTGCCAGGGCGCGGGCCAGTTTTGCTTTTTCGACGTCAAGCTGCATTTCATAAAACCGCAGCACGGCCTCGAGGCGGAATTCGAATCTTTTCATGTTGGCTAGAGCGACTGCGCGATGGCGATCATGGAATTGAGCGTTTCATCGAGCCGCGAGCGCGCGCCCGGCTCCTGCCGGAGAAAGTTCATAATTTTTTCGCGTGCTCTGATGCTTGAATCCAGGCGCGCATTGCTGCCGGAGACGTACGCTCCGAGTTGAATCAGGTCTTCCGAGTGGCGGTACACGGCAAGGGCTTCGCGAATCTTTTTGGCGGCTTCCAATTGCTCAGGCGGCGCGATGTCGTTGGCCACGCGTGAGAGCGAGGTAAGAATATCGATCGCCGGATAGTGGCCGGAGGCGCCCAGATCACGGGAGAGGACGATATGGCCGTCGAGTATGCCGCGCACGGCATCCGCTATGGGCTCATTCATGTCATCGCCTTCGACTAAGACCGTGAAAAACCCGGTGATGCTTCCCTGTTTGAAATTTCCCGCGCGCTCGAAAATTTTGGGCAACATGCTGAATACGGACGGCGGATAGCCTTTCTGGCTGGGCGGTTCGCCGGCGGCCAGCCCGATTTCGCGCTGCGCCATCGCCAGGCGGGTAATGGAATCGAGCACCAACAAGACATTCGCACCCTGGCTCTGAAAATATTCGGCAACGGCGAGAGCGACGAAACAGGCGCGCACCCGTAAGGGCGCCGGCCGGTCTGAGGTAGCCGTAACCACAACGGAGCGCTTTCGGCCCTCGGGACCCAATTCGCGCTCGAGAAAGGCGCGCACCTCGCGATTGCGTTCGCCGATGAGCGCCACTACCGATACGTCGGCCGAATTGTGCCGCGACATGGCGCCGAGCAGCGTACTTTTGCCCACTCCACTAGCGCCGAAAATTCCGATACGCTGGCCCATTCCGCAGGGCAGAAGGCCGTCAATCGCTCTCACGCCCGTGATTAGCGGCGCGGTGATGTGCTCGCGTTCGAGCGGGCCGGGAGGGTCGGCGAACAGATTCTGTTTTGCCGCGCCGTTCACCGGAGGGCCGCCATCGATAGGCCGTCCGAAGCCATCGAGAACACGCCCCAGAAGCTCAGGCCCGACGGTAATTTGTGCATCCTGCGGCCGCGCGTAGATGGGATCGCCTGCCTGCAGGCCGTCGATTTCCTCGAGTGGAATAGACAAAACATGCCCATTGCGAAAGCCCGCCACCTGCGTGCGGATCTGCCGCTGGCCGGCAGTTCGAATTTCACAGAAGCTGCCGATGCGTGCGGCCGGGCCTTTCGATTCGATTAAGTAACCAGTAACATCGATGACGGTGCCGCGCGAACGGATCAGGTCCATGTGCGCGAGATCGGCAATATACGGACTGAGATCGACAATGGCCTCCTCGGTCATCGCAGCGCCAGCCTTTCAGCAAAACCGCGTTCGATCTCCTGCAGTTGTGTATTGACGGAGGCGTCCAGTTCACCGGCCGCGGTATCGACAAGCAGGTCGCCGGGCTGTAGCGCCGGGTCGGCGTTGACCTTCACGGCGGCAGTAAGGCCGGCACGGTCAATGCAAGCTTGTGCCACGGCGGCAGCGGCGGGAGCGACGCGGATCTGCCACACATCGCGAGTTTGCAGCTTGGCGAGCGCGGCGTGCACCACGCCTTCGATGGCGTCGGGATCGGTCGCGAGCTCACGGTTCAGTATGCGGTGTGCGATGGCAAGCGAAAGTTTCACGATTTCGCGTTCTGCATCCAGCCGCAGTTTGCGCTTGAAACCCATCAGTTCTGCGAGCGTGGAGGACACCTTCTGGGCAGCGTCGCGAATCGCGTTTGCCGCTTCCTCGCGGCCCTGGCGCAATCCATCCTGAAAAGCCGATTCGCGCAGATGCGCCAGTTCGGTTTGATGCGCCGCGCGCATCTCTGAAAGCTGCCGCGACAACTCGGCGATTTGAGCAGCCGATCCTGGGGCGCCCAGCTCGACCCGGCCCGACGAACGGGCCACCTGGGGCCAGACGATCGGTTTGGCATCCTGCGGGTGCAGCGCGCGTCTACTCAACATATTCGTCACCGCCTCCCGTCAGGCTCAGAACACCTTCAGCATCCAACTCGCGCACGACGGCGATGACTTGCTGCTGGGCGGTTTCCACCTCACGAATCTTTACCGGCCCTAACGCCTCAATGTCCTCGCGAAGCATTTCGGCGCCACGTTGGGACATGGTTGAGAAGACGTGATTCCGCAATTGTTCGCTGGTGCCTTTTAAAGCGACCGTCAAGACTTTGCGGTCGACACGGGCCATGATCTCCTTGATCCCGTTCTTGTCGATGGCGAGCAGATCTTCAAAGACAAACATGAGGCCGCGAATGGCCTCGAATAGCTTCGCGTCGCGGCTCTCGATATCATCCAAAATCGCTTTGGTGGCGTTTGAATCGAGCCGGTTGAACATCTCGGCCACGGCGCGCACGCCGCTATAAGACTGGGCGTTGATCTGGCCCAAAGCCTTCAATTTTTCGCTGATCACCGAGGCGATTTTCTGCACCACTTCGGGCGAGATTCTGTCGAGCGTAGCCATGCGGTAGGCGACGTCGCTGCGTAGTTCGGCCGGCAAAGAGGCCAGCAGTGAGGCGGCTTGCGAGGGATTCACGTGCGAGAGCAAGAGCGCGATCGTTTGTGGATGCTCATTATGAATGAACCTGGCAAGCTGCTGCGGGTCTGCCTCCTGCAAAGCCGTGAACGCGGACTCATCGGTGCCGCGAAATTTCATGAGGCGATCGTCGAGACGTTTGGCTACGTCCGGCCCAAAGGCTTTCGACAGCATCTTGCGCGCATACTCGATGCCGCCCTTGAGCACGAATTCCTGCGCCACCGACATGTGATGAAACTCGTTGAGCACAGCCTCGATCTGATGTGAAGCGACATTCGGCAGGCGCGCAATAGCGCGGCTCAGCACATCCACTTCGTCTTCGGAAAGATGCTTTAACAGCTCGGCGCTACATTCTTCGCCCAAGGAGACAAGCAGCATGGCTGCCTTGTCGATACCGGTCAGTATTTCTGTAGCAGCGGCTTTGGGCATATGGTGTGTTATTGGCGCGCCTTGGCTGCGTCTTCTTCAAGCCATCCGCGCAGGATGTTGGCGGCAAAGACAGGATCGCTCTTAACACTCTCTTTCAGACGGTCCCGCACAAGCTCCACTTTTTGATTGACGGGTGGAAGCTGGCGATCGAGCGCAAGCGGCGGCTGCTCTTGCGCTTGCGGCGCAGCGGGCGCGGCCGGCGCCACGGCTGCAACCGGTTGCTCAGAAGATGCCAGCGCGCGTACGCTCTGATCGATTTCGACGCGCGTCCGGCGGCGTTTGAGGAGCAGCACGGCCGCTATGCCCAGCAGGACGGCGATTCCTATACCGGCTCCGATGTAAAGACGAGGGCCGGACTTCCAGGCCGGCGCAGGCAGCGGAGCACTCGGATTTTCATCGCCGGCCCCTCCCTCGACGGTCTGCTCGAACGGCAGACTCTCGAGCACGAGCTGGTCGCGATCTTTGACCAAACCCAAGGCGCCGGCCACGAGGTCGTGAATGGCATTCATGCGATCGGCGGGAATAGGAACCAGCACGCGCTTGCGCGCTTTGCCGGATCCGCGCCATTCCACGGCTTGATCGAGAAGCACGGAGGCGGAAATTCGCTTGATGGCGCCTTGCGGCACTTTCACATGGCGAACCGTACGCGTCGTGTCATAAGCCACGTTTTCGGTACGGCGAGAGAGACCCGAGGCGGCCACGGGCGGCTTAGCGGGAGGCCGCGCGCTGTTGGCCTGCGTTCCGGGAATGCCTGCCGTCTGAATCGGTCCGGCTGTACTGTCTTCGGAGACCTGCGAATTCGCCATGACGGATCGCGTCGGATCATAAATCTCTTCGCTTTGCTCCAGCGTGCTGAAATCGCAATCGACGGAAACGCCGACGCGAAACTTGCCCGGCCCGAGGAGCGGCTCGAGCGTCGATTCCACTTTGGCAGCCAGGTCCCGCTCTATCTGGTGCTTGTAATCGAGCGCGGCATCGGACATCTGTCCATCTGCGAGCGTACCCTGCCGCGGCCGGTTCAACAAATTGCCACGCATATCGACGATGGAAACCGCGGTCGGGCTGAGCCCTTCGACAGCGCTCGCTACGAAATTGGCGATAGCGGTGACATTTTGCGGATCGAGCGCCGCGCCGGGGCGCACATCGACAAGTACGCTGGCCTTGGCCGGTTCACGCGATTCGAGAAAAACAGAATCTTTGGCAAATGTGATGTGCACGCGCGCCTGCTCGATCTGCGCAATGGAGCGGATGCTTCGCTCCAGTTCTCCTTCGAGAGCGCGCCGGTAATTCACATGCTCGGCGAAATCGGTCATGCCGAGATTGGTTCTGTCGAACAGCTCGAAACCGACGCGGCCGGTCTTGGGAAGCCCGGCGGCGGCAAGCTGAAGCCGAAGTTCGTCGACCCGGCCTTGCGGAGCCAGAACCGAGGTCCCGTTATCCCCAAGCCGGTATTCGGCGCCCGACTCTTTCAGTTTTTGAACGACCGCCGCAGCATCTTCCTGGGACATGCCCGTAAACAGCGGGCGAAAATCCTGTTCATGGCGCCAGTGTAAAAGTCCGGCGAGAATAGCGGGAACGAGCAGCACCGCCGCAATCGTGGCGGCGCGCTGCGGGATCGTCAGCCGGGCGGCAAGCTTTTTGATTTGATCCATGTGTTAAACGCCGCTTCAAAGCTGCATTTTCATAATTTCTTCGTAGGCCGAAACGACTTTGTTTCGAACCTGCATGAGCATTTCAAACTGCAGTTCCGCATTTTGCGTAGCCAAAATCGTCGAGTGCAGTTCCTGATCTTCTCCGGAAACGAATCTTTGAATCGCGTCATTTGCCACCGCCCGTGTGTTCTCCACCTGGGCTATGGCGGTCTGAAACGCGTGCTGGAATCCGGGGCCTGCTGGGGTTCCCGCTTGCGGAAGCGACGGCAGCTCGACCATCGCTGGTACAGTGATCGGCGAAACAGGTGTCATAGATTAGCGGAATAGATCGATAGATCGCTGGATCATGTCTTTCACTGCCGAAATAGCCGACACGTTTGCCTGATAGGAACGGGAAGCACCCAGCAGATCGACCATGTCTTCCGCCGGATTGACATGAGGAAACAGGACGTAGCCGTCTTTGTCGGCGTCCGGATGGCCGGGCATGTAGCGGCGGCTGGGCTCGCTGTTGTCGACCACGAGCTGCGATACTTTCACTCCTAACGTCTGACCGTTTAATTGCGCGCCCAATTCGGATGAAAACTGGGAGGACACAGGCGCGCTTTCAAAGACTACGTCGCGACGCCGGTACGGGCCGCCTTCAGCGGTGCGTGTGGTCTCCGCATTGGCAATGTTTTCGACCAGCACCTCGGCGCGCTGGCGCTCGGCCGACATGCCGGAGGCGCTCACGTCGATACTTGAAAACAGGCTCACGAACTGGTGTTACCTCCTTCTATCGCCATACGCACGATCTTTATCTGGGAACGAAGCAGATTCGACGCGATATTGAAGCGAAGAGCATTTTCAGCCAGCAGACGCGCTTCGCGGTCCAAGTCGACGTTGTTCCCGTCGTTCTTCACCCGTAATCCACTCACTTCGGAGGGTACAGGCGGGAGGTTGGCGGTTGCATTGCGGAGTTCGGCCTGAAAATCGATATCCTGCGTCTTGTACCCCGGAGTATCCGCGTTGGCAATATTGGACGCGACCAGCTTCTGACGCGCGCTGACCAGCGTCATAAAGTGCTCCAGTGTTCCGGCAATAGGGTCAAGCATGGCTATGCACTCCTGCTTAGGCAACCGGCTTGCCAGAGCCGAAGCGCGCCATTTGCGGGCTTCAGCGCATGCTACGCGTCAAGATTTTGTCAGATTGGAACAACAGCGCCGAACTTTTGACACGAATGGACCAGGACGGGACTTAACCTGCCCTTTCGTATTTCAGGTATAAGGCATCTGTCGCGAGCTTTTGAAACCGGGCCGACTGGTGCGCCCTCACCGCGCGCAGATAGCGCAGAGCTTCGTTGAGCGGGCGGAGGACATCTTCGAGCGGCTCGGCCTGCATTTCGGCGGCGCGGTCCCGGTATTCGGCCGCAATTTGAGAAATCCGTTCAAACCGGTCTTCCCGAATGGCGGCAAAAAGCTTCTGGCGCGTGGTTTCGGCGTTCATTGAAAACTTGTCATCCGCTGATACTTCTCGATTGCTGCTGCATGCTGGTAAACAGGTCGGTAATTTCTGTGACCTGCTGTTCTAAGGATGAGATAGCCGCGTCGGCATTGGCCATCTGGGTCGCCAGCTTCTGCTGCAAATTCGAGATGGACGTTTGCTCGCTCGTAATCTGCGCGCCGATTTGCGTCAGTTGGCTGGTCAAGGACTGATTGGCATCGGTGAGCGTGCCGGTGGACGGGTCCGTGACGCTGTTCAACACATTGTTGGCGTTTTGCAGAAATCCGCTGTTCGAGGTACTTCCGAAAAAATTCAACACGCTCGAGGCGCTATCGGCGCTGAGCGCACTGGAATCAAATTGCAGATTTCCGCTGGAATCAAACGAGAGGCCGATGTCTGCAAGCGATGTCACTGAGCCACTGCCGCCGCTATACTGCACCAGCATCTGCAACTGATTCTGCAGCTCATATACAATGCTCTGCCCGGATAAGGCGCCGCCGTTTTTTCCGCGGTTTTTCTCGAGCTCTGCGGCCAGATTGTTGTAATCGGTGACGAAGGTATTCAATGCGTTCGAAATAGCGGCCGTGCTGGCTGCCACGGTGATGTTCGTTGTACCGGCGCCAAGCAGCGTCACATTCACTCCCGGTGATACGGTGACCTGCCGCGATGTTGCGTTGATTGGGCTAGCCGGTTCGCCGTTGACCTGATACTGAACGTAGGATCCGGGATCCATTGCCTGTAGCAGGTTATTGGTCCCGTCGTTAAGTTGAATGGTAGTGGGCACGTAATCGTTGGCTTGAATGGTCAAGCGGTAATCCGGCGCATTATTGCTGCCAACGTTGACCACGGTGGCCTGCACATTTGCGCCGCTGTTATTGATGGCCGAAACGAGCGCGTCCAGCGTATTGCCGGCAGGCTGGATGGTGTAGGATTGCCCTTCAACCGTCAGCGTGTAGGAACTGGCCGTATCGATGCTTTGGGTTGAAGGATCGGTGACGGTGGGCAGAGAATTCTCACTGATGGCACTGGCCTGGCTGCCGAGGCTCGTCACATTCACTGTGTACGTTCCGCTCAGAGCGCCATTGCTTACGTTTGCGCTCGCCACGGTCGAGTTGCTGACCTGAGCCGCCATTCCATTGCTTTGGACCGCGCTATTGAGAGACGTGATGGCCGACTGGAGAGCATTAAAGTCGCTCTGGATGTTTTGGATCTCGCTTTGTTGCGATTGGAGCGCATTCTGCTGGGTTTGGAGTTGGGTTAACGGCGCCGAGGCTCGGGATACGGCGGTTTGAATGACCGTTTGCAGTTGAGCGGCGAAAGCGCTGCTGCCGGTGAACGGCGTGACGGAAGTGGATCCCATATTCTAAGCAATTATCCGGCAATTGCCGGACCAACCAAAACGCCCAGCCTTGCGGCTGGACTAGCTAAAAGGGCCGGCGTTACGGCCGGCCCCGTTCTTTGAACGTTTATTGCAGCAGTTTCAATACCGCTTGCGGCATTGAGTTTGCTTGCGCCAGAGCGGCAACTGCGGTCTGCTCGAGCACCTGGTCACGAGTCAGATTGGAGGCCTGCGTCGCCACATCGGCATCCTTGATGTCGCCTTCCGCCGTCGAGAAGTTCGTGATCTGCGACTGCGCCAGGCCGACGGCGTAGTTCAACTGGTTTTCACCAGCGCCGACACGGCCCTGAACCAATCCCAGGTTCTGGATAGCCGTCGCGATCGCCGTAATGGCAGCCTGCGCATCCGTGCCGGCTGTTCCGCCACTCACGGGCGCGGTAACCGCCTGGCCGCCGACCGCGGTGAAGAGCCCGCCGGTAGTGGCCAACTGATATTCGGTAACGCTAAAGTTGGCAGCACCCTGCAGCGAAATACCGGTAGTATTGTCACCCGTCTCGAGAGCCGAAACATCACTCATCCCGGCGGCAGTCAGACTGGCATTGATTGTCTGAACCGCTGCGGAAAGGCTGCCGGCATTCGCGCTCGTCAGACTGATGTTCGCAGTATGCGTGCCGTCGCTGATGGTGAATTTCTCGGTGCCGGCGCTTACGGCGGTGAAGTTGCTCGTGAGGTTGTACTGCGAGGTGTTGACCAGTGTGGCGGCTGCGGTTACGGTTGAGGTCCCGCCGCCCACCGCGGCTGCTACACCCGCCGTGAACTGACCCGAGCTGGTGAACTGCACTGTGCCGTTGCTGGAATTGATGGAGGCTGTAATGCCAGTGCCCGTCAGGCCGTTGTTGAGCTGGTTAATGACTGCGGTACCGTTGATGCCGCTGGTCCCGCCCGCTAAGACGACGCTGCGCGATTGCGTGTTGCCGCTCGAATCGGTGTAGTTGAAGGTGTAGGTTTGAGTGGAGTTGGCTAGAAACGAGGTCGCGGGGTTATCAAGCCGCACCGCGTTGCCGCTGAAGCCCACGCCGCCCACGGTTCCGCCGAGCACGTCCGTGCCGGACAGCCCCAGGCTGGCGGCATCGACCGCACTGCTCGTACCGCTCAGGTCGATATTCACCGCCGCTATGCTGGCAGAACTCGAACCACCGATGAATACGTTCAGCTTGCTGTTGAACGTCCCGCCCGCGTTCAGGCCGATATTGGTTGCCTGGCGCGTGATTTCACCGATCAGATTCTGGTACTCCTGGTTCAGGGTGGAGCGGTTGCCTGTGAACGTTCCCGAGGCCGACTCCGTCGCCAGTGTCTGCATGCGGTTGAGAATATTCGAAATATTGCTCAATCCGCCATCAATGATTTGTAACTGCGCAATACCGTCATTGGCATTATTGACGCCCTGCGTCAACTGCGTGATCTGGTTTGCATAGCCGTTTGCAACCGCTAAGCCGGCTGCGTCGTCGCCGCTGCTGTTAATGCGATAACCGGAGCTGAGTTGCTGGATGGTTTTGCCCTGCGCCGCGTTATCGGTACTCAGATTCCTGAGTGCGTCGAGTGCGTTGACGTTTGTCTGAAGTGAGATCATTTTCTTTCCTGATATTGAAATTTTTCCGGGTAACCGGAGCAGCTTTACTCAGCCACTGCAGTCTTGTCGCATATCGGCGGCCGTTTTCTAGTTTTTCTTTGCGCCGGCGAGGTTTGCATCCGGCGGCTCCATCGTGTTCGCCCCCTCCTCAGTCACAACCACGATGTCCACGCGGCGGTTGCGAGCTCGTTGTTCGGGTGTCTGCTCCGCATCGCGCGCGTTTTTGTCTGCGTATCCGACTACGGCCAGGCGCTGTTCCGGGATATTGAATCGCTGCGTGAGCAGCCGTAGCATGGCAATGCTGCGCGCTGCCGAAAGATCCCAGTTGTCATGGAAACGTGAATTACTGATGGGCACAGAATCGGTATGCCCCTCGAGCTGCACCTGGTTCGGCAATCCGCGTAGCACGCGCGCGAGCTTCTCCACAATCGGGTAACCGGCGGGCTTGATCGCATCTTCACCGGAATCGAAGAAGGCGCCTTCCGCCAGGCTGATCACCAGCCCGCGCTGCTCCAGCCGCAGCTTCAATTTCTGATCTTTGATCTCCTGCTGAAGCTCTCCGGCGAGCACGTCCATGGCTTTTTTCAGATCGGGATGCTCTTTGAGATGAGGCAATGCTGCCGGAGGGTCGCGGGTTTCGGCCGGAGCCGGTTGCGTCTGCGCGTGGCTGCCCTGCTGTTTGGATTTCGTTTCTCCTCCGAGCATGGAGGCCACTTGTGTCGTAAATGTGCCATTGCGTAAGGCGCGATCGACGGCGGCAGAAACTGCTTTTGCCCTGCGCTTATCGGTTTGAGTAGAGGCGAACAGTACCACAAAAAAAGCAAACAGCAGCGTAATGAAATCGGCGTAGGAAAGCAGCCAGCGTTCGTGGTTGTCGTGAGCGCCGCCTGGTTTGCTGCGTCTCATGCGACGTTCGCCGGCCTCGAAGATATCGGTTCCACGCGCCGGTTTGCGGCGGGCTTGACCTCTGGATGGGCCTGCCGGTAGGCGTCCAGCTTGGCGCTGATCAGCTTCGGGTTTAATCCTTCGGCAATGGCGATTGTCCCCTCGAGCATGAGTTCCTTCAACTCGACCGTCTGGTGCAATCGCGCCTTCAGTTTGTTAGCCGCAGGCAACAGCAGGAGGTTGGCAGCCGAAACACCATAAACAGTAGCGACGAATGCCACCGCAATACCGTGCCCCACAGCCTCGATATCCTCAAGATGCTTCATCACCTGAATCAGCCCCAGCACAGCGCCGATGATGCCGATGGTCGGAGCGAATCCGGCGGCGGCTTCAAACACCTTAGCTTCCGCTTCTCCGTTGCGCTCGATGAGATCGAGCTCGAGCTCCATAATCCGGCGCACATCCTGTAAGTCGACTCCATCCACACACAGCAGCAGGGCTTTTCTTAAAAACGGGTCCGCAATCTGCAGGGCGTCGTTTTCAAGCGAGACCAGACCGCCTTTGCGCGCCTTAGTGGCAAGCGTCAGAATTTCGTCGATCACCACGCCAGGCGCAGCGGTCTGTTCGGAAAACACAGCCGGAAGCGCCCGCAGAGAGGCCCGCAAGGTCGCAAGCGGCGTGGTCACCATGACTGCTCCGGCAGTGCCGCCCAGCACAATGATGGCGGCTGTCAGTTGCGCCACATCGCCAAGCCGGCCGCCCTCGAGTTTCAACCCGCCGAGAATACCCAGAAGCGCCAGCCCGACGCCGAAAAAGCTCGCCATATCCGGCTTGCGCCGGATCTGTTTTGAATCCCGGGTCGAGTTCATAATTAACCAGCCGGATCCCTCCGCTTGGCGGGACCGGGCCGCATGACTGCTGCCGTAGGGTCACTATCGCCGGACAGGATCCGGCGGCGGAAGCGCACCACCTTGTCAATAATCTCTTCGGCAGTTTCTAACACCAGAATTTTCTGGCCGGTGGTCAATGCGACCACGGTATCGGGCGTCACTTCAATGTGCTCGATCAGGTCGGAGTTGACTACCAGGGGTACGCGGTTGAGCCGGGTCAAGAGAATCATCGGGCGATCACTCGTTCATTGCATCGCGCACCATGTCCATGAATCGGGCTGTGCGCTCGCTTGCTATCTCCAGGCGAAGTAGCATGTCTGGGTCCAATGCGATTGGCGCTCCAATTGCTTTGTATCCGGCATGAGCGAATCCGTTGCCGAAAACGGAATCTCCACCCCAGCGGCCGAAACTCCGGAGCAGCCCGCTCCCCGGCCGGCTTTCCATCGCTTCGACGCGACCCGGCCCGACCGCCTGCCGCGGCCGCATCTGCGCAGCATCCAGATGCTATATGAAAATTTCGCCCGTAGCGCCACCTCCAGCCTTTCCGCCTATCTGCGTAGTTATGTTTCGCTCAATCTGGGCGGCATTCTACAAATCTCTTACGGCGAGTTTCTGGAACGCCTGCCGGCCTGCACTTCCATTGCCTGCTTTGGGATCCAGCCTTATACCGGTAACGCGATTCTAGAAGTAAATCCGTCTCTGACTTTTCCTATCCTTGAGATACTTCTCGGCGGAACTGCCAAGCCCACGCAGCCGATTCAGCGCAAACTCACCGAAATTGAGCAAAGTTTGCTCGAAAACCTGTTCCGTATTCTGGCCCACGACCTGAGCGAAGCCTGGAAACATCTCGCGCACCTCGATTTTGCTCTGGTCTCGGTAGGGACAGAGGCGCAATTCTTGCAGGCCATGAACCTGGCTGAAACCGTCCTGGCGGTCAAAGTCGAGGCGCATTTGGGCGAAAGCGCCGGAGCGATCAACATCGTGCTGCCATCGACGGCGGTGAAGGCGATTCTGCGCGAGCGCGACCGCGAGCGCTTGTCGAGTAAAACAGAGGTGCCTCCCGAACATGAAGCCCAGATGTTCCAGTTGATACAGAGCTCACGGGTCAAGCTGGAAGCGCGCTTGCCGCGCCAGCAGATTCAGGTGGGCGAGCTGATGCTGCTCGAGCCGGGAGATGTGCTGGCTTTCGATGTT
>JAJPJN010000067.1 GCA_021324185.1 Terriglobia bacterium | reverse complement strand
AATCCAGGCGGCTAAATAGAATTGAGCGCGCGTGAGCGAAGGCCAGTTGCTTCGTTTTATCAGGAAATACACACCGAATAGAGCGAGGAGGCCAAGGAAGAGCGTTTGGCCGTCGGCTAGCCAGGCGCTGAGGACATCGACGTCGTGCGGGGTGGCGCCGGGCCAATTGACGCGGCGGAAGATGGCCTGGTATTGGACGATGTTGAAGAAGACGACTCGCGGCGACTTGGCGAAAAAGTAGAAGACGGGAATGAATGGGACGAGCACTCCAGCGATGAGCGCGAAAGCATTTTTCCAACGAGCGAGACCGGAAGCGCGATACCAGAAGTAGGCCAGCAGCACGAGGGATGCCGGGGCGGTCAAGAGGGTGCATCCGGCAGCGGCGCCGGCTAGCAGGCCGGAAGCAAACGCCAGGAGAGAGGAACGGGGGCGGGCGGGCCAGGCGACGGCGACGCGGAAGGCGGCAGTGACAAGTAACATGCCGCCGGCATAAGCCTGCGCGATGGGCCCGAACTGGACGACTTCGCTATGCAAGCCGATAAAGCAAGCGGCCACGATTGCGGCGGGAGCGCGCCAGCGGGGCACGGGAAAGCGCTGCAGGAGAAATTGGACGGCGAGGAACATGGCGCCGGCGATTTCGAGCACGGGCGGGATGTGCAGGACGCGCCAGTTTTCGCCGAAGGCGCGCATCCAAGCGGCGTTCCAATAGGCATTCAGCGGCGTTTGCGGGAAACAGAAATCGAGATAGGGAGTTTTGCCGCGCAGGATGAGCTGGGCGGCCACGACGTGAAAGCCTTCGTCCCAGACGAATGCCATGGTCAAGGCATAGGCCATTAAGGCGGCGGCGAGCACGGCGACGGTTCCGTAGGCCCAGAGCCGGGTGTGGCGGGAAGGGAGATCGGGGGCTTGGTCGGAGACAGGCTGGGGGATGGCTACTTGGGAAAAATCCACTCGGCGCGATGATACGATGCGCGCCGGTGGAATTTCAAGCTGGTGCCGGCGGCAGGAGTTGAACCTGCGACCTACGGATTATGAGACCGTCGCTCTAACCACCTGAGCTACACCGGCAACAATGGCAATTTTAGCGCAGGGTGGGCGAACGGGCGGAAGCGGGAAGCAAGAAGCCAAGAAGCCAAGGAAGCCAGCAGAAGACGGAAGCCCGGCCCCACAAGGCAGGAGGCCAAGGAAGCCGGAAGCGGCGTTCGGATATGCTGATCGCATGAGGAAAATTCTCTGGGTTCTCCTTTGTTGTTGCGCATTGTTTGCGGCCGAAGTTCCGCCTGGATGGAAGGTGGTGAAATCGCCACGGAGACTCACGCGGACGGCATCTCCGACGGACCGTGGAGGTGGCGGCTCGTGCCAGCTTGCGGTTCCGGGCGACTGGGTGGTGGATACGGACGCGGACAAGACGGTGGGCCAGACGGGCCATATGAAGTCGCCGAACGGCAAGGTATCGGTGAGTATCCAGGAACATTCGCCGGGGCAAACGCTGGCGCGCGCGAAGAGTGTAGCGCTTGAGTTTAACAAGCGGGCCAAGGTGTTAGAGGAGTCCCCGAATCGTGTCTGGCTGAGTTCTCCCTATGTGCTGGGGACGACCTGGACGGTGCTGGTTGAAGGCAACCCGGTTTGCGAGGGTCATTTCATTATTGAAGATCCGAAGATGGATGACATTGCGAAGAAAGTGGCGATGACGGTTGGGCCGGGGAAGTAGGTGGGAGGCTCCGCTGGAAATCCGAGACCACTCTGCGCGCGTAGTCTCGAGCATTTTCGGGATTTGTAGCGAGAGCGCCGGAGAGGCCGCCTGGAAAGGCGGCTGCAGGCTAGAGAGCCTGCCCCACAATGGCGGAAGTTTAGCGGAGGACGACGCGGGCGAGGCCGGCGTTGTTGGCTGAATCGTAGACGCGGACGACGAGCAGGTGCTCGCCGGGACGGACGTTGTCGAGCTTGATGTGGAAGCGTTCATGCGGCGAATCCGTCACGCCGTCAACCGATTCCACCGGCTGCCATAAGCCGGCATCGAGCGAATATTCGCACAGGCGCAGCGGGCTGGTTTTATCAACTGCATCGACATCCATCTCGACCACCATGCCGTTGCGTACCGGCGCGCTCAGGTTCACCAGCGGCGGAGTGTTGTCGATCAAGACGGGCGTGCTCACCATTTCGGTTTCAAGGGCAAATTCGGAGGCGTTCGAGGGCGCATCGGAAGCCACCACCTTAAAGAAATAACGGCCGTCTGCAAAGACGTCGGGATCGAGTAATAGCGTGTTTTCAAACATGCGGCTGCGAATCAGTTGCCAGTCCTGCTCGTCTTCGGCGCGGAAGTAGACGGTGTAGACCAGTTTGTCGTTGTCGGGATCGTCGGCCTGCCAGGAGATCTGGGTCTGGGTTGTCTGCAGGCGCGAAACGGTTTGCGTGGCGGTGGTGGAACTGCTGGTGGAGGGCGGCTCACCGGTATCGGTGACGGTTACCGAGTAAGCAGCGGTGGAGGTGGCCGTATTGGCAGCGGCTTTGGCGGCGTTTGTTCCGGTTACGGAACTGACGGTGATGCTGTGAATGGCAGGCGGGGAATTCTGCGAGAGATAGGGCACCGAGACGGTGTTGATCTCGGCCTGGTTGCCCGCCGGCCACTCGGCGCGCCATTGGATAAAGCGCGCGGGCGGGCTTTGGATGAGCGCCTGATCGGGATCTGAAATAGGCGCGGACCAGGCGCTCCAGGTGGAATCCGGCCGGGCGGTGTTGCCGGTGCGCGTGCGGAAGAGGAGGCCGGAGCCGCTTCCGTGCCATTGGAGATGTCCCCAGCGCGCGACGGAAACAGAATCGTGCACCTGCGATTCATAGGAAGCGGGGGCGCTTGCTGCAGGGCCGAATGCCACCACGCGCGCGGGATTGCTCAAGGCGCCGAAGAGGCCTGCACTGGTTTTTATCAGGCGCGTGGTTTCGCCATCGCCGGGCTCGGCGATGAGGGTGGTCTGGTGCAGCCCGACTCCGGTGAGGCGATAGATGCGGCCATGATCATCGGTCGAAAAAAATACCGCGCCGTTGTCAACGATCAGATCATAGACGTTGTCGGTCTTGGAACTGCGCAGCGTTTCGACGGCATGGTTGGGAGCGATGCGATAGATGGCCGATTTTTCGACGCCGCTTACCTCGACGACAGCGGTATTTGATGTGGCAGCGCTCGATGAAGTAGATGTGCCGGTTTTGCCGGTATCGGGCGGGGTTACTTTGGTCCCGCCCTGCTCGGTGACGGTGATGACGGTAGGGGTGGAAGACACGACGGGAGTGGGGTTGGCGCCGGCGGGAGTGGTTCCGGTGGTGGTGCGGGTAGCGACAGCGCCGCCCATGGCGGCCGCGTAGACGGTGCCGATTGAATCGACCGCGATGGCGCGAATTTCAGGCAGCGTGGAATCGTAGAGGACGGTGGCGGTGTTGGGAGCGGTGATGTCGTAGATGATGCCGTTCGGATCGGTTCCGGCATACAGATGACCATTGGGGCCGGCCGCGAGAGCCATGACGTTCGACTGGCCGGTTTCGTAATAGACGTCCGCCTTGCCGTTGGGAGCGATGCGGTAGATGCGGCCCTGTTCGCCAGTGGCAACATAGAGCGCGCCATCGGGCGCCTCCCGGATGGCCCAGATGTATTTGGCAGGCGATTTCCAGACGAGTTCGGCTTTATTGTTGGCGACACGATAGAGGCCGCCATTGGGCGAGCTGCCGGCATAGAGTGTTCCCTGCCCGGTGATGCACAAGGCGAACACCTGGCTCTGCTCGGCGGACCAGATGGGGCTGACGCTGCCGTCGGGCGCGATGCGGAAGACCTTGCCCTGATTGCCGGTGGCGGCGAAGACATTGCCGCCGGGCGCGGCGACGAGGCTCCAGACGGCGGGTTGATCGAGCGATGCGTTCCACTTCAGCGCGGGGCCGGGGCGCAGGATGCCATCGGCGGTGAGCGAGAGACCTTTGAAACGGCCTTTGAGAAAATCGGCGAAGCCGGTGACTTCCCAGGCGGTGCTGGTGGCGGCTGCGGAAAGCTGCACCAGAGTACAGATTGCGAGCGCGATGCGAAGAAGGATTCGCAATCCGGTTACTCCTTCACTTCCACCTGTATGGTGCGCGAGCCGCTCACGACGAAGCCGTCGACGGGCAATTTGATTTCGGCCACTTGAGAACCGCGAGTCAGCGTTTGGGCCTGGCTGGTGGTGGCGGAGTTGGAGGGGTCGGCCAGCACGAGCATCACGGAGGGAGGCGGATCGGAGATATCGCCGCCGGGCATGGGACCGGAGATGGTGAAAGACGGCTGCTGGCGCCAGATGCGGACATAGGCGGCTTCGCTGCCGCGGAAATCGTTGATGACACGGATGAGCTCGGCGGGCGAGTGCAGGGCGGTTTGCGACAGGCCGGCGAAGTCCGGGGTGTTGAGACCATTGGCATCGCTGACGGTGAGATTCAGCGGGCCGAGCGGCGCTCCCACGGGGACCTGATAGGTCGCGGTGCGTGTCAATTCGATACCATTTTCGCCTTCGAGCAGAGCGGTGATCTGGAGGGTGTCTCCGGGGCGCACGTCGTGGCGGGAAGCCCAGACCTGCGCGATGCGCATCTGGCGTTTGACATCGGTGGGCGCGAGATCGTAGCTCATTTGCCGGATGTGCAGATCAGTGAATCCGGCGCCAAGCACAAAGCCGAGGGTGACGACGGCGTCGGTTGAAACCTGCTGGGCGAGACCGCTATCGCTGACGAAAATATCCTGCACGATGAGAGGCGGAAGGTTGTTGTCAAATTCGACGCGCCCGCGCAAGCGAAGGGTGCCGGCGCCGAGGGTGCGCTGGGTGGCGTCGATGGCGGAGAAGATGGCGGTTTGAGTAATGAACGGCGTGAGAAGACGGTCGTTCACAACCTGCATGTGGTAGTCGTGGTCTCCGGTGTTTTGGCCGTGCACGGAAATTGCGAGAGGGATGGTGGCGGCTTTGCGCCCGGCGATGCCGGCGACGGCGGTGGCGCGATCGCTCAGGATGGCGCCGATCCATTCGCGCGGGACGCATAGCTTGAAGGAGGTATTGAGCATGGGTAATAAGGCCACCACCTCAGATCTTGCGAAGGGATATTCGATTGGGCCGCCATCGAGAAAACGGTGGCCGAAGGCGTAGACCTTTTGCCCATCGACATAGGTGACAGTGCCGTCGGCGCTGATTCCCCAGTCACCGCTGAGGAGCTGGACGCTGATCATAGACCCCGGTTCAATCCTGCCCGTGTACTGCTGAGATGTTGCGCTGCCGGCGGACACTCCCTGTTGAGGCTCGAAGCCAAGTTTTCTAAATTCTGCAGCAAAGGTATCAAGTGTGCGGCTGGTAAAGCCCGATAGAGCAAGTGGAGTGGAGATTTCCGTCAGATTGCCAAACCTTGATACAGGAGCTTGCGAGGGGTCCTTACTGAGAGCAGTAAGGGCTTCGGGGAATTTGCGATGAGCATCCGCGATTGCTACTACAGGACGGCCTGCGGCGGGAGGGGTAAACGTGGCGCCGGCAATCATCTGTTCAATGGGCTGAATTCCCGCGATCGGCTCTTTCGAAAACGGGAAACCGAGCGCCACGGCGCCGAGCAACTTGCCGTCGATATAGACGGGACTACCACTCATCCCTTGCAGAACGCCGGTCTGCTCGAGCGGGCCGCCGCTCAGGCGAGCCAATATGATGCTTTGCTTTGGGCTGGCATTTTCGAGCACTCCGAGGATCTCGACCTGAAACTCTTCGATGCGATTGTCATGGAAGACAGTGCGGCCCACGCCGCGCATTCCCGGCCTGACGTCCTGGAGCCGGAAGAAGCTCTGTGAGAAGGCGGGAGCGCCTGCCAGCAGAAGGAGCAGGAGAGCGGCGCTGAGGAGCTGCTGAAAGCGAGACATGGTCGAGAGGGGTTTCTTCTATGGTACGGGGCAGCGAGTGAAAGCGTTGCGGGGGAAGCCAAGGGAAGGAAGCGCGGGCTGGCGAGAATGAAAGCTCAGCCGTAGCTGAGCGTTGGGGCGTAAGGCCCCAGAAATCGCACGCCATTAAAGTGGATGAGGTGCGAAGGTGCATCCGCCACCCACACTTCAGTTTCCCAAGCAATCTCGCCAAGGTAACGGCTCATGGTGGCGCGGTTCGGGAATGCAGTCACATAAACAAGGGCGGCCCTCGAGCCGGCAAACAGCCGTGATAATTCCGCGTGGCGCTTTCCGTCAACGGGTCCGTGGCTGGTCACGGACTCGATGAGCAAAAGCCAGTTGCGCTCGGGATAGTACAACACCACATCGGGCATTTTGCCGTGAGCATCGACGTCGACGCCGAGTTTCGAAAGCTCCACGGCATCGAAGTAGCCCCATTTCTCGCCCGTATCTCCCGCATAGATCAGGACGCCTCCGGGGACGAAGCGCGCTCCAAAATCCTGGATGATGGCCCTTATCAGTTCGCTATGCTGGCCGGGGCTGAGAGTGATTTCTCTGCCGGGAGCAATTTGCACGGGAACTCGGTTTTGCTTCCTTTCTTGGGCATAGCGGGCCGCGAGTGTCTGGCGTTCGGCAAGATAGGCGGTCAAGTTGTCGTGCCATTGCGGAGTATCGAAGCTGCGGAGCAGAGCCAAGGTGACGGGTTCGATCTGGTAGACGGCAGAGGGACTGTTCACGGGCCGATCGGGCTTGTCGGGATTGTATAGCACAATGCCCGCCTCCACGAATTGGTGCATGGTCTGGCGGCGCACAGTCTCGCGTGTGTTGGGGGCATAGCTTTTCTTGTAGTTGTCCCGTATCCAATCCAAAATTGGTGTGATGCCCATGAGCGGATTTTCGATCTGAGCCCATTTGCGCCTGGGCTTGAGGTCGAGCAGCGCAAGAAGGCAAAGGGCCGAACGTTCGTTCTGCTGCGCTCGTGGTAAGCCGAGAGAAATCAGAATTTTCTTCGCGTTCCCGATGTGACGATGGCTCATTTAATGAGCTGTTTTAGTTGATCATCAAGCATATCCTGTGTAAGCTTCTCTCGCGCCCTTGCCCATTTTCCTAGGGCCATGAGCGCGGCGCGGGATGGATACTTCATCAGGCGCAAATCCGTGGCGTTAACCTGCGTGTGCCCATTAAAGCGGCGAAAATGCTCGTCAACTGCCGTGGTGTTGAGGAACGCGGACAGTCCGTGCGCGAGTATTTCCGGCAAGCCGCGCTTGTCTTCATGGAAAATATTGAGGTGATTTTCAAAGCCGAGCATCGGTGCGTCTGGGAAGCTGGCGGGGTCAACGACACTCGCAACAATTCGCCGACGTTCTTCTTTCGCGGTGAAACGCCGGGCCACGGTATAGAAACCGTTCGGAAAGAGCCATTTTTTCGTGTCGTCATTCAGTCGGATGGCGTTGCCGCGTTTCATGCCCTGCTTAGGCCACTGCGTTGCGCGTCCAACAAAATGACCGGGGTAAAGGAGCGGTACTGTTCCCTCTTCCGGTTCCTGCTGGATGTGATCAAGTAATCGGAAGTCCACAACCGGGCCAGTTGATACACCGATTCGGAGGTCTGCAAGCGAATACCGGATCTCGCTTGATAGCTCGATAGCGTTGCGCTCTGGGGATATCGGCACATGAATAAACCGCTCGAGGTCGTCTCGAGAGACGATGCGGTCGAAGGGGTGTTCAAACGTGCGGAGATCGTCAAAGCTATCGCCGGTCGAGGTCGAAATGATTACGTTGCCTTGCTGTCCGCCCCGCTCAAGCCGAATGATGATGTTTTCCTGCAACACGTCATCATCCCTGAATGCTTGATTTCGGGATGCGAAAAGGTGCATGTGGCGCAAGGCGGCATGCTGTAGCAGAAATTCGCGGAAGGGCCGATAATAAGGACCGTTGCAAAAGCTGCGCGGAATGATAGCAACAAGCTGCCCGCCCGGCGCCATTAGCAGCAGCGCGAGCCCGACAAATGCCGAATAGAGATTTACCGTCTCGATACCGACGCGCCGGAGTATAAGGCGATGTTCCGATGCACTGTTGATCTTCTTGTATGGCGGGTTCAGGATTGCGTGCGAAAAGCGGTTCGAGCCCTGCAGATGTCTACAAGCCGCTTGCCAGATAAAATCGCCCGATGAAATTTTCAAGGTGACTGGTAGCCGCGTGGCGTACTTCGCCAGCGTGTTTTCGAGATGAGCGCGCAGCGCGCTATCGATCTCGAACGCCTCCACTTCGACGGCCTTGAATTGCAGTCTGTCGCCGGAGCACCAACGATCAAGAAAGGCACATGAAAGTGCGCCAATACCGGCTCCGGCGTCAAGCAGCCGGCAGGTGTGCAGGGTCGACGCCGGAAACATGGCGGCCATGAAACGCGCCACGGGCGAAGGGGTCATGAACTGCCCGAGCGCGGACTTGCGCCTTAGGGCAAGACGGGGCGCGACTTCCCGGCGTAAAGCATCGACCTGATCAAGGTGCTGAAAGGGCAACTCTCTATGATCCCGTATTGATGATGTCACGCAGGAGGTTGAAAGCTATGGCGGGGAAGTGCGCCCTGCGGCGCCCTGCCAAACTGTTGCCCCAGGAACTCAGACTTTGACGTGCAGGCTGTTGTGGATGGCGTAGAGGGCGAGTTCGAGACGATCGGAGACGCCGAGCTTGTCGAACACATTATGCAGGTGATTTTTGACGGTCTGCTCGGTGATGAACATCTTCTCGGCTATCTCTTTGTTCTTGTAGCCTTGGGCGATCAGGATAATGATTTCACGCTCACGCTGGCTTAACTGAGCTCGTTCACGGCTCAGCTTGCCGTTGAGCTGGTTGTTGGGGTATTCGGAAGGTGCGGCAAAGGACCGGAAGACGGCTGCGGTGGTATTCGAGTCGAGCCAGATCTCGCCCTGATGGACCTTATGAATGCTCTTTTCAATCATGCTGACAGAGGCATCCTTCTGGAGGATGCCGGAGCAGCCGAGCTTCATGGCCTCGATGGAATCTTCCTTATTATCGGTGGAGGTGAACAGGATCACCTTCGATTGCGGCGCGCGTGTCTGGATGCTGCGCAAGACGGTGAGGCCGTCGACGCGGGGCATTTTGGGATCGAGCAAAACGACGTCGGGTGAGATTTGGACGATTTTTTCGATGGCATCCATGCCGTCTGAAGACTCTCCAACGACTTCAATGCCAGGCTGCTGGTTCAGAACTCCTTTCAAGCCCTCGATGACAATGGGATGCGCGTCAGCTATGAAAACTCGTATTGATGGTGTGGACATCCATACTTTCCAAAGTAGCGGGGTTTCTGTGACTGCTGGATCGAAAGTTTCCTGACCCCGTTACCACCGTTTCCGGATTAAAGTGCGAAACCAAGCATCGTGTAGCAACTTTAGGACCGCTTAGCCGGCATTGGCCCGCCTAAAGTACTATTCGGCCTCCCAACTAAAGTTTATGAATTTTTCTAAGCTTAGCAGTAATTAAGCCTTCGGTGTAGCCCGCAATTGTCCTGAAAGGGCGGAGGGCGGTGCGGCGGGACCGAGGAGGCGTCTCCTAAAATGGCTTCGTGCAGAAGTTATCGATCAGGGATCTGGACTTGAAGGGCAAGACGGTATTCATTCGTGTGGATTTCAATGTGCCGCTGGGCCAGGGCGGCAAGGAGATTCGAAGCGACCAGCGGATACGGGCCTCGTTGCCGACGATTCAATATGCGTTGGAGCAGGGGGCCGGGGTGATTCTGGCCAGTCATCTGGGGCGGCCTAAGGGGAAGCGCAATTCGGAGATGAGCCTGGCGCCGGTGGCAGCGCGATTGAGCGAATTGTTGGGCCGGCCGGTGAAGATGGCGGGGGACTGCGTGGGCGCGGAGTGCCAGGCGATCCGGCCGAAGCCGGGCGAGGTTGTGCTGCTTGAAAATCTCCGGTTCCATCCGCAAGAGGAGGCGAACGATGCCGAATTTTCGCGCCAATTAGCGGGGCTGGCTGATGTTTATGTCAACGATGCGTTTGGGGCGGCGCACCGGGCGCATGCTTCGACGGTGGGGATCGTATCGCATCTGCCGCAGGCGGCGGCGGGGCTGCTGATGGATCGCGAGCTGGAATGGCTGAGCCGGGTGACGCAAAATCCGGAGAGGCCGTGCGTGGCGCTGCTCGGGGGAGCGAAGGTGTCGGATAAGATTGAGGTGATTCAAAATCTGATCAAGGTTGTGGATCAACTGCTGATCGGGGGTGCGATGGCGTACACATTCCTGCGGGCGAGGAATGAAAGCACGGGCAAATCGCTGGTGGAGGAAGATAAGATCGGGCTGGCGCGGCAACTGCTGGAAGCGGCGGGAGGAAAGATAGTACTGCCGGTGGATCACGTGGTGGTACGGGAAGTGAAGCCCGGCGCGGCGCATGAGGCGGTGAGTGAGATCGCACCGGACCAGATTGCCGTCGATATCGGGCCGAAAACGATTGAGCGCTACGCCGAAATTATCCGACAGGCTAAGACGATTATCTGGAATGGTCCGATGGGGATCTTCGAGATGCCGCCATTTGAGAAAGGCACGGTGGAGCTGGCGAAGGCGGTGGCTGACTCAGGTGCGATTTCGGTGGTGGGCGGGGGCGATTCGGAAAAGGCGATCCAGAGCGCCGGGGTAGCGGACAAGATCACGCATGTATCTACGGGCGGGGGCGCGTCGCTGGAATTCCTGGCGGGGCTGGAACTGCCGGGCGTGGCTGCCTTGCACGACCGGGCGGCATAGCGGTTCCGGCTGAAAGCCAACACAATAAAAGCATGGCTGCGCAACCTGTGCCGCTCAGCGTGGAGGAGTTTCACCGGCTTTATGATGGCGCCAAGCCGGCGTATGAATATTGGTTCGGCCAAGCCATTCAGAAACCGCCGGCCAACAATTTGCATGGCCTGATTCAGTTCATTCTTGCGAAGCTGCTGGAGAAGGCCGGATGGAATCCGAACATCGAGGTTCGGCTGAAGGTCATCCGGGAGGCGGAGCCGGTGCCGGACCTGATCGCGGTGCGTGGGAAGTACCGGGGCCTGTATCCGAAGCAAGCTCCGGAACTATGCGTAGAAATTCTTTCGCCGGGGGACACGCTGCGGCGGGCGCTGGAGAAAGCCAAACACTACATCGGCTGGGGCAGCGAGGCGGTTTGGATCATCGATCCGGAGAGGCGAACGGCATGGATGTGCTCGCGCGAGGCGGACGAGCCGGTTTGGGTGGCGCCGGGAAGAGCGTTGAAGATCGGGGACACGGCGATTCCACTGGCAGCGGTATTTGAAGAAGTGGATGGCGCGATGGAGCTGGAGTAGGCGGGCTGTTCCGCCATTGGCCATGTGACTTGGCCTTGTGCACACATGCCAATGTGGTTCGGCAGATTATTTTTCGCGCTCTTCGGCTTAATCTTGCTGTTCCTCTAAAAACCCCACCAGCGCCTCACGGCAGGCTTCCGGTTGATCTGTCGTTAAGATATGGCCGGCGTCTTTGATTAGCTCAAAGCGGGCGTTGCGGATGCGGCGGGCGAGGGTGCGGCCGTTGTGGATGGGGACGAGGCGGTCCTGATCGCCATGCAAAACCAGCGCCGGGGCGGTGATTCGGGGGAGCCGGTAGTAGGCGTTCCAGGTCAGGATGGCGGCGAACTGGCTGTAGAAACCCACCGCTGTCCAGGTGCACTGGCTGCGAATCCGGATATCCTCTTCAATACGCTCGAGTGGGGTGGTGGGGGCGTAGAGCAGATCGGTCAGCGAGCGGCGGCGGTTGTCGCGGGCGGTACGCGAACCCAAAAGCCAGCCGGCAAAGCGCATATCGGGCCAGCGGGAAAATAGCCCGCTGTAGCTGGTGCAGGCGAGCACGAGGCTGCGTACGCACTCGGGGTTAAGAAGGGCCAGTTCCTGCGCGATCATTCCGCCCATAGAGGCTCCGATGACGTGCGCCGGGCCGGCGCCGGCGGCCTGCAGAACGGCGCGCGCATCGCGGGCCATCTGACGCATCGAATAGGGGCCGCGCGGCGCGCTGCTGCGGCCCATGCCGCGGTTATCGAACAGAATCGCGCGGTAACCCGAAAGGCCGGGGAGCGTCCGGTACCACATCTCATGGGTGAAGCTAAGGCCCATAATGAGGAGGATGGGTGGTCCGGAGCCGGTTTCTGTCCAATACAGGCGGGCACCTTCGTTGTCAACATATGGCATTTCGGCAATACACCCCTATATATTGTGGTCCTGCTGGTGGATCGCTCAATTTGCTGGGGGCTGAGATCTTTACAGCGCTAAAAACACCAGTTACCATAGAGACACCCCCGAGAAATTGCGTAAAGAAGGATCGGGCGCGTTGCTGAAACTGAAGCGAGTCGAGATTCACGGTTTTAAGTCGTTTTACGACCGGACGGAGATGAAGTTCAACGGCACGGGGATCGCTGCCGTGGTGGGGCCGAACGGATGCGGCAAGTCGAATTTGAGCGACGCCATCAGTTGGGTGCTGGGGGAACAATCCGCGAAGTCGCTGCGAGGCGCGCGGATGGAAGACGTCATCTTTGCGGGGACGCGGGAGCGGAAGCCGCTGGGGATGGCGTCGGTGACGATGACGCTGCTGCCGGGAGCGGAGTCGGCTGGAAAACAAGGGGATGGCAGGCCGGAAACGGGGCCGGGCTGCTCTACTGACGAAATTACCATCACGCGGCGGCTGTTTCGATCGGGCGAGAGCGAATACCTGATCAACGGGAAACAGGCGCGGCTGCGGGATATTCAGGACCTCTTTCTTGGGACCGGCTTGGGACCGGAGAGCTACGCAATTATCGAGCAGGGGCGCATCGGGCAGATCCTGAGCAACAAGCCGCAAGACCGGCGGGCGGTGATTGAAGAGGCGGCGGGGATCACGAAGTTCAAGACGCGCAAACGTCTGGCGGAGGCCAAACTCGAGAGCGCAAAACAGAACCTGGCGCGCGTATTCGACATTTTGGAAGAAGTCACGCGGCAGGTGAACTCGCTGAAGCGGCAGGCTGCGAAGACGCGGAGGTATGGAGAGCTGAAGGCTGAAGCGACGGGCTATTTGCGGCAGGTGCTGGCGGCGCGGTATCGCCTGCTCGAACGCGAGATGGCCAAGGTGGCGATTGAGCTGAACATGGCGTCCGCCGAGTTGCAGGGCGCGCAAGCAAGGATTGAAGAGCGCGAAGCGGAGCAAACGAAGATCATCGGGCAATCGTACGCGACCGAGCAGGAGTTGACGGCGGCGCGGAAGACACTGGCTGATTTGCAGCTCGAGGCGGAGCGCACGCGCGGGCAACTGGAGTATCAGCTCAAGCAGATTGAGCAGACGGATCAACGCCTGAGCACGGGCGAGCGGGACGCGCAGGTTTTGCGGGAGCAGGAGCGGGAGCGCGCGGCGGAACTGGAGCAATGCTCGGCGGAATGCGAGAGCATTGACGCAGAGTTTGGGGCGGCGAAGGCGAGACTGGATGCGCAGCTCCTGGAACGCGAGCAGGTGCAGCAGCGGCTGGCGCAGCGGGAACAGGCGCTGGAAGCGGTGCGGCAAACGGTGCTGCGGCTGTTGAGCGAATCATCGGGCTTAAAGAACCGGATCACGCAGATGGAAGCGCAGTTGAGCGCGACGGAACGCGATGCGGCGCGGGCCAAGGCGGAGGAGCAGCAATCGCAGGCGGATCTGACGCGGGTGGAGGGCGCCCGGAAAGAGATTTCGGCGCGGCTATCGGCGCGGCAAACGGAACTGCTTTCGGTAACGGACCAGCGCAGAATCGTAGAGCAGGAGCTGCAGCAGAAGCGAACGGCGCTGAACGAGCAGCGGCAAAAGCTGGACCAGTTGCGGAGCGAGTTTTCGCGTGTGAAGGCGCGGCGCGATTCGCTTGAAGAAGTGTTGCAGCATCGCAGTTACACGACCGAAACAGTGAAGCGATTGTTTACGGCGGTGGAGAGCGGGAAGGTGCGCGACTTGCAGCCGATCGGGGTGCTGGCGGATTTTCTGGAAGTCGACCCGCAGGTAGAAAAGGCCGCAGAAGAGTTTCTGCATGACGAGTTGGAATATGTCGTAGTGCGGAACTGGAGCGATGGCGAGCGCGGGATCGAGTTGATGCGCACGGAGTTGAACGGGCGCGCGACTTTTTTGGTGGAGGAAGGCAGCGGCGCGGGCGAACCGGGGCCGGAACTTCCGGAGCTGGCAGCCGAGGCGGGCGTCATCACGAAGCTGAGCGATGCGCTGCGGCTGACGAACGGGCTTTCCAACATGCCGCTGCGCACGGTGCCGCGGATTGCGAACTGCTACGTGGTGGAGAATCGCGAGCTGGCGCGCGAGCTGGCGGAACGTTTTTCCGATTGCTGGTTTTTGACGGCGGATGGGGTTAACTATCACGGGCGCGCGATCAGCGGCGGGAAAAAAACCGGCGCGGGGCCGCTGGCATTGAAGCGCGAGCTGCGGGAACTGGGCGGGATTCACGAGCAGAAGAAGCGGGAACTCGAGGCGGCGCAGGAAGTGGTTAGCGGGCTGGAACGCGATATCCAGAAGCTCGGCGAAGACGTGGAGCAGTTGCGGGCAAAGCAACAGGGGCAAGAAAAAGATGTGCTGGCGCTGGATCATGAGAGCCGCAAGCTCGCGGAGGAATTGCAGCGGGTGCAAGGGCGGCTGTCGCGGGCGCGGCTGGAACTGGAACGGCTTTCCCAGGAACGGCGGCAGGCGGAAGAAAATCTGGGGCGCGATCAGGAAGCGCTGAAGATTGCCGAGGCGCAGCGGGCCGAACAGGAACAGGCGCTGGAATCGGCGCGCGAAGAACTGAGTGGAATCCGGGCCGAACTGGCGCATGCGGCGGAAGAGCATGCGGCGTTACGGGCGCAAGCGGCGAGTCTGGATGAGCGGCGCAAAGCGGCGGCGGCGCAGCGAGCAAGGCTCGAAGCACAGGTGCGGGATCTGGTGAACCGGCGCGATCATCTGGAGCAAGAGCGGCAGCGGCTGATCGCCGGGAAAGCGCAGCTAGAGAGAAGCAACGCGGAACTCGACGCAAGAGCGGCGGAACTGCGGGATGCGATTGCCAGTACGGAATCGCAGACGGCGGCGCTCGAAGCGCGCGAGAGCGAACTTCGCAGTGCGCTCGCGAATGCGGAAGAAGAGCTGAAGCGGCTGCGCAGTGAAGCGCAGACGATGCAGGAGAAGCGGTCGGAATTGCAGGTGGTGCTGGCGCGGTCGGAATCCGACATGAAGCACCTGAACGAGACCTGCGAGAAGGAACTGGAGACCAACCTGCCGGAACTGGCGGAGGGGGTCGAGACGGTTGCCGATGAAGCGACCGTGGCGGAACTGGACGGCAGGTATGCCGAGGTGCGGCGCAAGATTGAGGCGCTGGGGCCGGTGAATCCGCAAGCGCTGGAGGAGTTCGAAGAAGCGCAGAACCGGCAGGACTTCCTGAGCGCGCAGCGGCAGGATCTGCTTGATTCGATACGCGATACCGAGAAGGCGATTCAGGAGATCGATACCGAATCGCGCAAACGGTTCGCGGAAGCGTTTCAGGCGATCAACGAAAACTTCCGGGTGATGTTCACGACGTTATTCGGCGGCGGCACCGGCGAAATGAGATTGACCGATGAAGAGAATGCGGCGGAATCGGGCATCGATATTGTGGCTTCGCCTCCGGGAAAGAAGCTGCAAAGCGTGCTGCTGCTTTCGGGCGGAGAGAAATCGCTGACGGCGATGGCGCTGCTGATGGCGATTTTCCAATACACGCCGAGCCCGTTCTGCATTTTGGACGAAGTAGACGCACCGCTCGATGAACCGAATATCGAACGGCTTACCAGGCTGCTGCGCGAGCTGTCCGATCAGACGCAGTTCATCGTCATCACACACGCCAAGCGAACGATGGAAGCGGCACAAGCGCTGTACGGGGTCACCATGCAGGAGCCCGGCGTTTCGAAGCTGGTCTCGGTGAAATTTGAAGGCGCGGAGAACACGCAGGCCAAAAATAGCGAGCGCCGGCGGCACGTTGCGGAATTAGAAGCGGCGATTGCTTAAAGCGGCTGTGTGAGCTGGGCGGAATCCGGTACAGTCTAAACGCCCCTGCGCGTCTATCCAATGAGATGGCGGATAGCTCGCGTTTGATAGTGGTTTCCAATCGTCTTCCCGTGGCGCTCGTGCGCGAAGGCGGGGAGTGGACAACGAAGCGGAGTGCCGGTGGCCTTGCGACCGCCATGGACCCCATTCTGAAGCGAGCGGGGGGCGTTTGGATTGGCTGGTCCGGCGCGCAGGAGGAAGAGCCCCAGGAAGCAATTGAACTCCTCCGTCAAGAGCAATCGTGCATAGCAGTCGATTTACCGGCAGAGCTGCTGGAGAAGTTCTATGAGGGCTATGCGAATCAGGCGCTCTGGCCTTTGTTTCACAGTTTTCCCTCGCGTCTGCACTTCGCCTCGGAGAACTGGGAGGCGTATATCGAAGCGAATCGCAGGTTCTGCTCTGCGGTTGCCGATGAGTTCCGGCCGGGTGATCGGATCTGGGTTCATGATTACCATCTCATGCTGCTGCCCGGCATGCTCCGCGAGAGGATCCCGGACGCCGCCATTGGATTCTTTCTTCACATACCCTTTCCCGGCTCTGACATTTTTTCGATTCTGCCCCGCGGGGAGGAATTGCTTGCCGGGGTGCTGGGCGCGGACCTCATCGCATTTCACACGCACTTGCACCTTCAGCATTTCCGGATGTCTTTGCGGCGTCTGCTAGGTATTGAGAGCACGGTCGACCGCGTGGAAGCGCCGGGGCGCGAAGTACGCTTGCAAGCACTGCCCATCGGAATCGCCCCTGATGAGTTTCTTGGGTACCAGGATAAGCCCGAGACGCAGGCGGAGCTTGAGAAATTACGCGCGCAATACAGTGGACGGAAGGTAATCGTAGCGGTTGACCGGCTCGATTACACGAAAGGGCTTCCGGATCGTCTGCGAACGTTCCGCCGCCTTTTGAGCAGCCACCCGGAATTTATCGGAAAAGTCGTGCTGCTGCAGATCGCTGTGCCTTCCCGCGAGAACATCGGAAGCTACCAGGAACTGCGCAGCGAAGTGCATGAGCTGATCTCGGAAATCAATGGTGAGTTCGGCACGCCGGATTGGGTGCCGATTGTCTATATCCACCGCGGCATCTCTCGACCGGAGCTGGTCGCCGTTTATCAGTTCGCCGATATCGCCTGGGTGTCTCCGCTGCGGGACGGGATGAATCTGGTCGCAAAGGAATATGTTGCATGCCAACCGGATGGTAACGGCGTGCTGGTGTTAAGCGCGTTCGCGGGTGCTGCGGCCGAGATGGGTGAGGCGCTGCTGATCAATCCCTTCGACCAGGAGCGAACCGCGTTCACTGTGGCGCGCGCACTCGACCTGAGTGAGGACGAGAAACGGGACCGCATGCTCGCGCTGCATGAGCGCGTGATTCGCAATAACGTGTTCGCCTGGGGTGATCGCTTTCTTATGCTGCTGGACGAAACCGTGAAAATACGCCGCGAGCACGCCCCCGAGAGGCCGCCGTTGTTGCCCGTCGACGAGTTGGAGGATGCGTATCGAAAAGCTGCCAGGCGTCTGTTGCTGCTCGATTACGATGGTACGCTCGTGCGGCTTGCTGCCCGGCCGAATGAAGCGACTCCTGATGACAATCTCCGGAATTTGCTCGCACAGCTCACGAGTGACCCGGCGAATTGCGTCATGGTCGTCTCGGGCCGGCGCGCCGCCGACCTGGAGCGCTGGCTCGGTCAAGTGCCGCACCTCGGGCTCGCAGCCGAACATGGCGCCCGCTGGCGTTTGCCGGGCAGCACCGCCTGGCAGGGCCGCTCCGCGGAAACGCAATGGAAGGATTCCGTCCGGCCCATCCTCGAACATTTTGTGGATAGAACGCCCGGCAGTTTCATCGAGGAAAAGGAATTCGCACTGGTGTGGCATTACCGCACGATTGAAGCGGAATTCGGCGATTGGCTCGCGACAGAACTGGTCGCCATGCTCGAAGGCATGCTGGCCGAAACTGAATTGCGTCCCTACCGCGGAAACAAGGTTGTTGAGGTTAAACCAATGTGGGCCAACAAGGGCGCCCTCGCAAGCGAGTTGGCGCCCGAATACGCCGGCGCCGGATTTATTCTCGCTATTGGTGATGATCGAACCGACGAAGACCTGTTCGCGCGCCTTCCTGAAGACGCCTGGAGTGTTCACGTGGGGGGCGGACCGAGTAAAGCCCGCTACAACGTAACTGACACGGTCCGTGTCCGCGAGTTCCTCTACCGGCTCACAAGACAGGATCGCAAGACCGCGATCTGAGCACCCGCCGGCCCGGTACGAAATCGAGCACAAAGAGCTGTCGAGCTTTCAGTCAATGATATGCATCCAAACCCGAAGGAGGGTGACGCGTGACAACAACGATCCTGGCGATCATCAGCATCGCTGTGCTTTTGCTCATTCTGCATGATGCATTTGAGGTGATGCTGCTTCCCAGGCGAATCAAGAGCCGCCGGCGTCTTGTCAGATTCTTTTTTCGCTTCACCTGGTTGTTCTGGTCGGCAATCGCGCGCCGCATTCAATCGCGAGACAGGCGCCACAACTTTCTGAGTCTTTATGGACCGCTTTCGCTGGTGGGACTTCTCGTGATCTGGGCTGCTGGCTTAATCCTCAGCTTCGGCACGCTGTTTTGGTCACTCGGCCTCACTCAATCAGAGCACCACCTTTCCTGGTTCGATCAACTCTATTTCAGCGGCGTTACGTTCTTTACCTTGGGCTATGGCGACATCGTGCCGCACACAGCTTTCACGAAATTGTTGGCCGCCGCTCAGGCAGGAATCGGACTCGGGTTCATCGCCACCGTTATCGGCTACTTACCTGTCCTTTATCAGTTGTTTTCGCGACGCGAAGCTCAGGTCATATTGCTCGACGCTGCGGCCGGATCTCCACCTTGCGCTACGACCCTGTTGAGCCGCCATGCAGAAGCGCACAGTATGGATAGTTTGGAAGACTTACTCCGGGAGTGGCAGCAGTGGTCGGCCGAACTTCTCGAGAGTCAACTTTCCTATCCGATGTTGGCCTATTATCGATCGCAGCACGACAACCAGTCGTGGTTAGCTGCGCTAACCGCGATCATGGATACCTGTGCGCTCCTAATGGTAGGCTTCAAAGGAGTACGTACTTTCCAAGGGCGCCTGACGTTTTCGACTGCGCGGCAAGCCGTGATAGAAATGGGCAGAGTGTTCCAAGTGGGGGCCCGACCTCCGAGCGGCGACCGGCTCTCTTCCCAGGACTTCCGCCGATTGAGCACTAGCCTTACTGAAGCGGGATTGCTCTTTGTTGACGAAAGTGAAGCAGAGCAGACGTTAGCTGCTTTCCGGAACACGTATGAGCCATTCCTCAGCGGCCTGGCCCACTACCTGGTTTTATCTCTGCCGAATTGGCTCTCCAGCGATAATCAACTGGACAACTGGCAGAATAGCCCGCGAGGGAAAACTGCAAAGCAACTGATCGAGTCGATACCGGCCAATCCGAAATAGAAGGCGACCACCACATATTGAATGTGAGCTCGTTTACGATGCTCGCATTTCATTATTAAAACCTTTTGTTCACCGCCATAAGACGTACTACCATTGGGGTTTGAGTCTCCAACCAAAATGTGGAAACTTGAGCCGTGTGCGCGTTCTGCGCATGAAGTGGTATGCATTCTGAGTGTTACTGAATTCACGCCGGCCACTGCCCCGCCGATTGCGCCGCGGGCCGCGTTTGAGGAACAACCAAGCGAAATAACCGACATACCCACGCGTCCTTATCGCGTGCTGCTGGTGGAGGACAACGCAGCGGACGTGATGATCGTAGAAGAAATTCTTGCGGCACAGCCGGTGCAGTTCGAAATCGTGCTGGCGATTGACGGGCAGGAGGCGATTCGCATTCTGGAAGCGCTGGATGGCGATGCGAGCTTGCCTGGATTCGATATCACGCTGCTTGATCTGAACCTTCCCAAGCACACCGGGCACGAAGTGCTGGCGGAGCTTCGAAAGTCGCACCGTTCTCGGCATATGCCGGTGATTATTGTGACGTCGTCGCGCTCGCCGAGCGATATGAAACGCGCGAAAGAGTTGGGGGCGACGGAGTACTTCGAAAAAGTTTCGGATCTGGATGCGTACTCGGCGTTGGGGTCGTTAGTTGTGCAGACGATCCGGCGCAGCCGTTCCGCTCAGTGAAGTCTACATTCCGCCTCTGCGCTCCGCAACGGCGGCTTCTAAGAGATGCTCGATGCCGGCGCGCTCTTCGGGACGGAAGTTCAATTTTGACTCAACGCGGCGCAAGACTTCATTCGCCATGCGCCAGCGGATATCGGGAGCGAGCTGCGAGCGCCGCGCGAGGAAAGATTCAATCAGGATCAGATCATCTTCGCTGAGGCGTTCTGCTCCGAGCGGAGCGCGCGGAGGCGCAGCATTCAGATCGGATGGCCAGCCGGGCCGCAACTCTGCCGGCTTGCGCTCGCGAACAACAATGGCGCCGGTAACGAGATCGCCAATGCGTTTGTTCTGGCGGTTGAGCAAGGCGGTGATGATGCCGGCGGCATAGAAGGCTGGAAGCTGATCGACGATGCGGAGCAGGTTGCGGCTGATGGTCTCAAAGGCGGTGAGGCGGCGTCCTGAATCTTTGATGACGCGAATGCCTATGACGCGCTTGCCCGGTGTCTGGCCGTTCCAGAGGTATTCAAAGATTGCGAAATAGCCGTAGTACAGCAGGAAGGCGAGGATGATTACGGCGGCCAGAACCCAGGCTCCGGCAGCGCGCAGGGCAGCGCCAGACAGCGAGCTAAATAGCGCAAGCACGATGAGGACGATGAGTACAACTGCGCCTTCGATTAAGCTATCCAGCAGAAACGCGAGCGCGCGGCTGCCCACGCCCGCCACAGTAAACTCTATATTTGTCTGCTCCGGTGTTTCCACCGTGTGGGTTTCATGAAAGCCTTCTGGAACAGCGGAACGGGTTGGATCGGGCATCATGATTTCAAGGCGCTGGCTCTCGAAACGTACTGCACACTGGCAGCGGCTGGAGCAATTGTTGGATGCGGCCGAGCGCCGGTTGCGAACGCTTTCGGGACAGGAACTTCAGGAACTCGCGTTTTTGTACCGGCAGACGGCGTCCGATCTGGCGACCGTAAATGAAGACCGGACAAGCGCAGCTACGGCCGCTTACCTGAATCATCTGCTGGGGCGCTGCCATAACTTTTTATATGCCGCACAGCAGGCGGAAGGCAAACGCATCCTGCGATTTTTCGTGACCGAGTACCCGCGGCTGTTTCGCGAGTGCCTGCCAATGTTCCTGTTAACGGCCGGCCTATTCGCCGCGGGCGCGCTGGCGGGCTGGGCGACGGCGGCGCATGACCCATCGTTTGCTCACCGCTTTCTGGGCCCGCAAATGATGGATATTATCGACCAGCGGAAGATGTGGACCGAGCCCGTGATTGCAGTGAAGCCGCTGGCGTCTTCCTTCATCACAACGAACAATATCAGCGTGGCGTTTTCGGCATTCGCGCTGGGCGTAACGGGGATTGGGACGATCTGGCTGATGGTATTCAACGGCATGATGGTGGGCGTGATCGGGGCAGCGACGGCGAAAGCAGGGATGGCGCTGTCGCTGTGGAGTTTTGTGGCGCCGCACGGGGTGCTGGAGATACCGGCAATTCTGATTGCGGGCGCGGCGGGGTTGGAACTCGCGCGCGGGCTGCTGTTTCCCGGCCTGCTACCGAGGCGTGAAGCGCTGGTTGCGGCGGGCAGCCGCGCGGTGCGCTTGCTTGTGGGCACGATTCCGATACTGCTGGCTGCGGGCACGATTGAAGGTTTTTTTTCACCAACGCATGCGGCGCCGGGCCTGAAGTTCGCTTTGGCCGCTGTGCTGCTTACCGCGCTGATTTTGTATCTCACGTCGCGCGTGACGATCGCGACAACGAAGGACAGCTAAAGCAGGTTGCGATCTTTAATCGACAGGTACTCATTGACAACACTGGTGGCGAGTTTTGCGGCGGGCATTTCGAGCGCCAGCACTCCCGATTGCCGCAACGTTCGTAATAAGACCTCGCGGCGCTGCAAGAGACCGAGAGCGGCTGCCGCCCGATACATCTGCTGCTCATCTTCGGGGACGTGATGTGCGGCGCGAGCTAAATCCGGTTGATTGATGGCTACGAAGAGCACGAGATGGCGGCGCGCGAGTTGGATGGCGTACTCGACGACGTCGGGCGTGGCGGGCGATTCGGCAAAATCGGTGATCCAGAGGACCAGCGCGCGGCGGGTTTGCTTCTGCAGGAGCACGCGGGCAGCCAAGGTGTGATTTCCTTCCGCGGGCTCGGCCGAGACATGAGCGAGGGCGTCGACACAGCGCCGCATATGGAGAGGACCGGCGCCCGCGGCGAGCGCCTGCTGGATGCTGCGGCCGTAGGCAAGCGCTGCGAAGCGATCCCCGTGCTGGGTGGAGATGCGCGCAATCGATAGTGCCGCGTTCACGGCATAATCGAGCTTGGTTAGCCGCAGATCGCCTCCGGCGTGCGCGATTTCCGCGCGCATGAGGCGGCCGCAATCGAGAACTGCCCAAACGGTTTGCGTACGTTCCGATTGAAAGGTGCGCGTGACCGGATGATGGCGGCGCGCGGTGGCGGTCCAGCAGATCTCGCGCAGTTCGTCGCCTTCGCGATATTCGCGCAGCGATTCGAACTCCCGGCCCAGGCCGGGATCACGATGGCGCCGCTGGGCAACATCCGCCTTGCGATTGCGAATGAGAAACAGCGCCTGGCGGTTGGCTTCGGCGATATCGGGAAGAACACAGATTTTCTGGCGAAGGCGGGCCACGGCCCAGCGCTCGGCAAATCCAAAGCCGCTTCGGTAGCGGAAGAAAATGGAGCCGAGATGGGCGTCACCGCGCTTGCGGGGAAGAATTGTGAAGCTATGCCGCACTGTGCTCTGCGGCGGGAGAATCAGTTCGAATTGCGGAACTTCCGCGCAGAGCTGCGGAGCGAGCTCATCCACGATAAACAGGCGCAGGGGAAGCCGTGAAGGAGAGACGACCTCAATCGTGACCTGGCAGCTTTCCGCCAGCAGGAGCGGGCCGCTGAAGGCGCGCGAAATGGTGAGGCGATTTGGCGCAGGCAGGCGGCGCGCGTCCCAGAGCCACGCGGCGAATACCAGGATGATCCAGCCGATCAACACAGCCGCCCAGCGGACGGACCAGAAGAGCGGGACAATCCAGACGAATGCCAGCGCGGCGGCCAGAAAGAACCGTGGAGCGAAGGCGTAGGCGAAGCGGCCGTTAGGCGCGGAGGCGACGTCGACACGCTCCGGAGTAAGTCCCGCAGTCATGCCGTGCGCTTGGGGATATCGACGCTGTTGACAATTTGCGAGATGACGTGATCGGGCTGCAGGCCTTCCATTTCTGCTTCCGGCTTCAGCACGAGGCGGTGACGGAGAACGGGAAGCGCGGCGGACTTGACGTCATCGGGCAAAAGATAATCGCGGGCATCCATGGCGGCCAGCGCGCGGGCGACGTACAACAGGCCGACAGCGGCACGCGGGCTTGCTCCCAGGGCGACGGCCGGCCAGTCCCGCGTGCGGCGAACAATGGCGACGATGTAGGGGAACAGGCCGGGCTCAATACGCACCTGTTCGATCTCAGCGCGGGCGGCGGCAAGGACACCGCCATCGATGGGATCAAGGGGCACATCCAGCCAGCGGCGCGCATCGAAACCGGTTTCGTAGCGGGCCAGAATGGTTGCTTCTTCTTCAAGGGCCGGGTAATCCATGCGGATTTTGAAGAGAAATCGATCGAGCTGTGCTTCGGGCAGCGGATAGGTGCCTTCGAATTCGATGGGGTTTTGAGTGGCGAGCACGGTGAAGTTGGCAGAAAGCGGATAACGAACGCCATCGATGGTGACCTGGCGCTCTTCCATTGCTTCGAGCAAGGCAGACTGGGTGCGCGGCGGCGTGCGATTGATCTCGTCGACGAGAAGAAGATCAGTGAAGACCGGGCCGCGATGGAGTTGAAACGTACTGTCGGCGATGCGAAAGACATTGGTGCCGGTCACGTCGGCGGGCATGAGGTCAGGGGTACATTGGACGCGATGAAAATCGAGCCCGCAAACGCGCGCGAGTGATTTGGCGGCGAGCGTCTTACCGACGCCGGGCACGCCTTCGATGAGCGCATGGCCGCCGCAGGCGAGCACCAGCAGCAATTGATCGACGGCTTCGGTCTGGCCGACGATGATTTTTGAGAGTTCGCGCCGGACGTGCGCGGCGAGGGTGGTGAGATGTTCCATTCAATCGTTTCGTTCTGAAGCCGCTCGAGCGAGCAAGGCGGTAAAGCGCTGGGAGCTTTGCACAATAGCGACAGCTTGGGAGGGCGATAGAGACCGGGTTTGCGCGGCCGCTCGCGCCTGCTCCAGAGTTTTTAGCAATTCTCGCTCATCTAATCGCAGGCGTGTGGCGGCGGCGCGCGCAAGATCCGGATCCGGCGTCTTCGATGGCAGGGCGAGGCGCCTCAAGAGTTGCAGCCGCAACTCGTGCGCGGTTACTTCTACAGCAAGCGATGAGGCTTTTGCTTTTCGATAGAGGGCGCCCAAACTGTCGACGAACTCGAGCGGGGATAATCGCGAGACGCGGGCGGGCACAACCAACGGACCCGATCTGCGGCTGAAGGTGAGCAAGGCAGCGATCAACAGGACGCACAGGGGCAGCAAGGCCCAGCGCACCGCAGCTACGCGGCCGACGTAGTCCCAGAGCGATCTGCGCTCACCGTGAAAATATTCGTCCCAGTAAACGGTTTTGCGGCTTTCAAAACCGGCGCTATTCAGAAACAAGGCGAGGTTTCGATCCTGCTGCAGCGCCGCATTGGTGAGCGGCTTGGCGTCAGGCCACCAGACCAGCTCGCCACGGCCGATGACGGCGATGTCGGCGGATTGCGACGGCAATTTGTCGAGCTTGACCCAGGGGAAGAAGGCGCGCCTGTTGGATCCGCAAAACAGCACGCGCCCGCCGTTTTCGACGAAGCGGCGCAAGCCTGCACGCTCGAGGTGAGAAGGCGCAAGTAGCGGCTCGGCGAGGATGAGTGTGGCGTTCTGGCCGTCGAGACGCAGCGGCGGTTCTTCCAGACGCTCAATGCGCACTCCTAAACGTTGGAGTAGCAGATAGGCGGCGCGCGCACCGCCTGGATTGCCGGCATAGCTCGACGGGATGGGCGAGGTTTGCTCTTCCGATACAGACGAGGTTAAGAATACAGCGACCGCGAGCACAAGGAAAAGGCCGGCGGCCGCAGATAGGACGATCCGGTCGGCCCTGCTCATGCCAGCTTGCACCCCAGCGCAGCGGCATCTTCCAAGCAGCGGGCGAAGTCTTCCGGCGCGGCTGTGATGCGGGCATACCAGAATCGTTCCAAGGCGGCAGTGAGGCGCTGAAGAGGCGAAGCTAGCGAGCCAGCGCGAGCGGCCCGCAGCAGTTCACGCGGCGTGTGTGCGGGAGTTTTGGGCAGCGCGCCAGATTCCTGCAACTGCGCGACTGAAGCCCAATAGAGGCACTGAATCGCCTGATTCAGATCACCTTTCGCCTGCGCCGATTGCGCAGCGCGAATCCATTCGCGCGCACCGCCACTTGGAAGCGGCACAGCAGCGGCAGTATTCCAGAGAATTCGTTCTTCTCGCCGAAACAGTTGAAAGATGAGAAACCCGGTGAGCCCGAGCGCAGCAACGGCCGCCAGCCAGAAGACAATCTGGACCGTGCCGGGGTGCTGCGCGATGGCTTTGAACAGCCCTTCGAGACGCCTGGCCAGCCACTCGATGAATTGCCGCCTCCAGCGCTCCCATGGGGTGGGGCCATGAACGGTCTCAGAGAACTCGGGAGCAGAAAGGATCTGTTTCAGATCAGCACGGACTGCCTGCATGGAAACACCGAGAGGCTTGGGCGCGGCGATTTCCTGGGCGAGCGAGGCAGTTCTGTCCGGTGCAGCGAGCGCGCCGGAGATAAAGCAGAGGAGCAGGAGAAAGCAACAGATTGCTTTCAAGCGAGTGCAGCCTAGGATAAGATCGAGGGCACCGTGCCTGCACTCGGGGGCGTTATGCGCTCGCTTGCCGGATCCATCATGAACTGGAGATCGAAGGCTTCCTTGCGGACGCGCAGATCGAAGTAGAAGATGGACGTGGCGATGAGGATGATGGGACTCACCACAATATTTACCAGGGTGCTAGCCACCTGCATGCAGGCGGTCCAGACCTGGAGCATCGAGTAGTTATTTCGATAGAAAGCGACAGCGATAAGGAACGGCGCCTGCACGATGGTGGTGGCGGCGACTGCCAGGACCAAATAAAGCAGAACCATAACGAAGGCGCGGCCGGCATTGCCGCTGGTGAGGCGCCAGCTTCTGCCCACAGCATCGGAAGGACTGCGCTGTTCGACAATGGCCGCGGGAACGCCGACGATGAGGCGGCACCCGATGTAGATACCTGGAACGATGAGGGCAATCAGGCCTGCTAAAATCGCGAGACCGGTGAGAAAGCCGACACCGAAGACCGTGCCGATTTCGCTCAGAGCGCGCCGAAGGCAGTTGGCTACGGATGCCGGACGGCTGAGGTACAGGTCTGTGACGGCCAGGAAGGTGGCGGCTTGGGCAAACAGCGAGGCGATGTAAGCAATCAGAATTGCGACGATGGACAGCAATATGATCTGGATGCTGGTTCCGGCCCAACCGGCTGAACCAATTACAAAAGTGCGCGAAAGCTGAAACGCGAGTGCAATCAACTGCGGAATGGCCGTGATTCCGATCCAAAGCACGAAGTAGCGGCGGAAGAGCGTAAACGTGCGGTCGAGAATCTCGCCGAGGGATAGCGGGCGAAGGTCAACTTGAGCCATTCAGTTGCTGATGATAGCGCAAAAAGGCGGGGAGCCGGAAGCAGGATGCCGGGTTCCGGGACCTTATGCAAGCAGCTTGTCGAGAGTAATGGGAAGGTCGCGGACGCGTTTGCCGGTGGCGTGAAAGACGGCGTTCGCGACGGCTGCGGCTGCACCGGTGATACCAATTTCGCCGATGCCCTTGGCGCCGATCGGGTTGACGTGGTCATCTTTTTCATCCACCCAGATTGCTTCGATGTGCCCGATGTCGAGATTTGCCGGGACTGATATTCCGCCAGATTATTGTTCACGAAGCGCCCGAGCCGTGCATCCATGGCGGCATGTTCATAAAGGGCCATGCCGATACCCCAGATCATCCCGCCCATGAACTGGCTGCGGGCTGTTTTCGCGTTCAGAATCTTTCCTGCGCCGAAGCAGCCGGTCATGCGCGAGACTCTGATCTGCCCGAAATCTGCATCCACGCGCACCTCAGCGAATTGAGCGCCGAAGGCATACATGGAGTATTGGTTCTTTTCTTCGCCGGGCCTGGCATCGGCTTTGGCCTCGAGGTATGGCAGCCGCTGCCGTGCCAGCAGTTGCTGGAACGTTTCGCTTTTGGACGGATTGCCTCTGGCATAAAGGCGGCCGGCTTCGAGCACGACATCCTGCGCACTGACTCCGGAAAGCGGCGAGGCCGGATCGCTCACCGCCATTTGAATCAATTTCTCGCGCAGCGCCTGGGCGGCCAGATGGACAGCGGAGCCGGTGCTGGCAGCAGTCTGCGATCCGCCGGAGACGGGTGTTTGCGGAAACTCCGTATCGCCGAGGCGAAACTTTACCTGTTGGGGCTCAACTCCGAAGCTCTGGGCGGCAACCTGCGTCATGATTGTGTAGGTGCCGGTTCCCAGGTCTTGCGTACCGGCATCTACAGAAAAGGTTCCATCGGCATTGAGACGCGCGCTGGCGTTCGAGACGCTTCTGCGCGTGGGATATACCGATGTCGCCATGCCCCAGCCGATTAAAGTGTTGCCGTCGCGCATGGAACGCGGCTCCAACGGCCGCCGGCGCCAGCCGAAACGTTCGGCGCCCATGCGGTAGCAGTCACTCAGGGATTTGCTGGACCACGGCTTGTTCTCTTCCGGATCGGTTTCGGCATAATTTTTCAGCCGGAACTCGAGCGGATCCATTTTTAGCGCATACGCCATCTCATCCATTGCGGCTTCGAGTGCATAAGTGCCCGGGGCTTCTCCCGGCGCGCGCATATAAGAAGGCGTGCCAATATCGGAGACGACAAGCCTCTGCGCGGTGCTGTTGTTCGGCGATTGGTAGAGCATACGCGCGCAAAGACTCGAAGCTTCGACGAATTCATCAAAGCTGGAGGTGTGGGACCAGGTATCGTTGCCGAGCGCTGTTATGGTGCCGTCGCGCCTGGCTGCGATACGCAGCGTCTGCCTGGTCTGGGAGCGCAGCCCGAGCATGCCGAACATTTGCGGGCGCTTGACGGCCAGTTTGACCGGCCGGTTCAGTTTTTTGGCAGCCATGGCGGCCAGCGCCACATGAGACCACACCGGCCCTTTACTTCCGAAACCTCCGCCCAGGTAGGGCGAGATGACGCGGACGTTTTCCGGCTTGAGGCCGAAGAGCGAGGCGACCCGGCCGCGATCGGAGAAAATTCCCTGGGTGGCATCGTAAAGGGTCAGTCGATCGGGCGCATCCCACACAGCGATGGTGGCATGCGGTTCCATCGGATTGTGGACTTCAAACGGCGTCGAATAGGTCTGCTCGAGACGCAGATCGGCCTGGCTCATTCCGGCGTTCATATCGCCGCGCTTACTGACCGCGGGATCTCCGCCGCCACCGGCTTTCTTCGGCGTGTAGGCCTCGGATAATCTGCTTTCCAAATTGACGTGGTGCGGCTCAGGCGTGTAGCGCACTTCGACGAGCGATGCAGCCTGTTCGGCGCTTTCAAAAGATTCTGCGACGACTACGACGATAGGTTCATTGGCGTAGCGCACCAGGTTGTCCTGCAGAGCGGTAATGGCGCGGGCGGGTGAACGCTCGTGACCGGGGGCGGCGGTGTTCAGAGGGTTATTGAGTTTGATCGCGTTTTCCCAGGTGAGGACAAGCAAGACGCCCGGCACGCGTCCGGCGGCTTTACTGTCAATCGAGGCGATACGCCCTTTGGCGATGGTGCTGGTCACCAGCACGGCGGTTGCAGCATTCGGAATTTTGTGTTCATAGGCATAGACCGCGCGGCCAGTCACCTTGAGCCGTCCATCGATGCGATCCAGCGGTTCGCCAATTATGTTTTCCATGCTCAGACTCCTTGTGCTTAACCGGCGCGCAGTGCAGATTGCACGCTGCGTATAATGCAGCGCTTGGCCAGCTCGATTTTGAATGCATTGTCACGATAGCCTTTGGCCGGCTGCAATTCTGCTCCGGCCGCAGCACGCAGCGTGTTTTCATCCGGCTTTTTGCCGGCCAATAGCTGCTCGGCTTTGGTGGCGCGCCAGGGCTTCATGGCGACGCCGCCCAAGGCGATATGCGCTTTGCGGATGACGCCATCGGGACGCGTATCCAACACAGTGGCAACCGAGACGAGGGCGAATGCGAAAGAATTGCGATCCCGCACTTTGATGTAAACCGACCGCCGCCCGTACGGAATGGGCGGCAGATCGATTGCGGTGATCAGTTGGCCGGGCTGCAGATTGGTATCGATTTGAGGAGTGCTACCGGGCAGGCGGTGAAAATCGCGCATGGGGATGGAGCGCGGAGGACCGTCAACCTGCACGACCGCATCGAGCGCCAGGAGGGCAACGCACATATCGCTGGGCTGGACGGCGATGCATTGATCGCTTGCGCCCAGGATGGCGTGAATACGGTTGTAGCCTTTGATGGCCGCGCAGCCGCTGCCGGGCCGGCGCTTATTGCATTCTTCGAAACTCGGGTCGTAGAAGTAATAGCAGCGCGTGCGCTGGAGCAGATTGCCGCCCATGGTGGCCTTGTTTCGTAACTGCTGCGTGGCGCCGGCCAATATGGCTTGACTCAGGACCGGGTAGCGGGAACGGACCAACGGATGATTGGCTGCATCGGTGTTTGAAACCAGCGCTCCGATGCGCAGGCCGCCGTTATGCTCCTCAATCATTTTGAGCGGCAGCTTATTGAGATCGATGATTCGGCGCGGGTGCTCGACGCCCATTTTCATCAGATCGATCAGATTGGTGCCGCCGCCGATGAATCGCACATCCGGGCCGGATTCGGCCGCTACGATTGCTTCTTCAATGGTTTTCGGGCAGGAATAGGTGAAAGGCGTCATGCTTTTTGACCCTCCGCAACGGACCGTATAGCGGCCACGATCCCCACGTATGCGCCGCAACGGCAGATATTGCCGCTCATGCGCTCGCGGATTTCGTCCTCGGTAAGCTCTAGCGGTTTTAGGTCCGCGATATTCGGTGTGACGAAGCTCGGAGCGCCTGCTTTCAGCTCGCTCAAAAGCGCCACGGCGGAGCAGATCTGGCCGGGCGTGCAATAGCCGCATTGCAGGCCGTCGTGCTCAATGAAAGCTGCCTGCAAGGGATGCAATTCGGCGCCGCGCGCCAGGCCTTCAATTGTGGTGATTTCGTCGCCATCATGCATCACGGCGAAGGTGAGGCAGGAATTGATGCGGCGGCCATTTACCAGCACGGTGCAGGCGCCGCACTGGCCGTGATCGCAGCCCTTTTTGGTACCGGTGAGTTGCAAGTGCTCGCGCAGAAGGTCGAGGAGGGAAACGCGAGGGTCCAGGTCCAGGCGGTGCGTTTCGCCGTTGACGCGTAAGGTGCATTCGGTGCTGGCCGGCGCAGCGGGTGATTGCGCATCGGAGGGAAGCGCGCCCGCAACGGCGCCCGCAACAGCCGTCTCCACAAATTCGCGCCGGTTAGGGCGAAAACCGCGGGCGTCATTGCTTGTATTCATTTGAAGATTAGATACGGAAAAATCAGGGATGGTAACGCATTTCAGAGCTTATTGCGGATAATGGTTGATCCTGGCTCATGATTGCGCACCTTCGCGGTATTGTTCTCGAAAAGCATCCTAATCAGGTGATTGTAGAAGCGGGCGGCGTCGGCTACGACGTGCAAATTCCGATTTCGACTTACACGTCCATTCCCAGAGAAGGCAGCGCGGTGGCGCTGCGTATTTATACCCATGTGCGGGAGGATGCGCTGCTGCTGTTTGGCTTTGCGACGGTGGAAGAAAAGCTTGTTTTCGAGCGGCTGATCGCGGTGAGCGGGATCGGGCCTAAGCTTGCGGTGACGGTTCTTTCGGGCCTGCCGACTCCTGAACTGGTAGCGGCAATTCGCGGGGGCGACGTGCAGCGGCTAGTGCGCATTCCCGGGGTTGGGAAGAAGACGGCCGAGCGCATCGTGCTGGAGCTGAAAGATAAGTTGGTGGGGGTGGAAGCGGGAGCAGTGCAGGCGGCCGCGGAACCTGGCCCTGCCTGGACGGCTCTCGAGCGCGACGTACTTTCGGCTTTACAGAATCTGGGATGTTCGCGCGGGGCGGCGGAAGAGGCAGTTCGAAAAGTGAAAGAACGCGGCGCGCCGGATGAATTTGAGCCGTTCTTCCGCGCTGCCCTGGCGCTTGTGCGTTAAGTTGAATCTGATGCGCCCACCGGGCATGGTTTCTCCCGCTCCGCAAGAAGACGAGCGCCAGTTTGAAGCGGCGCTGCGCCCGCTGACGCTTGCGGATTTCGCGGGACAGCCGCACGTTGTGGAACAGTTATCGATCGCTATTGAAGCGGCCAAGCGGCGAGGCGAGGCGATGGATCATGTTCTGCTCTGCGGGCCGCCGGGCCTTGGCAAAACGACGCTGGCAGGCATTATCGCTCACGAACTGGGTGTAGCGATGGACCAGACGGCCGGGCCGGTATTGCAGAAAAAGCTCGATTTGACGGGCATTCTAAGCAATGTACGCGCGCGGCAGGTTTTCTTTATCGATGAAATTCACCGGCTGCTGCCGGATATCGAAGAGATTCTTTATGCAGCGCTCGAGGACTTCCGGCTGGACATTTTGATCGGGACCGGGCCGGGCGCGCGCACGCACTCCATTTCACTGCCGCGATTTACCGCAGTGGGCGCGACAACGCGGCAAGGACTGCTGAGCGCACCGTTGCGCGGGCGCTTCGGCATTGTTCTTCGACTCGATCCATACGACGAAGAGACGCTGGCGAAGATCGTCGAGCGCTCGGCACGCTTGTTGGGCGTCGAGATTACCGGCGATGCCGCACACGAGATCGCACGGCGTGGGCGGGGCACGCCGCGTATTGCGAACCGGCTGCTGCGGCGCGTGCGCGACTATGCGCAGGTGCGGGCGAACGGGCACGTGGATTTCGCAGTGGCGCGCGCTGCGCTGGATTTGTTGAAGGTGGATCAATACGGGCTCGACGAAATCGATCAGAAGATTATGCTGACGGTGGCTGAAAAGTACGGAGGCGGTCCAGTGGGCCTCAGTACGATCGCTGCATCGATTGATGAACAGGCGGACACGATCGAAGAAGTGTACGAGCCGTATCTGATGCAACTGGGATTTTTGGATCGCACCCCTCGCGGCCGCGTAGCGACCGAGCGAGCTTTCGAGTATTTCAAGGTCCCCCGGAAGCATCGCTTCGCGGGGATGCAGGACCCGCTGTTTTAACGTAAAGACTCCTTGCCGGCCAAAGTTGTCTATTTATCGTTGGGCTCGAATCTGGGCGATCGGGAAAAATTCCTGAACGATGCGCTGGAGTTGCTGGCGCAACATCAGATCCAGGTGATTGCGCGCTCGTCGGTGTATGAGACGGAGCCGCAGGACGTGGCCAATCAGCCCTGGTTTTTGAACATGGTGGTGGCTTGCGAGACACGCTATTTCCCGCTGCAACTTTTGACGGTGTTGCAGCGCATCGAACGGGATCTGGGACGCGTGCGGGGCGGGAGCGCAGTGCGGCGAGGGCCGCGTTCGATTGATCTGGATATTCTCCTATTCGGCAATGCGATTTTGGAGATGGCGCAACTCACCATTCCGCACCCCCGCATGCTGGAACGGCGGTTTGTGCTGGAACCTTTGTTAGAGATTGCACCGGACCTGAAATTTCCGCTGACAAACAAGCCGCTCAGGAATTATTTGGCGGCAGCTAGTGGACAGAAGCTGCACAAACGGTCGAGTTAATAACTGCGGCGGTAAGATAGCCGTTCGTCTTTTTTCTTGGCTTCTTCCTTCTTGTGGTGGTTGTACAAGGCGCCGGCGCCCGCTCCAACTCCCGCTCCTATGGCTGCGCCTTTGCCGTGCCCGACGAGGGCTCCAACCACGGCGCCTGCTGCTGCTCCGCCGCCGATTCGCTCAACCGCTTTTTTCTTGGTTTGTTTTCGTTCGTAATAGTGAGAGCGGTGGTAATACGTTTGAGTCTGTGGCGCGGGCATCGCAGTGGCAAAGGATGCCATTGTCAGAAGCCCGGCCAAAACCATGTTTCTCATTACGACTCCTCCGCAGCGACTCTATGCAACAAGCGCGCCAAATGGATTCAATGTTCAAAAGCTGTTGATTTTGCGGGCGATTGGGAATCAGTTCTGGTACCAATGACGGGCAGGATTTACCAGGTGAGATTTCCCGCATGCGGCCGCGCGGCTAGTGCGGTGTGATTAGGTCACGCGGACTCTGCATCCTGAAGTTTCGACGTAAGGCCGGGGCTGAGAAAACGGCGCTCCTGCGCAACAGCCCTCACGGCGTGAATCAGATCCGTTTGCGCGGATGCAGCCAGCACGAAAGCGTGCGCACCGGCTTTGAAAGCTTCCGCAATGTATTCTTCATCCGAGTAACCGGTTACAAAGACGATGCGGGCCTTGTGCCCCTTGCGAATAATCTCGCGCGCGGCGGAGATCCCTGTCATTTGGGTGAGGTTCAGATCGAGGATGACGATATCCGGGCGCCAGTAATCCGTCAATGCCAGGGCTTCGGCGCCGTTGGCTGCTTCAGCGACGATGCGGATGCCGGGCTCGGGTTCAAGTAACACGCGCAAACCGCTTCGGACGATGGGATGGCGATGGCAGATCAGGATTCGAAGCGGAGGCATAACAGCGCCAGGCGTACGTGCGATGCCCGGCTGCAATACAGGAATAGTAGCGGCGTTTTGCCTGCGCGCATATTGTGTCGCTGCGGTATTTTTTTGAGAAATTAAGCGGTAGCTGCGCAGGCATGTGAAGGTATTCGGGTTCCCGCATCCAGGCGGGCACGCGAGGGTCTGGGCCTATCGCCGCGTCTACTGCCATTTCTGCGAAAAAATTAGGCGACAACGGTATGGCGTCTGCCAAGGCCAGCTTTTAGATTGGGGAGTGAAAGCCTGCGAGCCGACGCATTGACGCATTCACACAACACATCAATAAGAGCCGAGACTTTACAGGATCTGGAGCAGTTCGATTCCTGCACAATTTCGAACGCAATCGAACAATTTAACGTCCGTACCAGGAACGAAGGGTTCATGCACGGGTCCGTGCGCTGCATGTTTCCGCAGCTTTCTCCAAAAGCGGGATTCGCGGTTACGGCCCGCATTCGTACTTCCGCGACGCCGATTGCGGGACGCTGTTATTACGACCGGCCGGATTGGTGGTCGTATGTGCTGACACTTCCGGCGCCACGATTTATCGTGGCTCAGGATGTGGATCCCCTGCCGGGTGTGGGCGCGTTAGTAGGACGCGTTCATGCGCAAATTGCGCGTTCGCTGGGCTGCACAGCGTACATCACGAATGGCGCGGCGCGTCACCTGGAGGGACTGGCGGATGCGGGGCTCCAGGTATTTGCGGGCAACATCACGGTTTCGCACGCTTATGCGCACGTGATCGATTTTGGCGGTACGGTTGAAATCGACGGCTTACGCATCGAGCCGGGCGACTTGCTGCATTGCGACCAGAACGGTGTAGTCTCTGTTCCGGCACAGATTGCGGGAGAGATTCCCGAGGTTGCAAAGACGCTGTTGCATGAGGAGTCGGAACTGATCGATTTTTGCCGGTCAGGAAAATTTTCTTTTGAAGAACTGGCGCAGAAATTGGGCGAGGCGTCAGGGAAGCTGGGACATCATCAGAACGTGAAATGATTCGCCAGCACATTCGCAACGGCGGTATGTTTTCGAAAACAGCGGTTGGCCTTCCGGCAGCCATGGCGGTGATGGCGGCAGCGATGCTCTGTTCCTGCGGCAATAGCGATGTTGCAAAGGCCGGGACTTCGAACGCGAGCGCTAATTCCACCCCGCTCGTGGCCGTTGCCAGAGTTACCCGCCAGCCGATGGCACGGTATCTGAATATCTCCTCCGAGCTGGTGCCTTTTCAGGAAATTGATGTGTATGCGAAAGAATCCGGGTACGTTTCGAAGCTATACGTCGATTACGGCACGCACGTAAAAAAGGGCCAGTTGATGGCCGTTCTCGAAATTCCTGAGTTACAGGCACAGTTACAGGAGGATGAGGCCGCGATCAAAAGCGCGGCGGATCAGGTGACCGATGCCGAACACCAACTGGCGCGAATCGAGGCGCAGCACAATGTGCTGCATCTGCAATTCGAGCGTTTGAATAATGTAGCGAAAAGCAAGCCGGGTTTGGTGGCGCAGCAGGAAGTAGACGAGGCGCAGGGAAAAGATCTGGCAGCGGAAGCGCAAATAGAAGCCTCGAAGGCCAGTTTGCAGGCGGCGCAAAGCCAGATGGCGATGGCGCAATCGAAACTGGCGCACGATCAGGCGCTTTTCGATTATTCGAAGATCACGGCGCCATTTGCCGGCGTTGTGACGCAACGCTATGCCAATCTGGGCACTTTGATGCAGGCGGGGACAAGCTCCACCCAGGCTCTTCCGTTAGTGAAGCTTTCGCAGGAAGACTTATTCCGGCTTGTGATACCGGTACCGGAATCGTATGTCAGATATATCAGGACGGGCGATCCGGTGAACGTGCGCGTGCCGTCTTTGGATCGCAGTTTTCCCGGCAAGGTGACGAGGTTTTCCGTCGATGTTACGGATGCAACACGCACCATGCACACGGAGGTGGACGTGCCGAACCCCGAAGGCGTTTTGATTCCGGGCATGTACGCGGAGGCCACGCTGGCGCTGGATCGAAAAGCGGACGCGCTGGTGATTCCGGTGCAGGCGATTAACCGGGAGGGCGACCACACATCGGTGTTGGTTGTGGATCAGAACAACAGAATTCAAACTCGCGAGGTTGCCTTGGGCATGCAGACCGATACCAACGCAGAGATACTTTCCGGTTTACAAGCGGGCGAAGAAGTTGTCATCAGCGACAGAAGCTCGCTACGGCCGGGTGAAGCGGTGCACGTCAAAGTAGCGGAAGCCGCCAGTTATCAAAGCTAAGTAGTTTAGCGCAACGTAGCTATGTCAGTTTTTTCAATTCGCAATCCGTATTTCATCGTTGCCGTCTGCCTTGCTCTTTCGCTTATCGGAGCGGCCTGCCTGGTTCGGATGCCCGTCGATTTATTTCCGTCCATCAACATTCCTACGGTCGTCGTGGCGACGTTTTACTCGGGTATGCCGCCCGCCGATATAGAGGACGACATCACGAACCCGCTCGAAAGATTCTTCACCATGGCTGCGGGCATCGATCATATGGAATCGCGCTCGCTGCTGGGCGTCAGCTTGATTAAGGTGTTTTTCCAGCCGGGAACCAACGCCGATACCGATGTCACGGAGTTATCCAATTTAGCGCTGGCGGACCTGAAGCGCTTGCCGCCGGGGACGCTTCCGCCGGTAGTTTTAAAATTTGATGCTTCCAGCCAGCCAGTATGCCTCGTGACGGTAAAAGGCGCCGGGCTGAGCGAGACGCAGCTTCACGACCTCGCGCAATTTACGATCCGAAACCAGATCGCAGTAGTTCCCGGAGCGACCATTCCTCCGCCGTTTGGAGGCAAGTACCGGCAAGTAATGGTCTATGTGGACCCATACAAGCTGATGTCGCGTCAACTCAGCCCAATGGACGTCGTCGGCGCGGTGAACCAATCGAACTTGATTCTGCCGGCAGGCGATGTGAAGCTTGGCCCGCTCGATTACTACGTGTATTCGAACAGCTTGGTCGAAAACATGCGCGAGCTGAACGATGTGCCGATCAAGACTGTCGGCAACTCGTGGGTTTCGGTGAAGGACATCGGCAATGCAGAAGACGCGAGCGCCATTCAATACAACATTGTGCGGATCGATGGACAGAAATCCACTTACATTCCCATCATGAAGCAGGGTGGCGATACCAACACGATCTCTGTTGTCAATGGCGTTCGGCAGTTATTGACAAAGCTGCTTGATATTCCCAAGCAGCTTGTTGCGAGTGTTGTATTCGATCAGTCGGTATTCGTTAAAGAAGCAATTAATACGGTACTTCACGAGGGGCTTATCGGGCTTGCGCTGACAAGCCTGATGATTCTGCTGTTTTTGGGCAGCCCGCGTGCGACCTCGGCGGTGTTACTTTCCATTCCGCTATCCGCGCTGGCCACATTTATTGTCTTGTATCTGCTCGGGGCGACGGTAAACACACTCATTCTGGGTGGAATGGCGCTGGCATTTTCGCGAGTTATCGATAATTCGGTGATCTCGCTTGAAAACATTTATCGCCACCTCGAACTGGGAGAGCCACCGGTGATGGCTGCGGAGGCCGGAGGTTCAGAAGTGACTTTGGCCGTTCTCGCTGCGACGCTCGTGGGTGTGGTGGCGTTTTTTCCGGTGGTTTTCCTATACGGCGTAAGCAAATTTCTGTTTTCGGCGCTGGCGCTCTCGTTTTGCCTTTCCTTATTGATCTCGTTTGCTGTCGCGATGACGGTAATTCCCCTCTTCTGCTCCCGATTTTTGACCAGCGCGCCTCACCCTGCGCACGGCGAAAGTGTGGAGGGCGAAATTTCAGGCGACTACGCAGATCGCACGCGCCAGAAGCAATCCTTGTGGAGCAGATTCACGAGCGGCTTTAATGCCGGGTTTAACCGGTTGTTGAATATCTATGAATCCGGCGTCAGGCGTTGTCTCACGCGCCCGGCCCTAACCGTTATTGCGCTAAGCGGCGTGTTCATTATCAGCCTGGCGCTTTATCCCCTACTCGGAGTGGCTTTTTTCCCGAGAACCGATGCGGGTCAATTCACGATCAACGTAAAAGCGCCTACTGGTTCGCGCATTGAGTTGACCCAGGCCTATGTATCGAAAATCGAAAACCTGATTCGCCAAACGCTGGGGTCCGACCTGAAGATGGTGGTTTCTAATATCGGCGTGGTGCCGGACTTTTCGGCTCTGTACACGAGCAATGCCGGTCCTTACACGGCCACAGTGCAAGCTGAGTTGGTGGGCGATCACAAAACCAGCACATTCCATTACATGGATGAAGTGGAGGACGCCATCGCGCGGCAGATTCCGGAGGTGCGGACGTTTGTGCAAACCGGATCTATGGTGGATGCGACGTTGAATGCTGGCATGCCCGCACCTATCGATGTGCAGGTTACCGGCCGGAACAGCCGCCAAGACTACGACATGGCCCAGGAGTTAGGCAGACGAATTCGCAACATCGCAGGCGTCGGCCAGGTTTACATTCCGCAAGACATCAACTATCCCGCACTGCGCATGGATATCGACCGGGTGCACGCCGGTGAACTGGGTTTAACAGAAAAAGATGTTGTTGATAACGTGATCACAGCGCTCAATTCGAACGTTATGATCGCCCCGAATTACTGGGTGGATTACAAAACCGGGAACGACTACTTTTTGACGGTGCAGTATTACGAGCACGGCACGCCGGCGATTCATAACTTTCTGGACCTGACAAACATACCGCTGAAGGCTCCCGCGCTGAAGCAGCCGACTACTTTAGATACGGTCGTAAAGCTAACTCATACCGAAACGCCCACCGAGATCGATCATTATCAGATTCAACGGACGGCGGATGTCTACGTGACGCCTAAAGGAGAAGACCTGGGGCATGTTACGAGTGCGATCAACAAACTTGTTGCTGAAATGAACGTTCCCGGAAATTTACGCGTCACGCTACGCGGCATGGTGTTAGGAATGAATGAGTCTTTTAAGAGCTTCGCCCAGGGCTTCGGCCTGGCGGCACTGCTGCTCTATATCATTCTGATCGCGCAGTTCCGGTCGTTTGTTGATCCTCTTCTGATCATGCTGGCGATACCAATGGGTTTTGTCGGCGTCTTCCTCATTCTGTTTCTGACCGGTACCACTTTGAACGTAATGTCACTGATGGGCGTACTGATGCTGATCGGTGTAGCGGGATCGAACAGTATTTTGATTGTCGATTTTGCTCACAAACTGCGGGAACAGAATCTGCCGGTTAAAGATGCAGTTATTACCGCATGCCGCGTCCGTTTGCGGCCCATATTGATGACATCGCTGGCGACGATTATCGGCATGCTGCCTATGGCGCTCAAGATGGGGACCGGATCAGAGCAATATGCGCCTATGGCGCGCGCGATTATCGGCGGCTTAAGCTCGTCGGTCATTCTGACTGTGTTTATTGTGCCGGCAGCCTATCTGCTGGTCTACGGAAGAAAAGAGCGGCAGCGGTTGCGAGACCCCGGGATGTCCCATGCGTAAGCGCGGCAGCAAGGCGCCGCTTCTGCTTGCGGCATTGCTGTTCGTGCTGATGGCATCTCAATTAATGGCTCAGGCGTCCGGCCCTCCCCTTACACTGACCGATGCCGAGGCGATGGCGCTTAAAAACCATCCGCAGGTGCTTGCCTCACAAGCAAATTATTTGCGATCGGGCCAGTTAGTCGTGGAGGCGCGATCGGCGTACTATCCGGCCATCAGCGGAGTTGCGACGGGAGCGCAGGCGGATGTGAACGCCCGGCTAGGGGCGGGAGTTATCAACGATCCGCGTTTGTTCAACCATTTTGGATCTGGCCTGACGCTGTCTCAACTTATTACAGACTCGGGGCGGACGTCGAACTTAGTCGCTAACGCACGGCTGAGTTCGCAGGCTAGTGATAAGGATTATCAGGCGACCCGGTACGACATTGTTCTTGGCGTAGACCAAGCCTACTATGAAGTGCTGTTAGCGCAGCAGCTAGTGACGGTCGCCCAGCAGACTGTGGCCACACGGCAGACGGTTGTCGATCAAGTCAGCGAACTGACGAAAAATCAGCTTAAATCGCAGTTGGATTTAAGCTTTGCCCAGGTCAACTTATCCGAAGCTCAACTCATGCTGATAAGGGCGCGAGACCGGCTTGCAGGAGCGTACGCGAATCTGGGCCAGGCGCTCGGAACAAATCAGGCGACAGAGTACCAGCTCAGACCGCAACCCATGCCGCCGCCGCCGCCCGCCAATGTCGATTCGCTAATTGCCGAGGCATATCAAAACCGGCCTGAATTGGAGAGCCTGCGTCTGCAAAGGGAAGCGGCGCAGAAACTCGTGTATGCGGAACGGGATCTCAAGCGCCCGACCGTCAGCCTTACCGCGGTAGGCGGGGCGCTGCCGTATATCGAGCCTGGGAACGCAAACCCCGATATCAGGAAAGGTTACGAGGCGGCGGCAATCAATGTCCAGATCCCGATCTTTAACGGGCACCTGTTTACTGCGAGAGAGCGTGCGGCAGAATACGAGCTTCAAGCTTCCGATCAGCGCGTGCGCGACTTACAAGACCGGATTGCGCGCGACGTCCGGACCGCTTGGGAGCATGCCCAAACGGCCTATCAGGCGATAGCACCCACGCAACAACTGCTCACACAGGCAAACATGGCGCTGGATTTGGCACAGGGCCGGTACAATCTGGGGCTGGCTTCGATTGTGGAATTGACACAGGCTCAGCTAGGGCAAACACAGGCGCAGGTGGCAAATCTGAATGCCCAGTACGATTACCAGGAGGCGTATGCTGCGCTTCAATACACGCTGGGATTGTTACGCTAAGATTGGTCCAACAGCGGGGGCATGTACAAACGCACATCAGGTTTGGATATTGAGAAGCACGATGACACGAAGTTACAGCACCAATCCCCTGCCCCGGGCCGTCCCGGCGTAAAGCCGTATTGGGAAACGGGCGCAAAGACGGCCATCGGCAGTTCCGTTAACCAGCAGAGCCGCATCTGGTTCACCATTTCTCATGGATATTTGAACGAGATTTATTTTCCGGACGTGGATCGCGCGAATACGCGGTGCGTGCGGTTTCTGGTGAGTGACGATAATCGCTTTTTTTCAGACGAGGCGGATGGCGCCGAATACTCGATTGAGGCGGCGGGTCCGGGAATACCGGCGTATCGCATCTCGAGCGAGTGCAAACAAGGCCGCTACTCGCTCGAAAAAGAGATTCTGACAGATCCGGATCGGGATGCGCTGGTGATGAACGTGCGGTTCCGGCCGTTGCAATCGAAAGCGCTGCGGCTCTACATTTTTTGCAATCCGCACATGGGCGATGAGGGTGCAGATAACTGCGCCTGGGTGGGTGAGTACAAAGGCATCCGCATGTTGTTTGCAGAGCGCTCCGGACTTGCGCTCGCGATTGCTTCGCAGGCAGGTTTTCAGGCGATGAGCTGCGGGTTCATGGGCGTGAGCGACGGATATAAAGACATTCGCTCGCACGGGAAGCTTACGAAGACATATACGCTGGCTGAGCACGGCAACGTGGCGTTGATTTCCGAGTTGGATTGGGCGTCGAGCGGCGGCAATTTCACAGTTGCGCTTGCTTTCGGAGGAACTGCCGCGGAGGCCGGCCAGCAGGCGCGGGCGTCGCTACTGCGCGACTTCGCAGAGATTCGCAAGCAGTACATTGCCGGTTGGGACGAATTTCACGGCAGCATCACGGATTTGCGCCGCGATGGCGATCGCGACCTGTTCCGGATTAGCGCGGCTGTTGCGCGCGTGCACGAATCGAAGCGATTCCCCGGGGCGTTCGTAGCCAGCCTGTCGATTCCGTGGGGCTTCGACCGCGGGGACAAAGACATCGGCGGATATCACGTGATCTGGCCGCGAGACTTGTGCGAAACGGCGCGCGGTTTACTGGCTTGCGGCGATTCCGATAGCGCGCGGCGGGCTCTTTTTTATCTGGAGTGCACGCAGGATGCCGACGGCCACTGGCCGCAAAATATGTGGCTGGACGGCAGCAAACATTGGACGTCCAAGCAGATGGATGAGAATGCGTTTCCCATTCTTCTTGCGGACGCATTGCGGCGCGCCGATGAGCTGAAAGGGCACAATCCGTGGCCGCAATTGAAAAAGACCGCGAGCTATATAGTCCGGCATGGGCCGCTCGCGGAGGAAGATCGCTGGGAAGAGCTTTCCGGATATGCAACGTTCACGATGGCGGTTGAAATTGCGGCGCTGCTTGCCGCGGCCGATTTTGCCGCCCTGAATGGCGAGAGTAAGGAAGAGCAGTTTCTGCGCGAGACAGCGGATGCGTGGAACGAGGCGGTGGATGAGTTGACGTATGCGCGAGGGACGGAATTGGCGCAGCGGTACGGCGTTGAGGGCTATTATGTGCGAATCACGCCGCCCGAGGCGATTCAAGGCAAGCCGCTCGACGAACTCAGCATTAAGCTCAGCAACCATCCGAAGGGCGATGAGAAGCGGCGGGCGGTGGACATCGTGAGTCCCGATGCGCTGGCGCTGGTGCGATTCGGCCTGCGGGATGCGAGCGATGCGCGCATACTCGATACGGTGAAGGTGATCGATGCCACGTTGATGACGGAAACGGCGACGGGTCCGGTCTGGCACCGTTATATCGACGATGGTTACGGGGAGCACGAAGACGGAAAGCCGTTTAAGAAAACGGGAATCGGGCGAGGCTGGCCGCTGCTGGTTGGCGAGCGCGCGCATTACGAGCTTGCGAGAGGACAGCGCGCCACCGCAGAAGAACTACGCCGCGCCATGAGCCGGCAGACGAGCGAGTGCGGGATGATACCGGAGCAGATCTGGGATGCCGAAGATATTCCGGAACACGAATTATTCAACGGCCGGCCGACGGGTTCCGGCATGCCTTTGGTCTGGGCACATGCCGAGTACATACAGCTATTGCGCTCGTTGCGGGATGGCGCAGTTTGGAGTATGCCGCCGCAAACGGTTGAGCGTTATCTGAAGTCGCAAACCAAAGCGACTTTTCAAATCTGGACACCCGAGCAGCAGCGAGGCCGCTTGCAACGCGGGAAGAATCTTCGCATCGATTTGCCGGCCCCGGACATTATCGAGTGGAGCCTCGATTCATGGAAAACGGCGCAGCAGATGGAAACTCAGGATTCCGGACTGAGCATTCACTACGCGCTTCTGAACGTGGCGCAAGCGGAAAGCGGGGCGGAGATCCGCTTTCGCCTTCGCGAGCAAGCTAAGAAGAAAAACGAAGAACATGTGGTGATCGTGGGGTGAGGGCGCAGCGGCCGGCGCTCCGCATTATTGTGAATCGGTAACTACCGTGCCCTGCTTTTCGAGATAGGGGATGCCGTGCTCCATCCAATCGGGTTTGGGAGCGCCTTTCAGGAAGTAATCGAAAAATGTCTGCAAGCGCATGGCGTAGTCCTTTTGATCGGCGCGGCGGCGCAAACCGTGGGGCTCACCGTTGTAGGTGAACATATAGACCTCTTTGCCGAGGCGCCGGAGCGCGAGATAGTACTCGATGCCCTGATACCACGGCACGGCGTCATCGGCGTCGTTGTGGATCATCAACAGCGGCGTATTCACGCGATCGGCTGCAAAGATGGGGGAGTTTTCGATGTAGCGCAGCGGGTATTCCCAAATGCTGCCGCCGATGCGGCTCTGGGTGCGCTCGTATTGGAACTGACGCGGAATGCCGGGGCCCCAGCGAATGCCGTCGTAGGCGCTAATCATGTCGGCCACCGGCGCGCCGGCCGCGGCGGCGCGAAATCGATTGGTGCGCGTGACCATATAGGCGATCTGGTAACCGCCCCAACTGTGCCCCTGAATGCCGATTGCTTTTTCATTTACGAAGCCACGGTCCACGACTTCCTGAATGGCGGGAAGCACGCAATGCAGCGCGCTCTCGCCGGGGTACCCGATCTTGTAGGCGATATCGGGCTCCAGCACCAGATAGCCGTTGCTCACGTAGTAACTCACGTTGATGGTGTGCATGGGGCGCGGCTCCACATAGTTGTGCAGGCCTTGCGAAAGCCGCTCATAGATGTAGACGAGCAATGGATATTTTTTATTGGGATCGAAATTTTCCGGTTTGTATAACGTGCCTTTCAACGGGATGCCATCGGCACTTGTGAAATGAATCAGCTCGGCGGCGCCCCACAGGATGCCGGCTTGCTGCGGGTTCGCATTGCTGACTTTGCGAAATTCTTTAAATGTGCCGTCTGTGACTAACAGGTCCGGATAGTCGCTGAACGTGGCTGCGGCGGTGACATACACTTCCGCATCGCGCGCTTTAATAGGCGGCGCGAAGTTCTTGTCTGCCATGACGAGTTCTGTGGGAGGCGCGGTGGCATCGATTCGCGTGCGATAGAAGCCGCTGCTATAGGTATCCTCGTTTTCGGCTCGCAGCAGCAGCGGCTTGGCCGGATCGATCCAGCGCTCGGAGGGATCGTCGCGCTCGTAGCGTACTACGCGGAACGAGATGTGCCCGCTGCGTCCGGCCGATTGCGTGAGATTGTTGCAGCCGGAGCCATCCGGTTTGCAACGCCAGACATCGAAGCGGTCATAGAGCAGGACGTAGCGGCCGTCTTTGGTCCAGCCGGCCATGCCGTAGGTGGTCGGCGCGCTGGGCGAATCGTAATCTTCGCGGCCAAATGACACTTTGAGGTCTTTGGTGAGGTTCACCAGGCGTCCATCCGGGACGGCTACGGTGATCCAGTCTTTGCCGTCGTAATAGATGGCGTATTTGGAATCCGGCGACCACGACAGCCGGCCTGGATGCTTCCTGATAGCGAGCGTTCGCTTGCCCGTTGCCGTGTCGACGATGTAGGCGTCTTCGTAGCGCTCGTCATATTCCTGCATGCGGCGATACGGGCGATCGTCGCCCCCGAGAGCATAGCGCCCGTCGTCGCCTGGCGCGATTTCGTTCATGCTCGCATCAGCAAGCTGCAGGAACTGTTTGGTGTCGAAGTTGTACACAGCACGATAGGAGCGATTGCGTTCTGTCGCGGCGCGCACTTTTTGCATGGGCTGGATGTAGTCATCTTTCCAGGACCATAAGTCGACCGAGACGCGCTCATCGGCGGGCGTATTGTCGGGCGGCCTTTCGGCGGGCGGGCGGGGCGCGGCGCCGAAGAAGAGATGATCGCCGTTTTTTGAAAACGTCAAGGTTGCTTTGTCGGAAATGGTCCAGCCAGCCGGGAGGCCGTGTGCATCGGCGGGGACAAGCTCCTGCGCGGCGGCCGCTTTTCCATCCCAGTCATACAAGCTGAAGCGAGGCTGGCGGGAATTGGCGTCGTCGCGATCGGTGACGAAGGCAAGCCGGGTCTGCTCTTCATCCCAGGCCAGTTTTTCGTATTTGCCTTTGCCGGTGAGCAGAGGCTGGGGGTCCGCCGCGGCACCGGCCCTTACAACGTAGACGCCGTTCATTTCCCGCTTAGGTGAATAGACCGCGTATACGAGTGTTTTGGCGTCCTTGGTAAATGCGTATTCGCTAACGTCGCTGAACCGGCGCTCTGTGCCGTCGTTCAAATTGCGTAGCACCAGATCTCCGGTTTCGATGCGTCGCGTTCGGGAAGTGGATTCGGGCGTGGACGGCTCGGCTGTTTTGGCTGGCGTAGAGGCGGGCTCAGCAGCAGCTTTCTCCGGCGCTTGCCAGTAGGCGACAAAGCCGGCGCCCTTGGAAGGCAACTGGAAATTGCGAATGCGGGGCGCGCGAAATACCTTCGAGGTGGCAAGATCGATAACGATCAGATCACCGCGCGGCGTATCTTCCGGCTTGCGCTTTTCGCGCTTGGCCTTTTCGACTTCGGCATGCGGTGCAAACGAAGAGACCACCAGCGTCTTGCTATCGGGCGAGAACTTCACGGCAATGCCGGGCGGCGGAGGCGGCGTTTCCTCTGTTTGCGGATTGGAGTAATTCGGCGGGGGCGGGGGCGGCAACTCGCCGACCGGTTCGCGAATCTCTGTTCCGGCAGCCAAGTTGCGGACGATCAGCTCGCCATCGCCTACTTCGGGAAACAACGCATAGGCCAGAAAGCGGCCGTCGTTCGAGATCTGCTGGTTTTGGATATGACGCCAGCCATCGTAATCGGCGTGAGTCAGCGGCCGTTTCGTTGCGGCCAGAAGAGAGGTGGCGCAGATCAGCGCAAGGGTAACTTGTCGGAGCATTGTTGCAATTGTAGCCGCAGCGAAATCAGCACGGCAGCTATCAGTAGCGCCCCTGTAAAGGCGGCGACACCTATCCAGTGAAGGCCGTGCCAGAACAGGCCTCCTGTGGAACCAATGATGCTGGAACCGAGATAGTAGAAAAAAAGATAGAGCGAAGAAGCCTGCGCTTTGGAATGACGCGCGCGTAGTCCCACCCAACTGCTGACGGTGGAATGGGAGCCGAAGAAGCCGAAGGTGAAAACGGCGATTCCGGCAATGATGACAAAAAGAGGCGCGGCGAGCGTGATGGCCAATCCTGAAAGCATGATGCAGATGATGATCCAAAGCACTCTTTGCCGGCCAAGCCTTCCCGCTAAATTGCCCACCCAGGCTGAGCCGACGGCGCCCACCAGGTACACGGTGAAGATCAGGCCGATCTGGCCCTGGCTCAGGCGATAAGGCGGCGCGACCAGGCGGAAGCCGATGTAGTTATAGAGCGTGACGAATGTTCCCATGAGCAGGAAGCCTTCGAAGTAGAGCCAGCGCAAACCGGGATCGGCGAAATGCTGCGCCGTGCGGTGAAGCAGTTTGGAAGCATCCCAGGCATGCCGTTCGAAATGCAAGGACGGCGGCAAGCTGCGCCAAAAGATGACAGCGCACAGCAATGCGAGAACGCCGATGGCCGCCACAGCGAAACGCCAGGAGACGGCATCGGTGAGGACACCGACGATGAGGCGCCCGGACATTCCGCCGATGGCGCTGCCGCCGATGTACAGACCCATTGCGAGCCCTACCGCGCCAGCATCCATCTCTTCGCTCAGGTACGCCATGGCGACGGACGGCAATCCGCTGAATGTGATTCCTTCGAGCGCGCGGCAAGCGAGAAACATAGGCCAAGTGGGGATGAATGCGGATAGCAGCGTCAGAGCAGCAGAACAAAACAAGGAGAGCACCATGATGGGCTTTCGTCCCCAGGCTTCCGATAATCCTCCCGCGAGGAGCAAGGATACGGCCAGGCAGCCGGTGGTCAGGGAGATGGCCAGGCTGCTCTGGGCAGCGCTGACGTGAAATTCGAGCGCAAACAATGGCATGAGGGGCTGAAGACAATACATCAAGGCGAAGGTTGAGAAGCCGGCTGAAAAGAGCGCCAGGTTCGTGCGACGAAATGCTGCCGTGCGGCGCAGGATTTTCACGGCAGCGGGCTGCGCCGTCTGCTCCACTTTCCTCAGGGTAAGATGCGGGGAAAGCAGCGCCGGCTGGAAAGCCGGCGGCAGCCTGAAAGCGTAAAGAAGCAAAGAAGCCAAGGAAGCCAAGGAAGCAAAGAAGCCAAGGAAGCCAAGGAAGCAAAGAAGCCAAGAAGACGGAAGCGATCAGCGGTCAGCTCTCAGCGGTCAGCTTAAGGAACCGGCCTGGGTGACTTCAAAATCGCAGGGGTCGGAGGCTTTAGGGGCGTGGTTTTTGCTCAATAGAGCTACCGAGACCTTGGCGAAACGGATTTCGAGGAGCTGTTTTTTGAGTT
>JAJPJN010000020.1 GCA_021324185.1 Terriglobia bacterium | reverse complement strand
GGAGATGTGGCGCAAAATCACTGGACCGTCGACGACGGCTTGCTCGTCAACCCGCAGCGCGGCGCCGATCTGAAGACCACTCGAAAATTCAACGATTTCAAACTCCATTTCGAAGTGAATTGTCCCGATGGCGCCAATAGCGGCTTCTATTTGCGCGGCCGCTATGAGCTGCAACTCGAATACGAGCCCGCCGGCAAGAACCCTCCCAATCGCGCCATGGGCTCCATCTACGGAAGGATTGCGCCGTCTGTCTCGCTGCCGCGCACGCCCGGCCAATGGGAGACCTTCGACGTGACACTTGTGGGCCGCACCGTTACCGTCTATCGAAATGGCGTTTTAACCATCGACCATAAGGAGATCGAAGGCATCACCGGCGGCGCGCTGGACGCCGATGAAGGCGAGCCCGGCCCGTTTTACATTCAGGGCGATCACACCGGCGGGCTCAAATTTCGCAACATCACGGTTGCGCTGCCGAAATAGCCATCTCTGCCCCTGAAGCGCACATCGAAGTATCCTGCAAGCAGGTAGGTGGCAACGGACAGGATCGCAACGGAACCGCGCGCGCCAGGCGCTCAACGTGCCGTGCGCGGCGGCGGCAGACAAACGCGCCGGTTTCTCCTGCTCGGCTTTGGAGGGCTGCTGCTGCTGCTCGCATTTACCGGCCTGAACGCGCTCTCCGTGCTCAAAACCATTCAGACGCGCAACGAAAAGATACGCCAGGATTATGTGTATCGGGAGAGAATCCTGGAGCAGCTACGCGCCGATATCTTTCTCTCCGGCACCTACGCGCGCGATCTTCTCTTGGAAACCGACCCCGCCCGCGCAGATCTGCACCGCAAAGAGCTCGAATCGGCGCGTCTGCGCGTTCAATCCATGATCAAGGCGTATAGCTCCATCTTGCGCCCCGATGAACAGCAGCCGTTTCAGCAGTTCACAACCGAGGTCTCATCGTTCTTTGCCATGCTGCAACCCGTGCTGCAATGGAATGCCGGGCAACGCCGCCAGCTCGGCTACAGCTTCATGCGCGATTATCTGCTCCCGCGCCGCATGCTCATCGTTCGGCTTGCCGATCAGATCAGCCGCTTAAACGACCAGCAATTAGAGACCGGAAACCGCCAGGTGGCCGACCTGTTTTCGGGCTTCGGCCGCGGGCTGGTCATCATGTTGATCGTCACGCTGGCCATCGGACTGGCCCTGGCAGGCGGCAGCATCTACCGCATTCTGCGCCTCGAGAAACTATCCGAACAGCGCTTTGAAGAAGTGCTGCAGGCGCGCACTGAATTGCGGACTCTATCAGACCGTTTGGTCGAAGCGCAGGAAACCGAAAGGCGCGCCATCTCCCGCGAGTTGCACGACGAAATCGGGCAGGCCGTTTCGGCCCTGTCGCTTGCTGTCGGCAACGTGGCAGCGCGCATCTCGCCCGATACGATCGAAGAATCGAAAGAGGAATTACGCAGCATCCGCCAGATCGCCGAACGAACCGTGGCGGTCGTCCGCGACATGTCGTTATTGTTACGGCCCTCAATGCTCGATGATCTGGGCCTGATCCCCGCACTCGAGTGGCAAGCGCGCGAGGTCTCGCGAAACAGCGGCATTCACGTCAAGGTGCGCGCCGAATCCGTGGCGGAGGATCTGGGCGATGAGCAGAAGACCTGTATCTATCGCGTGGTGCAGGAAGCTCTGCGCAACGTGCAGCGCCATGCGCGCGCGAAACACGTCGATATCCGGCTGGCGCAGAATGAAAAGCTTCTGCATCTGACGATTCAGGACGACGGCAAAGGGTTTTCGCCCGACCGCGAAAAAGGCATGGGGCTGCTCGGAATGCAGGAACGCGTGCGCCGCCTGAACGGAGTCTTCGAAGTCAATTCAGAGCCAGGGCATGGCTCGACCATCCGCGTGGACTTGCCGCTATCGCCCGCTTAGAGAACCTGAGAATGCGCATCCTGCTTGCCGACGATCACACGATTCTGCGCAAAGGCCTCCGCCTGCTGCTCGAACGCGAGCGGGATTTCTGCATCGTCGGAGAAGCAAGCAACGGCCGCGAAGCGCTGGAGATCGCAGAACAGACCCGCCCCGATATCGCCATCATGGACATCGGCATGCCGATTCTGAACGGCATTGAAGCCACCAAAAGAATCTGCACCGCGCTTCCCCACACGTCCGTCATCATCCTCAGCGTGCATTCCGACGAGGGCTACATCCTTCGTGCGCTCAAAGCAGGCGCGCGCGGCTATCTGCTGAAAGATTCTGCCGAAACCGACCTGATTCAGGCGGTGCGCGCCGTCGGCGCCGGAAAAGCATTCTTCAGTCCCGTCGTCAGCAAAGTGCTGGCCGATGACTATCTGCGCCAGATCCGCCAGCAGGGGGTCGAAGACGCCTACGACTTACTAACCGCCCGGGAACGTGAACTGCTTCAGTTAATCGTCGAGTTGAAACCCACGCGCGAAATCGCCGAACTGCTCGGGGTAAGCGCTCACACCGTCGATAAGCACCGCGGCAACCTGATGCAAAAACTCAATGTGCACAGCATCCCCGAGCTGATTCTCTATGCCGTACGCCGCGGCGTAATCAGCTAGAAACTGCCGGACGTTTTTATAGCGATCGCCGGAATATCCTGCTCTCTCACCATGCGATTCAAAGCCGGAATGCCGGAATCCATCACCTGTTTCAGCTTGTTGATCTGCGCGTTGATGCTGGTCGCCAGCTCTTCGTAGACTTGCTGTTGCGAAGCAGTGGGCTGGGTGTCGGCTTCCTCAATCGCGCTCAGCAGAGCCGCCAGCTTATTGTTCAACTTCACCGGGAAGTTTAACGGATCTTCGCTCGCCTTACTCTTCGTCTGGTAGAGCGCTTCTTCGATATCGGTCAGTTCTTTGGAGAGCGCCTGCGCGCGGTCCACTACGTTTTTCGCTTTGGCAGAATCGCCCGCCTCGCGCAAGCGCGCGGTCAGTTCATCGATCTGCTTGCGAACATCCCGTATATTGATGATCGCCTGATTCGTCTGGCTCAGCTTATCGCGCATCTGAAGCGCCGTCTGTAGCTGCGCCGTGAACTGCTCCGGCGTAGTGTCAAGCCTGGGATCTTTGCGCACTTCGAATTTTTGCGTCTGCGTTTTCCCGTCTACCGTGAGCCGCACCGTGTATGTGCCCGGCACAACCAGCGGGCCGCGCACATTACCGGCCCACAGAATCATCCCGGGAAAGCTGGTAGCATCCGGATAGCGAAGATCCCAATCAAAGCGATTCAAGCCCTGATTGGCCGGGGCAAGCTGCACGCCGCCGCCGCGCCGAGGCCCGCCGGTCTCTTCCTGCAATTGCGCCGCAACATCGGTAGGAGGCGCCTCGATTTCAGGCCGCGGCCGCGGGGCAGGCCGGCTCGAAAACTTCTTGACCAGCTTCCCTTGTGCATCCAGAAATTCAATCGTCACCTCACCTTGCGGCTTGTTTTTCAGCCAGTAGTAAACGGTTGCCCCGCTGGCTGGATTCGAACCCATGTTCGCCGGGCCGGAGAGGCCGGGCATAAAGCCGCGCCCCAATGCGCCGCGATACGCATGCTTGGGCGCAAACAGATGAACATCCTCGTTCGCCATATTCTCCGTGAGCTGCGCCAGCAACTGCGTATCATCCAGAATCCAGAATGCGCGCCCATGCGTGGCCGCCACCAGTTCGTGTTCGCGCTTTTGAATAGCCAGATCCGCAATCGGGGTCACGGGCAAATTCAATTGCAGTGATTGCCAGTGCGCGCCGCCATTGAACGAGACATAAATTCCGGTTTCGGTGCCGGCATAAAGCAGATCCTTCCTGTTCGGATCTTCGCGAATGCAGCGCGTGAAAGCAGTCGCCGGAATGCCATCGTTGATCTGCTGCCAGGTCTTGCCGTAATCGGTCGTCTTGTACAGGAATGGATGGTTATCGTCGAAGCGGTAAAGCGTCCCGGCGAAATAAGCCGTGCCCGCATCGAATGGCGATGCCTCAATGGAATTGATCTGCATCCACTCGGGCATGTTTTTCGGCGTCACATCTTCCCAATGCCCGCCGCCGTCGCGAGTCAGATGCACCAAACCGTCATCCGAGCCCACCCAGATTAAGCCTTTCTTAACAGGCGACTCCATCACGGTGAATATCGTGTCGTAGTACTCAATGCTGGTGTTGTCTTTCGTAATCGGCCCGCCGGAAGAAATCTGCTTGGATTTATCGTTGCGCGTGAGATCCGGGCTGATGGGCTTCCACGTCTGCCCTTGATCGGTTGAAGCAAACAGGACGTTTCCGCCTGCATACAGCAGATTCGGATCGTGTGGCGAGAACACCAGCGGGAAGTTCCACTGGAAGCGATATTTGAGATCGGCCGGCGCCCAGCCCATCTCGTTATCAGGCCAGATCGTGACATTGCGCGTCTGCCCGGTGTGATGATCGTAGCGAGTGATCAGCCCGTCGTAAGAGCCGGCGAATACGATATTCGTGTCCGTCCGCCAGGGAGCGATCCAGCCGCTTTCGCCGCCTCCCACCGGATACCAGTCGCGGTCGCTGATGCCGCCGCTCGCGCTCCGCGTCGCAATTTTGACCGTCGTGTTGTCCTGCTGCGCGCCATAGGCGTGATACGGAAAATCGTCATCCAGTGCGACGCGATAGAACTGCGCCGTCGGCTGATTGTCTTCAGGCGTCCAGTTTTTTCCGCCATCGGTGCTGATGGTTGCGCCGCCGTCGTTCGCTTCAATCATGCGCTGCGGATCGCTGGCCGCGATCCAGAGATCGTGATTGTCGCCATGCGGCGGGCGAATCGCGTTCCAGGTCCTGCCGCCATCGTCAGAACGGAAAAACTCGACGTTGGTTGCATAAACTTTCTCCGGATCTTTCGGATCGGCAAAAATGCGTCCGTAATACCAGGCGCGCTGGCGCAGCTTGCGTTCATCGTTGACCTTGATCCACGTTTTGCCGGCATTATCGGACCGGAACACGCCGCCATCCTCGGCTTCAATCAGTGCATAAACACGCTGCGGATTGGCAGGCGAAACAGTAATGCCGATGTTGCCGATAACGCCCTTCGGCAATCCAGGATTGTGAGTCAGTTCGGTCCAGGTGTCGCCGCCATCAGTCGATTTGAAGATTCCGCTGCCTGGTCCGCCGCTTTCGAGGTCCCACGGTTTGCGATAAACTTCCCAGAAGCCCGCGTAGAGAATGTTGGCGTTCGTCGGATCAAAGACAAGCTCGATCGCCCCGGCCTTCGGGCCTTTATACAGGATCTTTTCCCAGGTCTTGCCGCCGTCTTTGGAACGGAAGATGCCGCGATCTTCGTTCGGCCCCCAAACATGGCCAAGCGCAGCCACATAGACGAGGTCCGGATTTTTAGGATGGACGATGATGCGCGCAATCTGATGAGTGTTATCGAGACCGATGTGCTTCCAGGTCTGGCCTCCGTCCATCGATTTGTACACGCCATCGCCTTCAGAGACATTGCCGCGGATATCGTACTCACCGGTGCCGACGTAAACGATGTTGGGATCGGAATCGGCCACCGTGATCGCGCCAATGGACGATGTGCCGAACGGCTGGCCATCGGAAACGGGCGTCCAACTCACGCCGCCATTCGTGGTCTTCCAAACACCCCCGGCCGCTCCGCCGAAGTAGTAAACATCCGGCCGCGAATCGACGCCCGTCACGACGGCGCTCCGGCCCCCGCGAAACGGTCCGATCTGGCGCCACTTCAGATTTTTCAAAACGCTCATGTCCTGCGCCTGCAGAAGCGCAGAAACCAGGAGAGTGCAAAACACAAGAGTTGGTTTGTTTGGCATGTTCAGAACCCAGTTGACTATTATTAACAATCGCAATTGGGCCGCTGCGCTGGACGAGCGCGCGCCTTCAGCGTTATCTGCCGTGCACATGATCCTTTCGCAAATCTACGAAAAGCTCGGACGGCCCGCAAAGAACCCGGAGGAGCGAGTGGCCGCGCGAAACCGATCTAACGCAACTCGACAACTACAGCACGAGTACACAATGCAGCGGACTGGACAGCCTGCCCTCTGCGCTAACATTCGACTCTACTAGGTGCTTCGTGAAGGTATACCATATAGCGGCTCTCGCCTTGGTTGTCCTTGGAAATAGGTTAGACGGACAATTAACGGCGAACTGGAAAATTGCGGGTATATCTCTGACCGCCGATACGGACGCCACTCATCGGCTCCCCGATGGCACCTCGCCAAATAATCTGACCATCGTCGCAACTAATCAGGCGACCGGCTCGCAACTCACCATATCGAACTGCGTACGCCTCACTACTGTCACCGACGCGTTTATTCGAGACACCAGAATAGCGGTGCTCGGCCGCGCCGGTCGGGCGTCTGCGGTCGTCATATTCGACATCACCCAGAGGCGCCTGAGCGACTGGTTTTTCTGCATTCAGCCACGGCGAGTTTCTGATAACTGGATCGTCTACGTAGAATCATATCCCTCGCATCTATATGGAGCAAATCCGCAGGAAGTCGTTTTGATCTATGATCTCAGCCGCTCCCCCGCGAAGAACAGGCTACCCTCCGCCGCAAAGCTGCCAATTCCGGCGCCTGTTCTGCTGAGCCCTACTCAGGTTGGTACGCCGATCTATCCTGAATCAAATGTTCGCGAGCAGTCCTATACGGATATCGTGCCGGAAGAATCGACACCCGAGACCGTCCAAACGTTTTTGCCATTCCTCATGCTTTCGGGGCAGCGGCTACTCTTTATGGCAACGCGAGGCAAAGATTTCCCAAGTTCGGCCGATTATCTTATCGTCGTCAACCTGTCTCACCGCATAGATAGACCCTCGATCCAGGCGCTCGACATCCCCAAGGACCAATTGAAGAAGCCAGGGGAGAATCCCAACTTTATCCAAGTTACTGGAATTGAAGCTGCGTCGCCGGATTCCGTGCGTTTGTTTGTACCAAGGAGTGAATACGGGGTAAGCAGCATAAACGTTTCGATCCCGTAAGAGAAAGATAGCGACTAATAATCACGAGCCTATCTCGGTGCTACGCATCCGTGCAGATCTCAATACCTTAGGAGGACCCGTGAAAAGATCTCTGCAAGCATTAGTCACTCTTCTATTTGCGTCGCTTCCACCCTCAACCGCTGCGCAAACTAGCCGGCCCACGCCCCTTACTTATAGCAAGGTCCCTGTTGTAAATAAAGATTTTGGATTTCGATTCACGATCCAAGACAGAAGCGGCATCGAAGTGGCCGTGTTGGATAACTCTACAACGAGCATCATCAAAGCTATGTCATCTCGTGGCCTAGTAATCGTACTCGGTTGGACGCAGATCGCAAATCTTATCACCGTATTCAAAGCTCCAGGCAAGGCTGAGTGCCTGGAGCTTCTCTGCTACGATGCTCACCTGTCGCCGGATGCTGAATACGTCTCATTTCGACGTTTTTTCCCGCCTACGACCAGCAGCCAACTCGTTAGGGATACTGTGGCCGTGCTTTCTATGTCCGCCGTTAGGGAGAACAGGGTTCCCTGCCTGACAAGGATAGGATCAGCCCCCCCGACCGATCTGGGCGTGAATATCTATCCGCAGCACCCACACTCCGGCTACCGTATACTCGGCGATTTTATATGGGAGGGAAACAGCCGGTCCTTCTTCTTTCTCGACACCAGGCCGCCGACTGGATACCTGCTGGTCCGTGCGGATCTGACAGGAACCCAATGGTCCACGAAAACCTCTTCGCTGGAAGTCGTGCCTGGCTTGCCGATGCTCATCAACAGATTTTCGACCGACGGTGCCGGTCACTTGGTAGTCGAAGCTCAACGGGAAGGAGCCCCGCCCACAAAATATCAAACCATATATGATCCTCAATCTCTCAGCCCTCTGCCGTCTGCCGAGCTGCCTTCAAACACCTCAGTAGATGTAATTCCAGTCGACATCCCCTGGGCAGTGGCCAGCAGAGCATTGATTTATCCGAGCAGTGTAAAGCCTGTGCCGATTGCCGGCGCCACTAATCAGGTGATACCCGCCCGGATCACCATCTCCCCGGACGGCTCGGTGATAGCAGTAACCGTGGTTAGCGACAAACCCGAAATAAAAAGAGCGATTATCAATGAGCTTCTAAGTTGGAGGTTCAAACCGAGCATTGTGAATGGTAAACGAGCCGCGGTTAACACCACTGTGCCGGTACCGCTGGCCCCGGGTTGACTCACGACGACCGGAGCCGGAAGACTCAGGAACTAGCCTCGGCGAGACTCAAATGAAACTCATTTCAAGTGCCACAGTGCAAAGCTTGGCAGCGCTCCGCCCTTGCACAGGCTGGTGGCCATGTTGTCTCCCCGAATAGCTCCGATGAAATAACAGTCGCTCGGGATAATAACCACGTTTATCTCATTTTGACCACCTCAAATCCGAGCCGCACTTGGCAAATACCTGTGCCAGGCACGTACTTATGGTCGAAGGACGGCTCCTCAGGCTTACAACTACGGGATCTTGCCGGCGACGGTCGAGAGTGCGTCATCGTCATTTCATCAGATGGCGCCAGCCTGGGCGCATACTTGCGCGTTTTCCGGTTCAAGGATGGCGCCCTTGAACTGATCAGTCCTCCGAACGCCGGAGGCTACGATTTTGCCTTTGAGCCAAACGGAAAGGGAGAAGAGATCGTTTCATACGGTAAGTGGACGGAAGAAAAATTAGCTAACGTATCTGTCCTGGTATGGGACGGAACGAAACTTATGTCTGATCCAGAGCGTGCCAAAGCCATATTTCAGCAATGGATGGCGAGCCTATCGCAGGAGGTTACCGGCGGCGAGCCCATGACGGCCCTGCTCCGTGTCACTCGCGCGAAAATCGTTCTTACCTGGTTAATGGAAAATCGAGACTATTATGCTGCCCTCAGTCTTTGCGACGCGCTGCTTGACGCAATCAACAATAACTATCTGACAATGCCGGCGGCTCGACCGCAGAAAGAAGTTGAATCCCTCACCGGAGCGCAACGTGCGGATCTCGCACAAACCGAACGCCTTCAGGCGCTATCTGCTGTGCATATGATGCTTTCGCAAATCTACGAAAAGCTCGGCCAGCTTGCAAAGAGCCAGGAGGAGCGAGTGGCCGCACGAAACCTGGACACCACCGCCACGAGCAAAGTTGAGCAAATCTTCCGTGAATCACGGCGGCACAATTGAGAAAGGCGAATGCGCGTGCGGAACATCTATCGCAAAATCGTACCAATAACCACAATTATCTGCGCATTCGGCACAATGGCCGCAGGCCCGATAAAAACGTTTGAGCAGGCCTTGCAGGAGCACCACATCGCCCTCACCCGAGAGGCGCTCGTCGCAGCGCTACAAAACTCTGACCCGGAAGTCCGTAGCCTCGCAGCAGCCAAACTGCTCGTTAACGATCACGCGCTTGATACCGTTCAGTCAGTTACCTCCGCTCTCGCTGCCGAAGAGAACATCAACGCGAAAATCAATATCGCCTGGGCGCTTGGGCAAGTTGCTAATGACGCTGGATTCGATGCGCTGCAGAGCATATGCGACGACAAGGCGCTTTATATCGGCGTCAGAACAAACGCGGCCCGCTACATGCTGGACATGAACCGCGCGTCCTGTATCGACACCGTTATTGACGCGCTTCAGAGTACGGTTCCGGAAACAGGACTCTCACTGGCCGGCCGGCTCAAAAATCTTTCCGGAACGCAGGCAGATCAGCTACTCGGATTGATTGTAAGAACTCTCAATAATCCGAATCCGTTTGTCAGAATTCAGGCCACTGCGGCTTTGAAGGAGCTAGGTACATCATCCGCTATTCCCGCCGTGGAAGCCGCAATCAGTGCCGAGCAAGATGAAAATGTCCGTCTGGCCATGCAGCGGAATCTCACGGCAATGCAACAAAAGAACTCCCGTTAAGAGCCCACATGGGAGCATCGGCCTGTCGAGCCAGACCGTGAAAAATCCTCCAGTAGACGATCTGGCGCAGCAAGTGCACGTGCCTATCGGCTTATCGGGGGAGATCCTCGGATTGAATATTCGAAGCAACCGTGCGAAATCGCCCTCCAGAACCTGAATGGCGGCTGCTCACCCGATATCAACGCTCTGAAATCTACTGCGTCTATCTACACAGAAGTGCCAGCCACAAGCGTTCCCCATTTGGCCGGGACTCACTCAAGTTATGCGCTACGGTGCTAACCTGAGCCGGCGACGGTAGGGTTTCACAGGAGGACATCAATCATGCGTACCAATGTTTCTGCACTCTTGTCACTCGCCATACTTATAGGCGCTCCCGCGATCAGCGGACCGGGCGTCACGTTTGCACAAGCTCTCGCAAAACATCACATTGCTCTATCAGAAGCATCATTGCTCGAAGCCCTGCGTAACTCTGATATGGACGTGCGGTGGCTAGCCGCTTCACAATTGCTAACTGTTAACCACGACCTGGACGCGATTCCATCGGTCGAGGACGCCCTCCGCAGAGAGGAAATAGTCCACACGAAACTGAATATGGCCTCCGCTTTGGCGCAGGCCGGCGACGAATTGGGTATCTCAACCTTATATGACGCCTGTCAGGACACGCAACTCGACATGTCTATGCGGGTGCGATCGGCCGAATATCTTCTTCAGTTAGGAAACGAGCGCTGCCTCGAGACCGTAATCGAGGCAATCGAAATGACCGATGAAAGCGGCAATCCGAGGGAAGTTGCGCTATCTCTCGTCCCTCGCTTCACACATCTTTCCGAGGCCGATGCCGAACGGCTTACCCACGCAATTGTGGACGATCTCGCGAGCACCGACGCCGCACTACGCGCCGCAGGCAGCCATGCGCTCGCCGCCTGGGCGAAAACGTCCGCGATCGGCGATATCGAGCGGGCAATACGCAACGAAACCAACGATACGGTTCGCAGCGAGATGCAAATGGACTTAACATCACTGCAACGAAAGGCCCCTCATTAAGCGAAGCCCCCTCTCCCGCTCATTCACAACTTTCGAAAATTCTCCTTTCCCCTGTAAAACCAGTCTCTTAACCCCTCCCGGACCCCTCCTCGCGCACACCCCCGCCCAATAATTCCATCGTGTGGCGCAAATCCAAAGCTGCCCACACCTGGAGAACTAAATTTATGGCAACCGCCAAACAGATCGCGGCCAACCGCCGCAATGCACAAAAGTCCTGTGGCCCCAAGTCACCG
>JAJPJN010000026.1 GCA_021324185.1 Terriglobia bacterium | reverse complement strand
GCGATTGCGAATTTGCTGCGTTTCCTGCTTTACGTTTTGGAGTGCCTGACGCGCTGCGTGCGTTTCCTGGCGGCGGCGCTCAGCGGCTTCCTTGTGCTTTTGCGAAACAAAGCCACGCTCAGCGCGGGCGCGTTCGTTGCGGCGTTTGCGGAGTTCGGTGGCGTAGCGGGAGAAGGTGCGATCGTGAGCGGTCTGGTATCTGAGGTAGAGAGCGAGCTGTTTGTGGGCGGCGCGCTGCTCTTCCGGAGTACCGGTTTCTAGCGCGGCGAAGCAATTGTTTTGCAGGCGGACCGAGCGGCGCGAGAGCCAGAAGGCTTCCGCCATCTGATGGACCATTTCGATTTCGTCCTGGCCGGCGGGAGATTCGGAACGGAGGAAGCCGGCGAGAAGCTGATCGAATTCAGCTTGGGATTCGCAGGCGAGCACTTTGAACTTGCCGGTGAGGCCATGTTTGGTGGCGTTTTGGGAGACGATGGCTTTGCCTTCGGGGCTGGTGGCTCCGGTGGAGAGTTGAGCATTGGCCTGATTGGCAGCCAGTTTGGCTGGGGAGAGGCCGCCTGGAAAGGCGGCTGCAGGCAAGAATGCCTGCCCCACGGAGGAGTCTGCAGGTTGGGAGCTTAACTCAACAGGAGCGGCTGCAGGCTGAGGACCTGATTCCACGGGGGCGGCTGCGTGCCCCATCTTTTTTTCGGCTTTGCGCGCCAGTTTTTGCGCCAGACGGCGTTGTTGACGAGGTGTCATGGCTCCAGCGTAGATTGCGCTCGCGTGCGAGGAAGCAAAGTGGCCCGGTGGTTCTGACGGAAAGCTTATGGCAGGACAGGAGTTGCGCCGGAAAAGAAAATTTTCGAGATTTGTGACCGCCTCGGACTCGCATGGAGCGCAAGTGATCTGCTGCTGCTGGCGCCGCCCGCGACGTTCTCCGCTAATCTGGACGCATGATCCGCGTCGGGACGGCGGGTTGGTCATACAAAGACTGGCAAGGCATCGTGTACCCGCCGCAGCGACCGAGAGGTTTCGATGAACTGACGTATCTTTCGCGGTATTTTTCGATGCTCGAAATCAACGTCACCTTTTACCGGCCGGTTCCGGCCAGTACGTCTCAGAACTGGCTGAAAAAGATCGAGCACAATCAGGACTTCCGGTTCACAGCAAAATTGCTACGCGTGTTCACACACGAGCGCAATGGGACCCGAGAGGATGAGCAGCAATTCAAAGATGGCTTGGCCCCGCTGCTCGAAGCGGGCCGGCTTGGTGCGGTTCTCATGCAGTTTCCGTCGTCTTTTCACTGCACCGACAAAAACCAATCCTACATCTCGCATCTGAGATCGCGGTTTGCTGAATTTCCGTTGGTGTTGGAAGTGCGCCACGCAAGCTGGGCTGTTCCAAGAGTCTTGGATTGGCTGGCCGATATCGAAGTGGCTCTGTGCAATATCGACCAGCCGCGATTCAAGACCTGCATCAAACCGAGCGCGGAAGTGACGTGGCCCAAGGTCGCCTATGTGCGCCTGCATGGAAACCGCTGGGAGAATTGGTTCCGCAAGAATGCGCAAAGCCACGAACGTTATGACTACCTGTACAGCATTGGGGAGTTGGAGCCGTGGGCGCATCGAATCGAGAAAGTGGCAAAGGAGGCAGAGGATACCTACGCGGTGACCAACAATCATTACCACGGCAAAAGCGCTGCTAATGCGCTGGAATTAGCTGCGTTATTAAAGCAGAAGGTTTCTGCGCCGGAGCCGCTGATGCAACACTACCCCGAGTTGCGGGAAGTTTGCAGTTAGGCAGTTTTTTTTTTTGGCGTGGGCTGCGCGGGCTGGAAAGGCGGCGGCAGGCTGGAAAGCCTGGCCCCAAGGGCGGTACTTACAGCATTTGTGATCGTCTTGGAGGCGATAAATATTCGATCGCCTTTTCCAGAACTTCATCGCGGCCGTGGCGGATGCCAGTGACGGTAGGGGCCACGAGGACGTTGGGCTGAAGGCCGAGGCGCTGGAGTTTGCCGCTGTTTCCGTGGCGGACATCCTGACCGGAGAAGGTGACCGTAATGCCGCCGGGAAGGATGAAATTCGAGGTTTCGCCATCTGCACCCGCGCTCGGTGTTCCGATGAAGGCGGTGTTGTTGGCGGCCTCCATCCACAGGCCGAGGTGTTCGGCGGCGCCGATGGTGCGCTCGTCGATCAGCATCACCGTTTTGCCTTGATACTTCGGCGCGACGGGGGGAATTTTTTCGATGAAGAAGTAGCTGGCGGTGGAAGTTAAGGTGTTCGTGGTGACGATATCGGGCGATAGGGTCACCGGGCCGGTAACGATGGCACCGGCGACATCGTTGGCATCCGTCAGATGAGAAGCGATGGCGAGCGCGGCCGGGCTGACCGGGCCACGTGCGTCAAAAATGATGGCGCGAGTGTTTTGGAATTTTTCGAAGATGGCTGGGAGACGATCATCGGACAAATGAGTGAGATCGACATACCCGATGCCGCCGGGAAGAGTGCGAATGGCGTTTTCGCGCGGCGCGGGTTCCTGGATGGGGCGGCGCTCGATCTTCACTTCGCGGGCCGTGCCTTCGGGTGAGAGAACCAGTAGCGTGGCGGTTGAACCCTCAGGCCCATTCAGCACGCGCTCGAGAGAATCATAGCCGCGGCGCTGGGCGGTGGAACCGGAGACGTAGTCCTGTATGCGATTGAAGCGAACAGCGATTGATTCGCCATCCACTTTGGAAACGATGTCGCCGGGGCGCAGGCCGGCGGCTTTGGCGTTTTCATCCAGAACTTCCGTGATGACCGGCCTTTTTTCGATGAGGCGGAGGCTCAGGCCGGCGGTAGCGCGGCCGAAGTAGCCGGAGAGTTCATCGCTTGTGACCGTGACATGCGAATCGAGGGTATGGGTGAGCATTTCCGCAACGGCGAGATGGTACTCACGGGCGTCTTTGGCGGCGATGAAGCGGGGCAGAAATGACGCGAAGACTTCGTCCCAGTCTTCATCCATCAGATCGCGGTAGGCGAAGAAGTAATGAATGACGCCCCAGGTTTTGAAGGCTGCGAGGATGCGGTATTCGGTGGAGGGGAAGGGTGATGCGGGATAGGAATCGGATCTCGCCAGCGGGACTCCTGCCGTTTCGTGATCAAAGAGGTTGATTTGGGCGCGCAAGCCGCCGTCAAGAGGAATGATGGTTGCTGCAAGGGAAGTCCCGGGTGGTTGAACGAGAAAAGCGGAATAGAAAGTTCCGGTGTTGCGGCCTGATTCGGGAGGGAACCCGTGATGAATCCAGGTGCGCTCTGCGGGTGCATCGGACGCTGCTGAGGCCGATCCTTCCGTGGCGCGGAGAATCACCCCGTGCACCGGGTCCAGCAGGGACTGTAGCGCGGCCGCATACTCATCGTTTGATTGCGCGGCACGAATCCTGGGCAGCGCGTCTATGAGGGCTTTATCCCAATCGATAGCGCGTGAGGCGAGATAGGGATGAAAGTACTTGACTGTAGTCCAAAGCCTGGCGGCCTGGATGAGACGATCGTTTTCAGGAGTTTTGACGGGTTCGGCGGCAGCGAGGAATGCTGCGGCGAGCGCGATCAGCGCGATCGGGCTAGAGAGTCGCCGGAGGCCCGACTTGCAGTTCGTTATCAACCTGCTTTACGCCTTTGACCTTTTTAGCCAGTTTGGTGGCTTTGGCTTTGCCTTTGTCGGTATCGACGCGGCCCTTGATGGTGACGACGCCATCGTGCACCGTGACATCGAGGGCGCCACCTTTGACGTCGGGGTCCGTGGCCAGTTTCATACGAACCTGATCGAAGATTCGATCGTCGGGAGTACTGCTCTTCTGGCCGGCAACGAGCGTACTCAACGATAGCAAAGCAATAGCGGCAAGGCGTCTCATTCGGCGGTACCTTCTGAGCCTAGCATCGAACGCCAGTCCACTGCACTCAAGAAAGACGGGTCTTCGCGCCAGTTCGGTTTCACTTTGACGAACAGCGAGAGAAAGACTTTGGAGCCGAGCCGCTGCTCGAGTTCGCGGCGGGCCCCGGCGCCGATTTTTTTGAACATCTGCCCCTTGTTGCCGATCAGGATGGTTTTCTGGCCGGGGCGCTCGACGTAGATGGTGGCAGCGATCCGGGCCAGTGTGGGAGTTTCCTCCCAAGTGTCGATCAGGATGGCGACAGCGTGGGGCACCTCTTCGCGGGTTGCGCGCAGGATCTGCTCGCGAATGATTTCGGAAGCGATGAAGCGCATGGGCTGATCGGTCACATAGTCTTCGGGGAAGAGCGGAGGGCCTTCGGGCAGGTAGCGAATGATGAAGCGTTTGAGCTCATCGAGGCCATTGCCGGTGCGGGCGGAAACCGGGATAACTTCGGCAAAGGCGTGCCAGGCGGTGTATTGTTCGGTGACCGGAAGGAGGAGGCGCTTGTCGCCGAGGCGGTCGATTTTGTTCAGGACGAGGAATGACTTAGTTGCCGGAGGCAAGGCGCTGACGGAATGGCGATCTTCTTCCGAGGGCGGGCGCGCGGCATCGGCGACGAACAGAACCAGATCGACGGCGGCGAGGGCGCTGCGCACGGTTTCCATCATGCGCTTGTTAAAGAGCGTGTCGGACTTGTGGATGCCGGGGGTATCGACAAAGATGATTTGCGCGGATGGAGTGGTGAGGACGCCTTGGATGGTAGTGCGGGTGGTTTGCGGCTGATGCGCGGTGATAGCGATCTTCTCGCCGACGAGCGCATTCAGCAGAGTGGATTTGCCGGCGTTCGGGCGGCCAACGATGGAGACAAATCCGGCCCGATGGGCCGATTCATCGCTCAACGGACGGCCTCAACAGCGGAGGCGGCAGGTACGCGGGAGATACGGACCTGATCGACGCGGCGCTCGTTTCCGGCGAGTACTTCGACGCGGATGCCGTCGCGCTCGGCGGTTTCGCCGACCTGGGGGACATGGCCGAGCCATTCGGCGACGAGTCCGGCAATGGTGGTGGATTCGGTGTCGTAATCGGGCCGGAAGCCGAGGAGATCCTGCAGGCGGTCGAGATCGAGACTGCCGGGTGCGACAAAGACATTGTCGGATTCCTGGCGGACGTCGCGGTCGGGCTCGTGTTCATCGCGGATTTCGCCCAGGATCTCTTCGACCAGATCCTCCATGGTGGCGAGGCCGGCGGTGTTTCCGTACTCATCGACTGCGATCACCATGTGGGAACCGTCGTGCTGCATCTCGCGCAAAAGATCGCTGACGGGCTTGGTTTCGGGCACCAAGGGAACGGGCCGGATCAGATCTCTTAGCGGCTTCGCCTGGCGATCTTCCGGATCGAGCTCAAACATGTCGCGCACGTGAATGAAGCCGACGATGTTGTCGATGGTCTCCTGGTAGACCGGGATGCGGGAGTACTGCTCGTGAATGACGAGCTGGCGCAAATCTTCGAGTGTGCGATCGATGGAGATGGCGACGATGTTGGGCCGCGGGGTCATGACTTCGCGGACGCTCTTATCGCCGAAGGCGACGACCGAGTGAATCAATTTGCGGTCTTCTTCCTCGAGGATGCCCTCTTCGGCGCCAGCGGTGATGAGCGCCTCGATGTGCTCTACCGAATCGCCGGCGGCGTTTTCGCCTTTTCCGCTCTTATCGAGATCGAGGAGGGATTGGAACATGTGGACGACGGCGGTGAGCGGCCGCGCCGAGAAGGCGAGCAGGCGAATGAGGCCGACGGTTTTCAACATCCACGCGCCTTTTGTGCGCCGGTAGACGATGGCCGGTACAAAATACGTGGAAAGCAGCATAGCGACGAAGGAAAGCAGCAGGGCTTCGAGAACACTTTGCCAGTGGGGCACGCCGGGGCGGACGAGGGCGCACAGGTAAAACAGGCCCATGGAAAACAGCGAGACGTGCTTAATCAGCGAAAAAGCGAGCGAGCCTTGTTCGGGGTCGAGGCCGATTTTGCCGGAGAGCGTTTCGCGAAAGAATTCGAGCGAGGGCACTTCGCGGCGGATGAGGCGCAGGGATTCGAGATAGAGCAACTGCACGAAGGCGACGAAAGCCAGCACGAGGGTGAGTACGATGGCGATGGTTAAGCAGAGGTACGTCATCGCGCTCTCCGGATGAGGCCGGATGGAAGATGGAACTCGTTACGCCACTTATTTTCGGCGCGGGCCATTTCGCCGTGGTCGCGCTCATGATCCATGCCGGCGAGGTGCAGCAAGCCGTGCAGCAGCAGGATTTTGATTTCTTCGAGGCGAGTGTGCCCGAACTGCTCGGCCTGGGCTTGGGCGCGTTCGGCGGAGATGACGATGTCGCCCAGACCGTTGTTGGATGCGGCGGCCGGAAATGAGAGCACGTCGGTCGCGTAATCGTGGCCGAGGAAGGTGCGGTTGAGGCGGTGTAATTCTTTGTCATCGCTGATGACGCATGTGAAGCCGCGCCGGTTGGCGACGCGAGCAGCGGCGGCGCGCGCAAAGGCTCTCAAGGCGCGTTTTTCCTCCGCCGAGAATTGCATGTTTGTTGGAAGCTCCCGAAAGAGCAAAGTACTACCAGGTTCAGACATCAGGCGATGGCAGGGAGGTCAGGAATTTCGACAGCGGTGATCGAGGGGGGCTCGGGGGCAGGCTCCGGCGCGGGTTCCGAACCTAGCTTGAGGGCGAGTTGACGCCCGGCGCCGATCATCTCGTTGTAGCGATCGTAAGCTTTGACGATGCGCTGTACGAGGTGATGGCGAACAACATCTCTTTCGTCGAAATCGACGAAGGCGATTCCTTCGACGCCTTGAAGGACTTCCATGGCGTTGAGCAAGCCGCTGCGCTTGCCGCTGGGCAGATCGATCTGGGTGCGATCGCCGGTGACCACCATCTTCGAATTGAAGCCCTGGCGGGTGAGGATCATCTTCATCTGTTCGGAAGTGGTGTTTTGGGCCTCATCGAGAATGATGAAGCAGTCATTCAGGGTGCGGCCGCGCATGAAGGCGAGCGGCGCGATTTCGATGGTGTTGCGCTCCAGCAGTTTTTCCACTTTTTCGGCGTCGATCATGTCGAACAGGGCGTCATAGAGCGGGCGCAGATAGGGGTCGATTTTTTGCTGCAGAGTGCCGGGAAGGAAGCCCAGGTGCTCACCGGCTTCGACAGCGGGGCGAGTCAGAATGATGCGGCCCACGCGCTTGTTCAGCAGAGCCGAGACAGCCATGGCGACGGCCAGATAGGTTTTGCCGGTGCCGGCGGGTCCGATGCCGAATGTGAGGTCGTGATGCTCGATGGCATCGACGTAGCGGCGCTGGTTGACGGTTTTGGGAGCGAGAACTTTTTTCCCGAAGGAGCGGGACTTGCCGCTTTCGACGAGGCGGCGGAGGCTGATGTTGGGATCTGCAGTGACGACCCGCATGTAGCTGTTGAGGTCGCCATTAGTGAAGACGTGGCCTTCCTGCAGCAAGCCGACGTAGTCTTCGAGGATGCGCTCGGCGCGGCGGACCTGGATCTCTTCGCCTTCGAGCTCGAGCGAATCGCCGTCGAGGAGACGGGTGCGGAGATTGAGCTCGGCTTCGAGCAGGCGAATATTTTCATCGCGAGTGCCAAACAGCGACTCGATGCCACGAGAGATCTGGACAGATGACTTCATCAAGAAGGTAGTGGGAGCGGACTACAGGAAATGGACTGGATTGTGGCGCAAGCCTGTTTTGAAACCACAGAAGAGCTGGAGGCGGGAAAACGTCTCAGAAGTGCCGTTTGCTGAACCCACAGGCGCGTACGCCGGAAGCCCATTCGAATTCATTATAGCAATTAGAAGGGGTGGGCAGGGAAGCGCCGCCTGGAAAGGCGGCGGCGGGCTGGAAAGCCCGGCCCCACAAAGGCAGAAGTAAGAACCCCGAAGACGGGTTAGGCTTGGCGTTCGGCGAGGTCGCCGATGACGGGGAGCTTCACCTTGCGATTGTTGTACGCCGAATACATCATGTAAAGCCACAGGATGAATATCAGCAATCCGAACAACGGATAAAGGAAGAAGCCGAAGCCGTGCGTGAGGAATACGAGAATGCCGCCGATGATCACGTAGGCGATCCAAAAGACAATGACCGCGAGATGGCCGAAGATGGCCTGGAAGGCGTGGAAGCGGACAAACTTGTTCTGGTTGTAAGGCGCAATCACTAAGAAAATGATGCCGGTGATGAGCCCGGCGAGATAGCAGAGCGCGCCGGCAACATTTTCACTCATGCCCGGGGCAGCGGCAATCGGCGCCGGGCCGGGCGGGACATAACCTGCGCCTGCTGCGGCGCCTGCACCGGCAGCACCGGGTGCTCCGGCCGCGGCTGCGACGTTGGTTCCACAATTGGGACAGAAGGTGCCATTTACCTGAGCACCGCAGTTTGGACAGAAGGCCATAGTTTGAAAAGTAGCGCCAATGCGCTTTCAGAGAGTCTACCTCAGATTTGGCGCCAGCGCCACATCGGGGGCGGGACGGCGCATCAGGACACGCAGGACCAGGTTCGTTAGTACCATTACCAAAGAGAAGAAGGGGATCAGGAGGAGCGCGCGGTGGAGCGTGCTGGCCGCACTGACGTTGCCGATGATGGGCGAGCTGACCACCAGGCCGAGCCAGCCGCAGGTGATGACGATTCCGAGGGCGGTGGCGGTGCCTCGGGGAAAGGCGTCCTGGGTGAGGGCGAGGGTGGTGGGGAAGACGGGCGCCATGGCTAATCCGGAGCAGAAGACGGCAGCGGTGACGGCGGCTTGCGTGTGCAGCGAAAGAACCAGATATGTGGTGATGACCATGCAGATGGCCGCGATGAGCGTGACCGTGAGGCCGGAAGCGCGGAGGAGACGGGAAACGACCAGGCGGCCGACGAGAAGGCCGAGCGCGAAGCCGTAGCTGACAACGCCGCCGGCGGTCTGGGCGTCGAAATTGATGGTAATGAGATATTTTTTGAGCCAGTTCCACATGCCGACTTCGCAGGCGACGTAAAGGAAAAGGAAGAAAGACAGCAGGATGAGGACGGGGCGGGAGAGCAGCGCGGGCGCTTCACTCAAGCGGAAACTGGCTTCGCCCACCGGGCCCGGCATTTTGGTGGCGAAGTTAATAATGAGCGCGATCAGCGTGAGGATGGCAATCGAATAGCAAAGCGAGACGGGGCCGAGGACATAGCTGGCGGCGAGGGTGGTGAGGATGCCGCCGAGTCCAAAGAACAGGTTCAGAAAATTTAGGGCGGAGCCGCGGCGGCTGGGCTCGACGGCTCCCATGAGCGCATTGGCGGCGGTGACGACGATGCCGCCGCCCAAGCCGAGGACGAGATAGACAATCGTCAGGCCGATGTATCCGCCGGCATTCGGCAGCGTGAAAAGAGAAAGACAGACGAGCGCGAGACCGCTGAGCAGGGCTGATTTGTTACCTCGAAGATCGATGAACGGACCGGCGCAAAGCGACGAGATGACGAGGCCGACGGCCTGCGCGGTGGCGACGTTTCCTTCCTGCGAGGGCGTGAGCAGGTAGGTGGGTAACAGCGCGCCGAGCATGGGCGCGATGAGGCCGTACACAAAGATGGCTAAAACAGCCGAGAGGATGAGCACCGAAAAATACTATCAGACAGCGGCGGTGGCGGGGACGCGCGTGCAGAGTTCGGTGACGGCGGCGACGGCGCGTTCGCACTGGGCGCGCGTGACGTCGCGGTGAGTGACCATGCGGATGGATGTTGCGCCGACGCCATTCGCCAGCACGCCGCGGGATTTGAGTTCGTGGCTGAATTCGCGCGGGCTGAGGCCGGTTTGGGAGATATCGAAGATGACGATGTTGGTCTCGACGCCGGCGGGGTCGATTTCTATGCCGGGCAGTTCGGAAAGGCGCAGGGCGAGGAAGCGGGCGTTTTCATGATCGCGCGGCAAGCCGGCGGGAGATTCTTCGAGCGCGATGAGTCCGGCTGCGGCGAGAACACCGGCCTGGCGCATGCCGCCGCCTAAACGCTTGCGATACAGGCGGCCTTCGGCAATGGCTTCCGACGTGCCGACCACGAGGGAGCCGGCGGGCGCGCCGAGAGCTTTCGAAAGACAGAACATCACGGAATCGGCATCGCGAGCAATGCGCGAGACAGGCACATCGAGAGCGACGGAGGCGTTGAAGATGCGGGCGCCATCGATGTGAACTTTTATGCCGCGTTCGTGGGAGCGGGCGCAGATCTCATCGATGACGGCGAGCGGGTAGACGCTGCCGCCCCACATATTGTGCGTGTTTTCGAGCGAGATGAGCGTAGTGGGCGCGTTATGCGGGCCTTTGGTCCGGATGACGCCGACGATTTGCTTCCAGGTGAGAATGCCGCGATCGGCGGAAATCGTGCGGGCGAGGCAACCGGAAAACCAGGCGAGCATGGAAAGTTCCCAATCGACCAGATGGGAGCGTGCTTCGCAGATGACCTCCTCGCCATGACGGGTGTGCATCTTGATGGCGATGGTGTTGCCCATGGTGCCGGTGGGGACGAATAGGGCGGCTTCTTTACCGAAGATTTCTGCGGCGCGCTGCTCAAGGCGATTGACGGTGGGATCTTCGCCGTAGACGTCGTCGCCGACTTCGGCAGAGGCCATGGCGGCGCGCATCTTCTGATCGGGTTTGGTTACGGTGTCGCTGCGGAGATCGATATAACCGGCGGGATGTGGATCAGGCATTGACGAACTCCTGAAAAATTTCGTTTGAGACCAGGATGCCGCGTTCGGAGAGGCGGAGGCGATTGCCCTCGCGTTCCAGCATACCGAGCGAGCGCCACCTCTCGATGGGTTGGGCGAATTTGAGCCATTCGGCGCAGGTGGGTTCGATGCCGCGAGAGAGCCGCAGGCCGACAAAAAACCGCTCCTCTTCGGGCCTGGTTTCGATGGGATCGGCGGTGCGGGCCGCGAAATAGTCGTCGAAAGTGTCGGGATTCGACCAGCGCAGGCGGCCATCGAAGGAGTGGGCATCGAGACCGAAACCGATGTAGGGCTCGAGCAGCCAGTATTTCAGGTTGTGGCGCGACTCCATGCCGGGGCGGGCGAAGTTGGATATTTCGTAGCGAGGAATGCCGGCTTGGGCGAGGCGGGCCACGGCGCGGAGGTAGAGATCGGCAGTGAGATCGTCGCTGGGGAGTCGCGCTGCGCCATAGCGAATGCCGCCCAGGAGCGCTTCCTTGCCCAGACGGCTGTCTTCATCGATCTCGAAAATATAGATGGAGACGTGAGGCGGTGAGAGGCGTTCAATCCAATCGAGCGATTCATCCCAGGAGGCGAGGGTCTGGCCGGGCAAGCCGGCGATCAGATCGATGTTGATATTGGCGATGCCGTGCGCGCGCAACATGGCGACTTCGCGGGCGACGATGTCGGCGGTGTGGCGGCGGCCGGTTTGGCGCAACTCCGGCGTGACGAAGGACTGCACGCCGAGGCTGACGCGATTGATGCCACATTCGCTCCAGAGGGCAAGGCGGGCAGCGGTGAGGGTACCCGGCGCGCATTCGAGCGTTACCTCGGCGAGGTTTTCGTGCGGGACCGAGGCAGTAATGGCGCGAAGCAGTCCGGGTTCCATGAGACTGGGCGTGCCGCCGCCGAAGTAGAGAGTTTCGGGAGGCCATTGCCAGGTGTGGCGGTGAATTTCATTCAGGAGATGACGGCTGTAGCGGGCGATGACCTCGGCCGGAGAAACGCCTGAGGCGAAGTTGCAGAAGCTGCATTTTTGGGAGCAGAACGGATAAGAAATGTAAACGCCGGGCACGGAGTTTAGAGTGTGACCTGCTGGCCGATCTGGCGGCCGATGACGGAGCTCATGAGTTCGGTCAGGCTCTGGCCGGTTTCGGGCAGCACGAAGGACTGGCGCTGCTCATCCCAATCGAGTTTGAAGCTGCGCGAGTGAGCGGAAACCCAGATCTGGCGTACGGGCGCATTGGGGCTGACCACGAACTTGCCCTTGGGCTCATCGAATTCGACGGCGAGCGCGCCGGAGTTGAAGTCGGGTTCAAAGCCGAATTCGTCGGAGGCGGAAGAGAGTTTTTTGTAAAGAGATTCCAGGGCAGCATCGGCGCGGTTTTTGAATTCCTGTTCGTCCATGTACTACATTCATTGTCCACGGAGGAGGCGGAGTGAGGCCAAACTTTGGTAACTTTGGCCTGCGGGATCTCATCTCGTAACTGCGGTTCGCGCACCCATGCAGCCTTCGTGTATCCATCAGACGGAAATACCGGGAACGAGCAGGCTGTTTCTGGATTATCTATACCATTTCGATCGGGTAGCACAGTTTTATCAATGGCCATTTTCTGATTTGGGGGCCTTGGCGGATTCGGCGCAGGCGGTTCAGTACCCCGAGGAACGGCGGGCTAAGTTAATTGCGGCGCTGCGGAAGCAGAATGGCGATTCTGCAGCGTTGGCGAGATTAGCGGAAGCGGGTACGGTGGCGGTGGTGACCGGGCAGCAAGTGGGCTTTTTGTCGGGGCCGGAGTTTACCGTATTCAAAGCGCTGACGGCGGTGAAGCTGGCGCAGCATTTGAACGAGAGCGGCGTGCCGGCGGCGCCGGTGTTTTGGGCAGCAAGCGAGGACCATGATTTGGCGGAAGTCGATCATGCGTGGCTTTTCGATCAGGAGGGGCAGCCTGCGAAGGTTTCGCTGGCGAAGGCAGTTTCAAATGGCGGGCCGGTGGGTCAAGTGGAATTCAACGATGTGCCGTTGGCGGAATTGCGCGCGGCACTCGGTGAACTGCCGTTTGCCGAGGACATAATCGAAAAGCTGGGGAAGTGGTACCGGCCGGGCGCGACGTTCGGGTCGGCTTTTGTCGGCTTTTTGCAGGATCTGCTGCGGGATTTCGGGATTCTGTTTGTCGATCCGCTGCAGCCGGAGATTCGCGAGATCGTGTCGCCAATGCTGCGGGATACGGTTGCTCAGGCGCCGGATTTAACGGCGGCGCTGCGGAAGAGAAACGAAGAACTGGTGGCGGCCGGCTATCATGCGCAGGTTGTGGTGGACGAAGATGCTTCGCTGCTGTTTCTGCTGGCGGGGAACAAGCGGACGGCGGTGCGCTGGAAGGACGGCCGTTTTGCGACCAAAGACGGAAGCTATTCCCCGGCGGAGCTGGCGGCGTCAGCGGAGAAACTTTCTCCAAACGCTTTGCTGCGGCCGGTGATACAAGACTACCTGCTGCCGACGGTGGCGTATGTGGCGGGACCGAGCGAAACGGCTTACATGGCGCAGGGCCAGGTGCTGTATGAAAAGCTGCTGGGCCGGATGCCGGTGATTTTTCCGCGCAACAGCTTTACGCTGCTGGATGACCGATGCGCGAAGCTGATGAACCGCTTTGAACTGCGATTGCCGGATCTGCTGCATCATGCGGAGCATGTGAAGAGCCGGATTGCGGCGAAACTGGTTCCGGCGCATGTGTTGGAGTCGATTGCGGCGTTACGGTCGGGGGTGCGGCCGCAATTGGAAAAAGTTCAGAGCGAGTTGAGGCGCTTTGACCCGACGCTCGAAAAAGCGGCGGAAAAGAGTTGCGCGAAGATTACTTACCAGTTGCAGAAGCTGGAAAGCAAAGCCGCGCGAGAAACGCTGCGGCGCGAGCAACGTGCGGCGCAGGATGCGGAGTATCTGATCAATATGGTGTACCCGCACCGGCATCTGCAGGAGCGGTTCTATTCGATTGTGCCGTTTTTGGCGAAGTACGGCTGGGATTTGCCGCAGCGGCTGTTTGAGAGCGTGCAGTTGACGTGCCCGCACCATATGGTGCGAAGTATTTAGCGGGCTTTTGGCACTCTAAAACTTTCTTCAATGGTTTTGTTTCGCTTAGCGCGCTGCTCCGTGGTGGACGGCAGGTGGACCGGAATGGCTAAACTGAAGGCGTATGGAGAAAAAGCTTCAAGCGGTGTACAAAGACGGCGTTCTCCAGCCTTTGGAGCCCGTACCGCTTGAAGAACGCCAGCAGGTCACGCTCACAATCACCGACGCGACTGGAGTCTGCCAGGACGTAAAGGGATACTTTACGCCTGAGGAATGGTCGAAAGCGGAACGTGATGACATCAGCCTGGAGGAAGTCCGGGAGGCGTTGTCTACCATCTCTGGTTCTCTTTCCGACGCCGTGATTGCCCTTCGGCAAGAGCGCTGATTGCCAAACTATTTCCTCGACACCAGTGCGCTTGCGAAGCTCTACCACCAAGAGGGCGGCTCTGAACATATGGACCGCATCCTCGGCCAGCGAGGATCCTGCTCACTGATCTCGCACCTGTCGATTGTAGAGATGGAATCGGTCCTCGCAATCAAAATGAGAACCGGGGAGATTGACGAACCGGCGATGGAAATCGCCCGGCGGCGCTTTGGGGCTGACTTGGCGCAACAGAGGCTCCTGGTCGCGCCACCGATAGTTGAACGTCATTTTCACAGCGCACGAGGGCTCCTGGTCCGATACGGAGTTTCCGACGGACTTCGCACTCTGGACGCCCTGCAGCTCGCTATCGCTCTCGATCTCCGCCAACGCGGACAAATCGGTATACTCGTCGCCGCCGACCAGCGCCTCTGTACGGTCGCCTCGATGGCTGGTTGTGTGTCGCTCAACCCGGAGCAGCCAGGCCCAGTGCTGGCCTGATTGAACCGCTCTTATGCCCTTGTGGTTCAATGCAACTGCCTGCGCCGCCGTATAATGGCGGTGATTGTTGTTCAAGGCGTGTTTTTGTCTGTTGGCCGCGGCGTTTTTAGCGAACGCGCAGACAGCGCCTCCGAACCTGATTGCACGAGCCGAAGCGCTGGCCCGGAGCGGGGATAAGCAGGGCGCGCTCGAGCAGCTTGGCAAAGCAGCGGAAGCGAAACCGCAATCGGCCGATTCGGAAGACAAGATCGGTTTTCTGTACGCGGTACTGGGGCAATCCGCGGAAGCCGCCCAACATTTTCAAAACGCGATTTCACTGAACGCAAAGTATGCGCCGGCGCACTTTCACCTCGGGGTTGCGGAGTGGCTGGCCAATAATCGGCAGAACGGGCTGGCGGAGTTGAAGAAGGCGGCAGAGCTCGATTCGAAATCTGCGGAGTACCAGTACCGATTGGGTTCAGCGTATATGGATTTGGGTGATTTAGGCGCGGCGGTGGAGGCATACGGGCACGCTGTGGAGTTGAAGCCAGCGGACGATGGGATGCGAGACACGTACTCGTGGCTGCTGGTGGAAACGCGCCAGCCGGAAAAGGCGATCAGCGAGGCGCAAAAAGTTCTGGCGCACAATCCGGCGGACACGGCGGCGGAAATGAACATCGGATACGCGCACCTGAAGACCGGGGACTTCGTTTTAGCGGAACAGGCGTATCGCACGGTGATCAAGCAAGACCCGAATCTGGCGGCAGGGCATTACGATTTGGCGATTGCGCTGAAGATGCAGGACAAGCTGGATGCGGCGAAACAAGAGCTTCAAGAAGCGATCCGGCTGGACCCCGAGCTTGCGGAAGCGCACTACACGCTGGGTATTCTGGCGTGGCAACTGGGCGATTTCGCGGAGACGGCGCAGCAGATGCGCGCGGCGATCGGCATCCGGCCCGAGTATGCGGAGGCGCATTACATGCTGGGGATTATGTTGAAGCAGAGCGGCGATTTGGATTCGGCTATTGCGGAATTGAAAGAGGCGATCCGGCTGGACCCGACCACTCCGGGGCCATTCAACACGCTGGGGCAGATTCTGCGCCAAAAGGGCGATCTGGAGGGCAGTAAAGAGGCATTCGCCACGGGCGCGCGGCTGAGCGCGGAAAAAAACGCGCAGCTTGCAAATTCACTGGAGCAGGGGATGCGCGGCGGGATGGCGCCCAAGCCGCTGCCTGGGCGCACAACGCACGAGTGATGTTTTCGCGGCGAGGTTTTGTAAAGTCGCTGTGCGCGGCGGCGCCCGTGTTTTCGCTTGATGCGTTGCTGGCGGGAACCGGATTAGGCGTGCAATTCGTGAATGTGGCGCGGGAAGCCGGCTTGCGCACGAAAACGATCTTCGGCGCGGAAAACAAAAACAAGTATCTGCTGGAGACCACGGGCTGCGGCGCGGCTTTTATCGATTACGACAATGACGGGTGGCTGGATATTTTTCTGGTAAACGGGACGCGGTTTGAGACGACGTTTCCGAAAGGCGCAGAGCCGGTCAGCCGTCTTTATAAAAACAATCGCGACGGGACCTTCACGGATGTGACCGCGAAAGCGGGCGTGGCGCGGACGGGATGGGGGCAGGGCGTTTGCGCGGGCGACTATAACAACGACGGTTTTGAAGACCTGTTCGTGAGCTACTGGGGCGACTGCGCGCTGTGGCATAACAACGGCGACGGCACGTTCACGGATGTTGCGGCAAAGGCCGGAGTGACGACGCGAACAACGACGGGATTGAAGCGCTGGAACACGGGATGCGCGTTTCTCGATTACGATCGGGACGGCCATCTGGATTTATATGTCGCCAATTACATCGATTTCGACCCGAAGACGGCGCCTCTGCCCGAGAGCGGGCCGTGTCTATACGAAGGATTGATTGTGGCGTGCGGGCCGCCGGGATTGCAGGGCGGCAAAGATATTTTGTTCCACAACAATGGAGACGGCACCTTCACGGATGTTTCCGAGAAAGCGGGCATTCATAAGAAGCAGGGCACCTACGGCCTGGGCGTGCTGGTAGCGGATTTCGATAACGATGGCTGGCCCGATATCTATGTGGCGGACGACTCTGCGCCTTCGGCGCTGTTCCGGAATAATCATGACGGGACGTTCAGCGATGTCGCGCTGGAATGGGGCGTGGCGTATGGCGCCGACGGCAAGACACAGGCGGGAATGGGTGTATCGGCGGCGGATGCCTTCGGTAATGGCAATCTTTCCATCATCAAGACGAACTTTGCCGGCGACACATCGAGCTTGTATAAGAACCTGGGAAACGGCAACTTTGAAGACGTGACCTATCAAGCCGGGCTGGGTCGGAACACGCGATTTTTGGGCTGGGGCGCCTGCTTTCTGGATTTCGATAACGACGGCTGGCCGGATATTTTGACTTGCAACGGGCACGTATATCCGGAAGTTCGAGAGAAAGCGAGCGAGTCGGGATACCGGGAGCGAAAGGTGTTGTATCACAACCTGGGGAACGGTAAGTTCGAAGATGTTTCGCAGGACGCCGGGCCGGGAATTTTAGAGGCGGCGCCGGGGCGGGGGTGCGCAATTGGCGATTTCGACAATGACGGGGATCTGGACATTCTGGTCAATTGCGTCAACGATTTTCCGCAGTTGCTACGCTGCGACAGCACGCTGAAGAATAACTGGATCAAAGTGAAGACGGTGGGGACGAAATCGAACCGGTCGGGGATTGGCGCGCGGGTTTACTGTACGCCTGAAGGCGGGCACCGGCAAATGGATGAGGTGCGCAGCGGCGGGAGTTACATTTCGCAGAGTGATCTGCGGGTGCATTTTGGCTTGGGGAAAGCGGCGAAAGCCGACATTGAAGTGCACTGGCCGAGCGGGCAGGTAGACAAGCTGGCGGGATGCGCAGCGAATCAGGTGGTTACGATTCGCGAAGGCAAGGTGTAAACGGAACCGGGCCAGCGATCTCTAGAGCGCGCTTACTGTAATCGGCGGAATCGTATTGTTGAGCGGGACGCCCGCGGGCTGGGCCGGGAAAATCTCGCGCAAGACAATGGGCCTGGATACGCGCTGCATCTTGACGTCGGGAGCGCCGTTCTTGGCGGTCAAAAAGGTATAGAGGACTGTGCAATTCTCTTGCAGATAGAACTTCCAATTCCGGTCTTTGTCACGAAAGCCGAAGACGCAACCCCAGGGATTGACTTGCTGGATCTGGAGCATCTTGGAATATTTGCTTTTTAGCCAGTTCTCGTAAGCGGCCGCGTTAGGGGTGGTATCGTTGAAGCCGGGAGTTTTGATGTAATCGACCTTGCTGATTTCGCTCTGGAACTTACCCTTGGAAGTGTCGGCAAAATTCATGACCACTTCCCTCCAGAAGCCGGCCGCCCGGAAATGATCTTTCCCGCGTTTGGTCTCGCCACCAGCATGATAGATGGTCGGTTGGTCGGGCGTGCCTTGCACGAAGACCGAGCAGCCGTTAATCGCCGCGGTGAGAAAGACGCTGGGGTCCGGTCCGGTCGTGGGGGCTTTTTTTGGAATCGTCAAGGAGATTACGAAGTTATCGGCCCACGGCAGGAAGTAAACAGGAATCCAATCAGACTGCGACTTAGCTGAGTCATAGGAGGCCGCCATAGAAATGGTATTGATGCCTTCCTTCATGGTTGTCGAGCTGCTTTCGCGGGTCAGGTTGACATAAGCGATCAGCTTTTTCATGACTCTGAATTCGATGGTGTGTACTCGGACGAAATCGTCTTTCGGCTTGAAAACAGGCAGTACGGTGGCCAATTTCTTCTGAACACTTCCTGCGAAACCGGATTTGTATTTTCCCGGTTGGCGCACCAGAGTGGTGTCGAGTTGCGTGAGGCCGTTCTCAGGTGCTTCTCCCAAGCTGCCGGAGCCCTCGGCTGCATCTGCCGGATGTAACGAGAATTTCTCAATAAACGCCAGATCTTGATTTTTTAAACGGTCGTTCAGGTCTTTTGACATGGTTTGGAGTGCGACGCGGGAGATGAATCGCGCAAGGCACCAGCGCGGTTTATCATATCACCGCTCTTTTCAGGAAAAAGGCCGGCTGAGATCGCTCTCAGACCGGCCTCAGTTAGCGAATTACCAGCTAATGGTTCCCGAATACTGCAGCAGGCGCATGTTGGCGCCGCCGTAGGCGAGGCTGGTAATCTGTCCGACGCTACCGCTCTGGACGTCGGCGTTAGGATTACCGAGGTTCGTATGGTTAAACACGTTGCGCGAGTCAGTACGGAGCGTGAATTTAAAGCGCTCCGTTATGCTGAACTGTTTCATCAGGCTCACATCCTGATCGATGAAGTGCGGGCCGATGAGCGTGTTAATCGGATAGTTGCCAAACGTGTTCGGGCTGGGGGACATAAACGGACCAGAGGTACAAATCCGTGTGTTATTCACAACCGGGCAGCCGTTGATCCAGTTGTTACGCGTCTGATTGGTCGGATAGACCTGACCGAAACCGATGTTGGGGCGATTGTTCGGCCCAGTGTAAGGTTGCCCCGGGTATGTCTCCAAAGTTGGCATGAACGGCACGCCACTGTAGAACGTAGTGATGCCGCTTATGTTCCAGCCGCCGAGAACGAAATCGATTCCGCGGTTCACGTTGGCACCGAATTTGCGCCCGCGGCCGAACGGAATATCGAAGTTCTGAATGAAGGTCCACTGCTGGTGCGGAATATTCGGGTTATTGCCGTAACCGAGCGGCCGGTTATAAAGGAACGTATACGATTCATTCCCGCCCCAACCATCACCTTTGGCCACCTGGTAAGTGTAATTAGCGGTTAGAGTGTAGCCGCCCCAGGCTCTGATGTTGAAAATGCCCTGGAAGGAATTGTACGAATTGTTCGCGCAATTGCAGTAATCGTCAATAGCTTGAGTCCAGCCGTAGTTATAACGGGGTCCGAGGACACCATTAAACGGAAGCAGCGTGGCGGTATTGCCGCTGAAGTTGGGGACGAAGAGTTCCTGGTTGATATTGAACGACATGTCGGTGCCGAGTGGAGTGTGGCGGCCTTGATTGCCGACATATCCGCCAGAGATGGACATCTTCTTCGAAAGCTGCTGCTGAACCGTGAAGTTGAACAGGTAGAAAGTGGGCATCGTGAAGATTCCCGGGCGGGTCTTCACTTCGGCGTTGTTTGGCGCCACACCGCTCAACGGATAGGTTCCGTTGGGCCCGGGCTGGAAAGCCGCAGGATTGAAGAGCGGAGGACCAACCGACAAGCCGTTACCCGTGGGACCAAGCGTGAAGACATCACAGAAGTTGTTCCCGCAGGCGCTGGTCTGAGTGATTGTCTGGCGGACCAGGACCGGGGGATTCTGCGTGACGTTGTGTCCGAAAGTTGAGCCGAACGTACCAAGGCTGTAAGTCCATCCGTAGCCCGCTCGAATGACGGTCTTGGGCGTAACCTGGTAGGCCAGGCTGACACGCGGCGCAAACTCATGCCAGTTCATGCGCTGGAATCCGTGGCTCGAAACCAGGCCCATGCCGAACACGTACATCAACCCGTCGTTTACATTCAGTTCGGCGCCGTTACCGGGAGCATTCACGGTTTCCGGGAAAACCATTTCCCAGCGCACGCCATAAGTAAACGTCAACTTCGCGGTGGGCCGCCACTCATCCTGCCCATACCAGAACAGCCGCCTTTGGTGCTCCATCGCATTCGTGCTAGAGCTGACGTAGCGTTGGAATTGATATGGATCACCGAGAAGGAACGATGCTATACCCAGACCGCCAGAGACGCTGCCGCCCGGTGCTGCGATATAGCCGGTATTGCTGCCGTTGAAATACACTTCACCGGCGCGGTGATTGTCGCTGGGTACGCGAAGATTAATCGCGTAGCGAATATCGGCGCCGAGTTTAAAGTTGTGGGTTCCATGGATCTTGCTGACGTTATCAACGAACTGATACTGCTGCTCGGTTTGAGTTAACGGGCAGTTACATCCGTTGACTGCCAGATCATATCCGAGCTGATAATTCTGGTTCGGATCGTCGATTTCGAAGTAAGGCAAACCTGATGCATAGGTACTGTTCAGGTTCATGCCGGGAATGCCCGCCGCTGTCGCCGGGGTGGTTCCATAGCCGTTCGGAACATCGAAGACGTGATAGCGCATGTAGCCGAAGCGGAATTCATTTACCAGAGTGGCGCTATGCGTATGGGTCCAACCGCCGGCGATGCTCTGATCACGCGATGAGGATTGGCCCGCGTAGCGCAGCGCGCTGCCAGAGGAGGTCAAGCCGGCAAAAGAAGGGCCGCCGGCAATGAGTCCGAACGCACCGGGCGCGCCTAGCGTGTAATTGGCATAGCTATAGCGGCCGAAGATTGTATTTTTCTCGTTGATGTAGTAATCCCAACGCGTATTCCACTGTTGGCCGTCGTTGGTCACAACGCCGCTTCCGGAGTAGTTGTTGTACGGAACGCCCGCACCACTTTGGGCTGTGTTGGGCAGCGGGAAGTAGCTGTTGATGAGATTGAGCGCCTGTGGGCTAAGGCGGCTGACAGGAATAATGTTGCCGGCAAAAGGTAACCGGCCTGTCCCATCTGGATTGCCGGTCCGCGGGTCAAAGATTTGCGTAGTCTGGTAAGTGGTTCCGTTAACGGTTGGACCGGTACCTCCGACGGGCAACCAGTCGCTCAGATTACCGGTACGATCCTGTGCTGTCGGAACGCCCGTCAGAACAGATCCACCCGTGTGATTGATGGTGATCTGGGTATCGGCGAAATAGAACAGCTTGTCTTTAATAATCTTGCCGCCGAGCGAGCCTCCAAACTGGTTCTGGTGCGTGGTGGGCGTGTAGACTCCCGGAGCTAACGCCACGTTTTGCGAGAAGGGATCGCGGCCGAAATCCTGAAAGCCCGGCGTGTTCAAGTACATGTAATCGAATGCATCGCCATGGAACTGGTTGGTGCCTGATTTGGTGGAATAGAGCATCAACCCGGCACCCGAATAACCGTATTCGGCATCGTAGTCCTGATTGGCCTGCTTGACCTCATTGACCGAATCAAATGTGGGGTTGACGACGATGATGCCGAGGATGGGGTCCTGGTTGATTGTGCCGTCGAGATAGTAACCGGTGCTATCAAACAGTTGCCCGTTCACTTCGGTCTGAATGCTACCTTGCGGGTCTTCGTCGGAGGCGTGCTGCCAGCCAAACTTGACGGTGCCGGGATTCAGCAGCTCGAAGGCTTGCAGATTGCGGCCGATGCTGGGCAGTTGGGAAAGCTCATGCGCGGTGAAGGTTTGGGCGACGTCGGCGCGGTCGGTTTGGAGCATCGGCACAGCCGCAGTCACTTCCACTTCCTGGCTCACGTTGCCGACCTGCAGGCTGGCGTCAAACTTGACGGCCTGATCGACCGTGACCTGGAGTTCATTCGACACAGCTTTCTGGAACCCAGGAGCCTCAATCGAGACCGTGTAGGGATCGGGAATCAGTTGCCCTTTCGTGTATTGTCCCTGATCGTTGGTATACACGACGGACGAAGTGCCCTTGGCTGTATCGGTAATGGTGACTTTGGCGTTGTTAACGGCGGAGCCGGAAGGGTCCGTCACCGTGCCATAGATGCTGCCGAACACTAATTGAGCATTTGCGATGCCTGCACCCGAAAACAACAGGGAAGTTAGGAAACAAGCCGAATAGATAAGGCCCCGTCTTACGTTGACCATGCATTCTCCTTCGAAACGAGCGTACTTGGTTATCGAATTTGAGCGCTTTATAGGACGGCAAACAAAGCGCACATCAACTCACACCTTGGGAGTAGTGTAAACCAAATGCCCTCAATTTGTTCCTGGAAATTTAAGAAAAGTTAAAACAGTGGGGTTGGGGTCTGTTCCAAAAGACGGACGGTGAGGCTTTGGGGAACTAATTTCAGGAACTGTGAAAGCACTTTTTTTGCCAATTCGGGGCGATTGGAACGCCTATATAAATCAGAAAGAGCTTTATAACTGCGGTAATCGTAAGGAGCGAGATCGATAGCGCGGGAAAATGCGCTGATCGCCTGTTCGAGATCGCCGGCGGTTTCGCGAGCGACTCCAAGGTCGAGCCAATATTCCGCGTTAGATGCCTCACAGTGGACGGCTGTTTCAAAGAGAGTGATGGACTGCTTGGCGTGTCCTGTACCTAACAGCATGTAGCCGAGGGCGGCTGAGACTTCAGCATCTTTGCTGTGCGGCTGTTGGGACAAGATCTCATAAGCGCGCTCGAAGCCGGCGCCGGAATTATTTTGTCGCGCAATATGGAACCAGGCCAGTCCGAGGTTTCGTGCGGCAATTTCGGTTGCCGGCGGCTGCCAGACGACGAGAGAGCGGGCACTGTTGTTCTGTGTTGCAGGTTGCGGGTGCTTGAGGATGCGGTGATCGGTGATGGCTGCGTGCGTAATGTCGGAGGCGGGATGTTGGGGCATGTGGCAGGTAACGCAATCGTCCTGTCCAGGTGAGTGAACGGCGGTGAGTTGAGCCTGCGAATGGCAGGTACCGCAGATTTGGCGGATTTGCGCGCGACGATCGGCGACTTTGGGGCCGTGCGGATCATGACAGGCGCCGCACCACAGCTTCCCCTGCGTGTTGCGCGAACAGGCGCTGACGGCCAGTTGCTCGGCATGACTTACAGCCGCAATGCCGGGAAGCGTTCCATCGGGGTTGCGAT
>JAJPJN010000089.1 GCA_021324185.1 Terriglobia bacterium | reverse complement strand
TCGGGCGCCAGGGAGGATTGTTGCTTCAGGGGTCTTTCTATGAGGTTAGTCTCGCTTTGGTGGGAGTTGCCTCCCTGGCTTACTTCCAATATTAGGATATGAATTTGCGGAAGGCAAGCGAATTGTCTACAAAAAATCAAATTTTTTTCGAACCGGCACATCACGACCGGAATGAATACCGGACCAGCGAACGTCGGCCATGACCCTAACCGTCTTAGGATCAACGGGTTCCATTGGAACTAATACGTTGGATGTAGTGCGCCAGCATACTCCCCGCTACCAAGTATTCGCTCTCGTGGCCGGCAGGAATGTGGATCTGCTGTGCTCCCAAATTCTGGAATTCCGTCCTCGAGTAGCAATTGTCGCTGATGAAGCCTGTCTGGACCGGCTGCGGAGTCGTCTTCGGGAATCCGGGTTTCCACAAAAGGAATGGCCTGAACTGGGTGCCGGCCCGCAGGCAACGGTCGCCGCTTCAACGGCTTCCGAAGTGACTTTTGTTATGTCGGCCATAGTCGGAATCGCAGGTCTTCCGGCCACCTATGCCGCCCTCCAGGCGCGAAAACGAGTTGGGCTGGCAAATAAGGAAGCCCTGGTGACGAGCGGGCGTATCGTCATGGAAGCCACGCGCCAGTCGGGGGCCGAATTGATCCCGGTTGATAGTGAACACAACGGCGCGCACCAGTGCTTCCGGGCAGGACGCCGTTGCGAAGTGACGCGCCTGCTTCTTACTGCTTCCGGAGGGCCGTTCCGCGAGACCCCGCGCGCGGCGCTCAAAAGCGTGACTCCGGAGCAAGCTCTTCATCACCCAACCTGGAAAATGGGGCGCCGCATCACGATCGATTCGGCTACCTTAATGAACAAGGGATTCGAGGTGATAGAGGCCTGCTGGTTATTCGATCTATCGCCCTCGCAGGTGGACGTGGTAGTGCACCCGCAGTCTTCCATTCATGCTATGGTCGAATTCAATGACGGCAGCGTCATCGCGCAAGTTTCGGCTACCGATATGCGCATGCCGATTCAGTATGCGATGACATATCCCGATCGGGACCGGGCGCCGGTATCGCGGATTGACTGGACTCAGCCGCGAACGTGGAACTTCTGTGCGCCCGATTTCGAGAAATTCCCGCTTCTCCGGCTCGCCTATGAGTGCCAGAAAGCCGGCGGGACAGCCTGCTGCACCCTCAATGCCGCAGATGAGATTGCAGTGGAAGCATTCCTCGAAGGCCGCCTCGGGTTCACTGAAATCGCGGAAGTGGTCGAAGAGACGTTAGCCCAGCAAAAACGAAGGGAAGCAGCGACAATAGAAGAAGTTATTGAAGTCGATGCGGCCAGCCGGCAAACCGCCCGGCAGATCGTGGCGGCGAAAGCGGGCTAACGCAATGAATCGAACGGTTTCCGGTTGCGTCCAAAGAATGGGTAGGCGGCGGGGGCCTGCGGCAGCAGCTCGCGAAAGGTTTTAGCGTTTGTCTTTTCTGCACTATATTTTCTGGTTCGCTGTTCTGCTCGGCATCATGATCCTGGTTCATGAGCTGGGGCATTTCTGGGCAGCTATCTCGGTCGGAATCAAGGTCGAAACGTTCAGTATCGGATTCGGCTCGCGCCTGTTCGGATTTAAGCGCGGCGAGACGGATTTTCGCGTTTCCGCCATTCCTTTGGGTGGTTATGTGCGCATGCTGGGCGAGCAGCCCGGCGATGAGAAGGCGTCCGACCCGCGATCTTTTCAAGCCAAAAAGCGCTGGCAGCGAGCGATTGTCATCATCGCGGGCCCGCTGATGAACGTGGTTTTGGCGATTGCGATTGTCGCCGGGCTCTACATGCACGGCGTGCAGATGGAGGTCGATCAAAGCAAAGCGATAGTGAGCAGTGTCACTCCCGGATCCCCTGCGGCCAACGCCGGCGTACAACCGGGGGACAAAATCGTCAGTATTGCCGGACAAACAAATCCCACTTGGCCGGATGTGCTTATGAAGACGGCCATGAGCGCAAATCACCCGTTGCCAGTAGTGATCGAACGCCAGAATCAGACGTTGAATTTGACCATCACACCGGCGATGGATGCAAAAGAAGGGATTGGAACCGCCGGTTGGAATGGAGGGGTGCAAGTCGCGGCGGTTGTAAAAGGAACGCCGGCAGCGGCCGCAGGCCTTCGGCCCGGCGATCTGTTCATCAAAGTGGCCGGCCAGCCCGTGACGTCGCCCGATAGCGTCCGGCAGGTCATCCTGAAATCCGGCGGCAAACCCATCGATTTTTATATTGACCGTTCCGGCGAATTCAAAGACGTCATCGTTACGCCGCAAAAATCGAACGACCCCCGAACGCCCTACCAGATCGGCATCTATTTTCAACGCGCGGAGTTTGTCAAGCTAGGGCTGGGACCGGCGCTGGTGCAATCGTTGCGATTCAGCAGAGAAAACGCCCTGTTGATCTATCAACTGCTTGGGAGCATTTTGGAACGCCGTGTCTCGCCGAAATCCGCGCTGGCCGGGCCCGTCGAAATGGCAAAGATGTCCGGCGATGCTGCCCAGGAAGGCGCTATCAGCTATCTCACCATGATGGCTCTCATCAGCCTGAATCTGGCAGTGTTCAATCTGCTTCCCATACCGATTCTCGATGGCGGTACGCTGCTTCTGCTGATTGTTGAAATGCTGCTGCAGCGCGAAGTGAGCGTTCAAGTGAAAGAGACAGTTTTGAAGATCGGCTTTGTCTGTCTCATGGCCATCGTGGTATTCGCCATCTGGAACGACATCAGCCGCATTTTGACGAGCTAAACATCCCGTCATGATCCGAGTCATCCTGCCGGTCTGGCTCGCGATTCTATTCGCTTTATCGCTTGCACCCGAACCGGTGAAATACGAACTGGGGACCAAAGGCGGCTTCCATTACGCCGGTCATCTGATTGCGTTTATGGTGACCGCACTTCTCTTTTGCTGGAAACCGGGCAGCGCGCGACGGCGACTGCTCTGCGCTTTTGCAGCTTGTTTCCTGGCGCTTGCACTCGAAGGGCTTGAGGCAATTGTTTACGGTAACCGCTTTGAGTGGCCCGACGTTTGGATCGATTTTTTGGGAATCGTGCTCGGGTTTGCGATCGCCGGTCTGGTTCGTAAGAAAATAGAGCTTACAGCATAAGTTCAGGGAGGAACACATGGCTACGCTGACGACTTCGCCCGCCGTACGGACGGCGCGCACGGAAGCTGTGTCAAAGCGCTCGGCCGGCGTCCCTTGGTATATCTGGTGCGCCGTGCTGGCGGGCACGTCATTGATGGTCGGCGGTCACTGGGACATCTCCTGGCACAGTTCTATCGGGCGGGACACGTTCTGGACACCCGCGCACATGGCGATCTATTTATGCGGGGTGCTGGCGGGAGTCGCGTTTGGATACCTCATTCTGCACACGACGTTTTCGCGTACTACGCCGCTCGCGGCCGCCTCCGTTCACATCTGGGGATTTCGCGCGCCGCTGGGCGCCTTTATCGCCTCCTGGGGTGGCATCGCGATGTTGACATCGGCGCCGTTCGATAACTGGTGGCACAACGCCTATGGGCTGGATGTCAAGATCGTGAGCCCGCCTCATATTCTGCTCTTTATCGGCGGCTATGCGGTGCTTCTCGGAACCATGGTGTTGATTTGCGGCCACATGAATCGCGAGCCCAAATCAGGCGCGCAGACCGCTGCCGGATCACTGAACACGCCTGCTGTGAGCCATCGCGCCGCCTATCGCTGGCTGTTTCTTTATTTGGCGGGCATGATGCTGGTAATGACGATGGTCATCTTCATGGAGTACACGGAACGCTCAGCGCTGCATACGGCATTGCCTTACGTGCTTGTGTGTTCTGTGACGCCTTTGATCCTCGCCGTGGGCTCAGGCGTGACCGGCGCCCGGTTCGCCGCAACTCACATTGCCGGTTTTTACATGCTGTTTGTTATCGGGCTGATTCTGGTGTTGCCATTGTTTCCGGCGCAACCGAAACTAGGGCCGGTGTATCAGAATGTGACGCACTTTATTCCACCGGAATTCCCGCTGCTGCTGATCGTCCCTGCTTTCCTGCTCGATCTGTTCTGGCAGAAGTCACGCGACTGGAATGCCTGGGCGAAAGCGGCCATAAGCGCGGCTATTTATGTGATTGCCCTGGTTGCGGTGGAATGGCCTTTTGCGGATTTTTTGATGTCACCGGCATCGCGCAATCGCTTCTTCGGCACCGCATATCTCTGGTACGGGTTGCCTCCGACGTCATACATGGCCCGCAATCAGTTCTTCTCAAATGGCGGCGCAGCAGAACTTGCGTCCGGTTTCCTGATCGCGTTTGTCGCGGCTACAATCGTCACGCGCTGGGGTTTTGCGCGCGCCCAGTGGTTTAAAGCGATTCAGCGGTAACCCAGTATGAAATTTCGAACGCTCAGCAGATTGTCCGTTGCCGCCCTGTTCGTTTTGGCTGCCCGCGCGCATGTCGGCAGTTCCGATGTTTATCTGGATGCCAATGCCGGCCCGTATCAACTGTTCATCACGATTCGGCCGCCGCAGGTCATTCCCGGCGTGGCGGCTCTCGAAATCCGAAGCGAGACTCCTGGCGTCCGCGAGCTGCGCGCCGTTCCCGTTCCCATTGCCGGCCCGGGAGCGCAATTCGCTCCATTGCCGGACCAGCTAACGCAGTCGAAAACGGACCCGCAATTTTTTACTGGATCACTGTGGATGATGGCGCCTGGCTCCTGGCAGGTGCGCATTACGGCGTTGGGCGATAAAGGCCAAGGGACAGTATCGGCGCCCGTCGCATCCGTTGCGGTCGCAACAAAGAAAATGCAACTCGGCATGGGTCTTTTTTTGGGAGCTCTGGGACTCTTTTTGGTGGGCGGTTTAGTGGCGATCGCCGGGGCATCCGTGCGCGAAGCGAAATTGAATCCCGGAGTTCAACCTTCCTCCGCAGCTCGAAGAAAAGGGCAGCTTGCAATGGCAGTGGCAGGCGCTGTTCTGGTTGCTGTGCTCTGGGCAGCTAACACATGGTGGAACAGCGAAGCGAGAAGTTACAGCGACACCGTGTACCGGCCTGTGCAAATGAATGCTTCGCTTGCGCGCGATGGATTGTTAACCTTGCGACTCACCGATTCCGGCTGGCTGAAACCACGACCTAATGCGCCGTCCCGTCTCAAGCTGTTTTACGTACGGCACGGCCTGGAAGATCTTGTGCCCGATCACGACCACATCATGCACTTGTATGCCATTCGCGAACCCGGCCTCGATGTCGTGTATCATCTCCATCCGGATCAGGTAGAAACAGGTGTGTTTCATTTGCAGCTGCCCGCGATGCGGCCGGGCACCTATCGTTTATATGCCGACATTGTGCACGCCAACGGATTCCCCGAAACGCCGGTCGCGATTGTGACGGTTCCCCCAGGTCTGCCGTCACGCCCTCTTATTGGTGACGATTCGAGCGGCAGCGCGCCGGATTGGATGCAGGCGTCCACTGACGCAAACTCCTTTACACTGCCGGACGGCTACCGCATGGAGTGGCTTCGCGACGGCCGGGCCTTTCGAGCGCGCGAGGGAAGGCCTTTCCGTTTCCGCCTTGTCGATGCGCAAGGGCATGCCCCGAAAGACATGGCGCTTTATATGGGCATGCTGGGGCATGCGGCATTTGTGAAAACGGATGGGAGCGTGTTTGCCCATATTCATCCCATGGGCACGGCGTCCATGGCTGCGATGAATCTAGCACAAAACCATGCGGGCGCGAGCGCGGCCGGTTCCGACACCATGCCGGGCATGAACATGCCAAACATGGACATGTCTACGATGGACATGAGCAACATGCCCGCAATGGATATGCATGCGGCAACGCTTCCGAACGAGGTCAGCTTTCCCTACGGATTCCCGGCGCCCGGCCGCTACCGCATTTTCGTGCAGATGAAGCACGGACATACAGTGGAAACCGGCGTTTTCGATACTACGGTTCAGTAATTCTCCGCCGCTTCCTGCGTCGTTTCGATATCGTTGTTCAGTAACTCACTCCGTGAACAAACGAGCATTTCTCAAAGCATTGTCGCGCGCAATTGCCAAGCCTCTGTTTGCGCGTACCCCGTTCCCGGATCCGGCACTGCGCGGGACGGAAGACTACGTGGCGTATCCGAATGGCCTGGTGTGGCGACGTTTGACTTACGAGAGCCTCAAGCCGGATAGGCCTGCCGGATATAGCTGGCAACCGGTCGATTTCTTCTCGCCCGTTCGCAACGGACTTACTTGGGCTGATGTATTTACCCGCGACACTGATCACGGTGACTATTTTGTAGGTTCAGTTATCGATGGTTACTCGAACAAGCGATATGACAAATTTTGGGATGACGCGGGTAACCCGCGGCGAAACGGCAACGCCGAGCTGTTACTTGAAATTTCACGTTCGCGCGGCCTGGCCATGGTTGTGTCGTTTAGGGCCGGGCATTTGTTCACCATTCTGGGTCCCGCCAGTGGCTTTCCGAGCGACAAAAGTCAGGCCGTGGACCACTCATTCCAGGATACGGGCGGCTGGGGGTGGGGCGCCGTACGCTGGGACCACTGGCCGGTAGGTTGGCTGAATAGTCAGGATCATGTTGCGCAGGCAGGCTCACCATCTCCCTACCACTTCGCGCCTTTCTCACACTACGTCGTGAATAAGCCGCTACGGGACGCGAAAGTAGATTATCCGCGCGCAGTTGCAAATATGAAGTTGAACCGCTGGTCGGGGCGGCACGTTTATTACACCTTAACCGGCGTACGCTCTGATATGGAGTCGATACGCAAGCTGATTCGAGAATGGCTCGATCCGGGCGAAAACTGCGCATCGCCCGACAGCGTAGCGGGATTGAGATAACTCACCGGTGCGAAAAAATCTGCGCCTTCAGGCGTTTAAACCAACCTGCGCGCGGCATTTTGGATTTCAATTGATCGGTATCGACGCCCCCGGCCCGGGCCGATTCGGCGCCTTGTCCGGGGTGGTAATCCTCGGTTGCGATGAGATGAACGCGTACGCCATCGAAGGAATATTTGCGCCGGCGCATTTTACCGTCGTCATCTTTGGTGATGATCTCGAACGTCCGATCGAACGTATTCGCGCCGGCTGGATCGACGTGAACTGGAAAATATCCTTCCACATCGCGCTGCCGGTAAGAGGTCTCGTACCGGTGATGCCGGCGGTTCCATAGGAAGACACGCCAGCTATCGAAATCGTACGGCTCCGGTTCAGAGGCGGTGGTCCAAAGCCAGTTGTGTTTAGTGCCCTTTTCCTCATCGTGGATCGCACCTAAATCAAAGTAGGAGGTGATGCGTTTGCCTTCCGCATACTGCGCCACCTCGTCGGGAATAGACATCACCAGGTTGCGTGCGAGCACCCAGCCCACCTGATTGTCCTTGGTGCGGACCAGCGCCCATTCCTCCATAACGGCCGATTTCTTCAGCTCAGCGGTTTTTCTTTCAGCAGCTTGCTTATCTCGTTGCGCTTTCAATTCGGCGATGCTTTGAGCGCCATCGACTCTCTCGGTAGAGAGCTCCTGCCAGTTTTCCGGTGGCTTCGGCGGTGGGGGAGGCGGCGGCAGAAATGAATTTTGGACGGCCCGCTGCTTTCGCAAACGGCGCTCGGGCTGCGGGCGTTCAAACTTCGGCGGCCGAACTGGCGCGGCTGTCTTCGGCTCCAGCTTATAGGCCAGCACAGCAACCGAGCCACCCTCCGGAATTCTTGCGAACGCGGGAGATTGCCGGTTTGGCTCGATATGTATGTTCAGCGGCTCGTATACGCCGGCACTGCCTTCAGACGGCAGAGCGAGATACTGCTGTTCGTCCTGCCGGATCTGATCCATCTGCTCCTGGCTAAGGAGCTGGAGCGAATCAACCCATCCTTCCTGACCTTTGCGCGTTCGCACCTTTACGAAGCGGCGGCGCACGTCGATGATATCGACTGGTTCACCGTGATTCAGCACCGCAACACTGCCGTTTTTTTGAGTCAGCTCCCGGCGCAGATTCAGTTTTTCGGGAGCGACATAGGCGCGCCCAATCACGTCGGCGGTGTCTCTGCTGCAGGCAGCCAGAATCAGGAGCGCAACAGATGCAAATAACAGCTTGACTAAAGCAGACGTGCCATTTCCTTCAGAATGCATCGGTCCATCACGACAGGGAGCCCGGCGGCTTCGGCCTTTCTCGCAGCTTCCGGATTGACCACGCCCTCCTGCATCCAGATACAGCGAATGCCCTCCTTCTGCAGCACGTCATCAATCACTTCCGGCACACGCGCCGGACGGCGAAATATATCGACAATATCGACCGGACCCGGAATGTCCTTTACAGAGGGGTATGCCTTTTCACCCAGTACTTCCGTCTCCTGAGGATTGACAGGAATGATCCGGTATCCGTGGCGCTGCAGAAATCGCGAGACCCCGAAGCTAGCGCGCGCCGGATTGCTGGATAGCCCGACGACGGCGATGGTCTTGGCGTTTCGAAACAGGTCCGTCATTTGCTGATCGTTCATCATGCTTGTGCTCGTGGGCATCCCCTTGTTCTATTGCAACATCCAGATGTAGCAAGCGGCGAAAATGCGCCACTTCCGCATTGGTCAGCGTGCGGTACGCGCCCGGTTTCAGCGACCCCAGATCCAGAAAGCCGATCTTCACCCGCTTCAGCTTTTCCACCAACCGGCCGAAGTGTTTGAACATGATGCGGATCTGATTCTGCCTGCCCTCCATCAGCTTGACTTCATACCAGGGGTTTTCGGCTTTGCGAAGGAGCCGCAGACCCGCCGGCGCTGTCTTGCGGCCGTGCATGGGGATGCCCTGGCGGAATTGTTCTTCCTGCTCCGGCAGCAAAGGGCCATTCACTTTCACCAGATAAGTCTTTGTAATGTGACTGGCGGGCGACATCATCTTATTCGCAAATTCGCCGTCGTTCGTCAGCAGCAACAAGCCTTCGCTTGCGTAATCGAGGCGGCCAACCGGATAAACCCTATCCCGCAAGCCCTTAAAAAACGAGAGCACGGTTTGGCGGCCTTCCGGATCATGCACTGTGCTGACTACATTCCTGGGCTTGTTAAACGCGAAGTAGAGATGATGCTTCGGGGCCGACAAAACGCGGCCGTCCACTTTCACTTTGTCTACGGCGAGATCTGCCTTTGAACCAAGCTCGGTGATGGTTGCGCCGTTGACCGAAACACGCCCCGCGCGAATCAGTTCTTCGGCTTTGCGGCGGCTCGCCACGCCCGCGTTTGCAAGGATTTTCTGAAGACGCTCCTCAGGCATTCGAGCTTTCCGAGCCGGCGGCTTCAGGTGGCTGTTCCGCAGTTGCGGCCGGCATCTCTTCGGAATCGCTAAGCGCAAAACGGCTGAGTTCCTCGAATTCCTTAAGTGTCGGCAACTCCGCAAGCGATCCCAAACCGAACTGCAGCAGAAACTCGCGCGTCGTTTTGTACATGATCGGTTTGCCGAGGACATTCTTTCGTCCTGCAGTCGCAATCAACTTGCGATCGAGCAGCGTTTTCAAAACGCCTGCGCCTTGTACGCCGCGAATGTCCATGATTTCAGGAGCAGTGATCGGCTGCTTGTAGGCAATGACGGCCAGTGTCTCAAGCGCGGCGAGCGACAGCTTTAACGGCGGTTGCAAGTTTTTGACGAATCTACGAATCGCCTCGTGGTGTTCGGGCTTGGTCGCCATTTTGTAGCCGCCTGCGATTTCGCGAACGGACAGACCGCGATCGGGCGCAGAGTATTCCGCAACGAGCTGCGCGAGCACTTCCTTGACGCGATCCAAGGGCTGTTCGAGGGCCGCGGCAATCTGCTCGGCCGCAAGCGGTTCGTCGGTGATGTAGATGGCCGCCTCGATTACGGCTTTCAAATCAGCGGCGGCTTCGGGCGTGGGAGGGGGTTCCGTAACTGCTTCGGCGACAAAAAGCGTTTCCTGATCGTCGCCGGAATGCTGCTCTACTTCTTCCATGCTCTCTGTAATTTCAGTGATATTCCTCTTCTACCGCGGCAAGCTCCTCGACGTCCTCTCCTGCTTCGGACAACCCGGGTCCCGGTCGCAGGCCGATGTCTCCGAATGCTTCGCCTTGCGTGAGTTCCACACTCTGCCGCTTAACCAATTCCAGAATGGCAAGGAACAGGCAGATCATGGCGCGCCGGCTTCGCTGTTTTTCGAAAAGTTCGGTTGCCGAAATCGCCTGGTTGCGGCGCATACGCGTGAGCTGGTGTTTTAAAAACCGGATCATATCGGGAACGCTGACATCTTCTTTGCCGACCTCGTATACCGGCCGGTTTTTCGCGCGGTCTAAAACGCCCTGAAAGGTTTTCACCAGATCGAAGATGGTGACGGCGAGCGCAGGGCCTTCATCTTCCGCCAGAAATTGCTGAATCTGCGGATTCGACCACATGGCCTCTTCGACCACGCGCTTCTGCTGCAGCATCTCCGCGGCATTCTTGAAGCGCTCGTGTTCAATCAGGCGTTCTACCAGTTCCTGACGCGGGTCCTCTTCGGGCGAAATCTTGTCGAGTTCCGGATCTTTGGGCAGCAGCATTTTGCTTTTGATGTGGATGAGCGTTGCGGCCATAAAAACGAACTCGGAACTGAGTTCGATATCAAGCTCAGCGGCCCGCTGCATGTAATCCAGATACTGCGCCGTGATCTTTGAGATCGGGATGTCGTAGATATTGATCTGCTGCTTGCGAATCAGGTCCAGCAGCAGATCCAGCGGGCCCTCATACTGTTCGAGATGAAAGCTAAGGGGCGATGACACCTAGGTACACGATAGCATCCAAAACAGCTACAAAAATGGCCCGCGATTCCTCAGAACCGTGGGCCAATGATAAGAAAACTGTGCGCTTCCAGGTTAGGTTTAACGGCGCCAGTAGCCTGCGTAGTAGCGGCCTCTGTAATAGCGCGCCGCATACCAACGAGCCCCTATGTAGGGCGGGCGCGCCCAATAACCCGGATGCCAATACCAGCGGGGTCCAACCGGGTACCAGTAGCCACTGATCCAGGTGTAACCGTAGGCTGGAGCGGGCGGAACGTACGCTACATACGCGGGCGGTGGAGGCGGCGCCACTGCGATCGGCACGCCAACGCTAAATCCGAAAAATACGCGCCCCGCTGCGAACATGGAACTGCTAGCCAAAAGTAAAAGGACCATTAATTTTGTTTTCATTTTTGTCTCCTCCTCTCTTCCCTAAACACGCTGCCGTGTCACACTTCACAACATTGCAACCAGCTTGCCAACCGTAAGTGACGGAAAGATAAGGAGTTCACTATTGCAGGGCAGCGGCTAAGTTCGGCCGCTGTGGTGCATTTTCACCAGCTACGAACGGACGAGCGATTCGGCCGCAATCTGCGCAATATCCAGCAGCCGCGGCGCGTTCTCAGGCAACGTAGTCGCAAGTGCATCGCGAAACATGCTTTTGCAAAACGGGCAGGCGGCGCCGATCGTTTGGGCGCCTGTCGCAGCGAGCTCTTTGACACGTGTCTCATTGACGCGCTGTCCGGTCTCTTCGCCCAAAAAGACCAGTCCACCTCCGGCGCCACAGCAGAAGCTTCGTTCGCGCGCGCGCGGCGGGTCTACGACCGTTGCAGTGCGGCCAATGACTTGGCGTGGTTGATCGTATACCCCGCGGTACCGCCCCAGATAACACGGGTCGTGATAGACGATGCGCTGCCCATCATTGTGCGAAGGGAGCTTATCCCGATGGCGGGCCATAAATTCGCTGTGATGCTCAATGGCGACTTCGGCCCCGTACTCGCGCCAATCTTCCGCAATAGTGCGAACGCAATGCGGGCAAATAGAAACAATCTTCTTCACGCCGGCCGTTTGAAGGTTGGAAAGATTCGCTTCCGCGAGTTGTCCGAAAAGGAGATCATTGCCCAGCCGGCGCACCGGATCTCCTGTGCAGCGCTCTTTTTTCAGAACTCCGAAAGAGGCCTCCAGGTGCTTCATTACAGTTGCGAAGGCAGTGATGATTTCGCGCCCTTGTGGATCATAGGCGCCCATGCAGCCAAGCCACAGACAATACTCTTGCGATCCGTCGAAAAGAGGAAGCTCCTGCCTGGCTATAAACTTGTCCCGCTCCGATTGCGAGAACCCCAGAGCGTTGCCGTTGCGCTCCAGGTTCAGAAACAGTTTGGTGCCGTGCTCGTCCTCCCACGCGCCTGTATTCACTGCGCCGCGCCGCAACCCGATGATGAACGGTAGATGCTGAATGCCAACCGGACACTGGTATTCGCAGGATCCGCACGTGGTGCATTGCCAGATCATCACTTGCGGAACCGTCGCTTCCAGAATTTGGGTCTCGCTGTTATTGCCGTACTGGTTGAGATAACTTCTCACCCCGAGCGCGATCAGCTTGGGATTCAGTTCTTTGCCTGTATTATTTGCCGGGCAGTGTTCAGTACATCTTCCGCACTCTACGCACGAGTACGCCTGTAATGCGGTGATCTGCGTGATGTCCTTGCCGGTCACAAGTCCGAAATCTTCATCGCCTGCCAGCGGTGGAATATGGCTGAATCCACTGCGCTCGAGAAAGATGGTCAGCGGGCTGAGCACTAAGTGCAGATGTTTGGTGTGCGGGATGAGTGGAAGAAATGCAAGCAGCACCAATGTATGACTCCACCAAAGAAAATCCCCAGCGATTGTGCCCTCCGATACCCACCATCTTGGGATGTAGGTCACCATCAACAAAAAGATAAATAAGGCGATTAAGCCCGATTCGGGCGATAAGGGCCCGAGCCAGCGCGGCCGGATGACAAACCGGCGCAAGGCCAGCCCCGCGATGGACACGGCGCAAAGAACTGCAAAGGCGAACGCGAACCAATAATAAAAAGCCCCGAAGCCTGAGTGCAGATCCAGAAATCCGATCCCGAATCCGGTAGCAATATGGTTCAGCGTCACCAGGGCGAAAGCGCAAAACGACCAAAATACAAATGCGTGCGCGATTCCCGGCAGCGGCCGTTCGCGGATGACTTTCGCCTGGCATAATACTTCCCAGAAAAAGTCCCACACGCGCCGGCTGACCGGATGAAGTCTGAAATCGGGATCTTTGCGCGCCTTTCTGATGCGCTCCAGCACTGAACCAAAACGCAACCAAAACAACCAAACGGCAACTGCAATCAGCGCAAAAAGAAGGACTCTGAGTCCGATTGCGCTAGCCATTTTGGAGCAATGACGCACCGAGCGCCGTTTGGCTGCTGTTGTGCGCGTCCCATTCGAGATCGCAATAGCACATGCTATTCATAAAAAGCGTGAGATATGTCATTTCGGGGGCCGCTGGCTTCATTGGATCACACCTGTGTGATCGCATTATGGAGCGCGGGGATCAGATTCTTGCGCTCGACAACCTGATCACCGGCCGGCGCGAAAACATCGATCATCTGATCGGCCGGCCTGGATTTGAATTCGTGCAGCACGATGTTTGCGAACGGTTTGAGGTTCATGCTCCAGTCGATCATGTGTTCCATCTCGCTTCGCTTGCCAGCCCGGTTGATTATCTCGCACATCCGCTGGAAACGCTGGAATCCGGGTCGTCGGGCACGAGGAACATGCTCGAGATCGCGCGTGTTCATAACGCGCGCTTTCTGCTAACTTCCACGTCTGAGTGTTACGGCGATCCCTTGCAGCATCCACAATCGGAAACGTATTGGGGCAACGTGAATCCGGTCGGCGTACGTTCCTGCTATGACGAGAGCAAACGCTATGCGGAAGCGTTGACCATGGCCTATCATCGCGTCTACGGTTTGCGAACTACCATCGCGCGCATATTCAACACATATGGCCCGCGCATGTCTCTGAATGACGGCCGGGTCGTTCCGGCATTCATCGACCAGGCCTTACGCGGCGTGAATCTCACAGTCTACGGGGATGGTTCGCAGACGCGCAGTTTTTGCTACGTCTCAGATCTGGTGGAAGGCCTTCTTCTGCTGAGCAAATCCGATGAGCCTTATCCGGTAAATTTGGGCAATCCGGCAGAGATGTCGATTCTCGAATTTGCGAATCGCATTCGCGCAAAATTCGACAATCGCGCCGGCATCGAATTCAAGCCGCTCCCGTCGGATGATCCGAAGCTTCGCCGTCCGGACATCACGAAAGCGAAGCAGTTGCTTGGTTGGGAACCGAAGGTCGGATTAGACGAAGGCTTGCAGCGGACCATCGAGTATTTCAAGGAAGCGATCAGCACTCAGCCCTCCGCGATAAGCGCGTAACAGAACGTGGCTGCTTCGCGCTAAATGTGGCAATGCCGCAGTCCTCGCTTGGCGAGGTACTGCTGATGGTACTCTTCCGCGCGGTAGAAGGTTTGCGCCGGCACAATTTCGGTGGCAATCCGGCGGCGGTAACGGCCGGATGCTTCCAGTTTCGCTTTGGAAGCTCGCGCAATCTGCTCCTGCTCCGGGCTATGGTAGAAAATCACACTCCGGTATTGGGTGCCCACGTCCGGACCTTGCCGGTTTACCTGGGTCGGGTCGTGAGCGTTCCAGAATACCTCGAGCAGTTTTTCGTAACTGACCTTTGCCGGATCATATTCCACCTGCACTACTTCGGCGTGCCCGGTCCGATCCGTACAAACATCTTTGTACGTTGGATTCGAAGTGTGGCCGCCTTCATAGCCGACCGCCGCCTCCGTCACACCGTCTATTTCCCGAAATGTTGCCTCCACTCCCCAGAAGCATCCGGCGCCAAATGTCGCTTTTTCACTCATCATTTACATTTTCGCCTGAGAGGAGGCCGGCAACTGGCTATGCGCCGTCCCATTCATATCCTTTTGCTTCGGCATCAATGCAATTGCGATCGCGCCCGCAAGACTGATCGCCAGCACAAATTCCATCGGCGCCACATAAGTCGGATAGTGCTCGCGCAAAATAGAAACTAACTCGGGGCACCACGTCTGCCCAATGGTATTCACTGGCAGAATAATGGCCATCGCACGCGCGAGCGTGTTGATTCCGAACTGTTCAGCAGCCATCAGCGGGATCAGAAAATAATCGGCGCCCATGGAAAACCCGAAAACAGCCGAAAAGACGAAAAGAGAATACGGGCGCGCAGGACTAACCCACAAAAGAAGCAGAATTGTTCCCGCTACTACAAAGTAGGTCGCAGTCATTACGAGCTTCTTCGAAAAAAGATCGGCAAGATAGCCGATTCCCAAACGCCCTATAATGCTCGACCAAAGAATCACGGTGGTAGCAGTTGCCCAGGTCGCGTCAAGCGTTTTCTGGCTGCTATATCCCTCATCGCGGAAAACGAATTTCATATGGAAGTTAATAGAGCCGATCGACCCGATAGAACAGATGCTTCCGATCAGTAACAGCCAAAAAGGACCGCTCCGCAATAATTCGCGAAAGCTGTGCGCGGGTGCAGAGATATCGGGCGGGGGGACCGCGAGGCCGTCCGGATGCTGGCCAATATCGCCGGGCTTATCTTTCAAAAGAAAAATTGCAAGCGGCCAAGTGAGGAACATGATGGCGCCAACCGCCACCAGTGCCGCTTGGAAGCCGTACTTCGCCGTGATGGGCCGGATGAGAAATGGACCCAGACCACCGAACAGCCCAATCCCGACATATACAATTCCCATCGCCCTGCCGCGCTTTTTTCGGAACCAATAGGAAACCAGTATCTGATGAGGAATCGGCCCGCTAAATATGTAACCGACCGTATAAATGAAATACAGCAGATAATAGACAGCCAGCGATCCCTTCATGGCACTGAAGCCGAAAAACGAAATAGCAGTCAGGCCTGTACCCACAACGATAAGCTTGCGGGGACTGAAATGAGGAATCAAAACAGGCCCGACCCATATGGTCAGGATCGCGGCGAGAGGGAAGCCCAGTGTAATCTGCCGGAGCTGCCAGTGGAAGCTCTTCTGAAAATAATCGTAGAAGAAGGATTGATTATAGTAAGGAATCCCGACAGCGATGCCGAACGTAATAAAGGCCGTCGCAACCACCCACCAACCGTAAAAACGGGTTCCGCCGGGCACGTTTCGTTATAACACTCACAGAATTTTCGGTACTCGTAGATCTTCCTCTTGTATTGAACGCAGAAATCGAGTCACAGCCTCAACCCGACCGCGTCTAATAGGCAAGTCCACGCAAGAATACGAGATGGACTGGGGTAACTCCAAGTAGTTTTCGGATGGAGAGAATAAAATGACACCGCTATTCAAAACCAGATCAGGCCGAATAATGGCCGGCCTTTCCGTTTCTACCCTAATGGCCGCAGGTCTAGCATGGGCGAGAGTCGAGCCCACGACGCACACCTTCACGGCGGGACAAGAGGTAAAGGTGCAGGGCGTGATTGTCTCGAGAGACGGCGACATGCTCAAGATTCGCACCTCCGACGAGTCGATCGGCACTGTCGACCTCACCAATACGACCAAGATTCAACTCAGAAAGAGCTTCGGCCGCAAGACGCCCATGGACGCCAACGCTTTGCTTCCGGGATTGCAAATAGAAGCGCAGGGCAAAGGCAATGACAAAGGCGAACTGGTGGCCGAACGCGTGATGTTCGATCCAAATTCGATGCGCGCATCGCGTCAGATTGATACCCGCGTGGCGCCGCTCGAAGCCAGAACGGGAAGCCTCGAAGGCAGGACCGGTACACTCGAGAATCGCACCGGGCAAATAGAAACGCGCCAGGGCCAGTTGGAAGATCAGGAAAAACAGACGCAGCAACAAGTGGGACAGGTCAAGACGGAAGCTGACCAGGCGAATCAAGGCGTCTCAAACGTGAATGAGCGCGTATCTAATTTGGACACTTACACAAAGGTTGGCGGCACGACGGTTCACTTCAAATACGGCAGTTCCGCATTAACACCGGAAGCTAAACAGAAATTGGATCAGATCGCGCAGGAAGCGCAGAATCAGAAGGCATATGTAATCGAGATTGCCGGGTTCGCCGATCCCACGGGCAAAGCGGATCGCAATCAGACGCTCAGTGAAAAGCGCGCGCAGGCCGTCAGAACTTACCTCGAGGAGCAAGATAACATCCCGATTATCCGCATACTCACCCCCGCCGGTTTGGGAACCACGCATCAGGAGGGCACTAACCGGACGCCGCAGGACCGTGCGCAAAACCGCAGAGTCGACGTCACGATTTACGTGAACCAGGGTGTTGTCGCTTCCAGTAATGGGACAGCGCCGCACCAACCCGGTTCACCCGATCAGATTAAGTAACCGGTTATTTCTCGGACAAACCCACCGCTCCGGGAAAAAAGGGCTGGGCAGATTCCTCCTGTCTGGCCCTTTCCTTATTGTGCGGATTGTGCCGGCGCATTGCTGCGGAACAACAACGGCGCCAGGCTAATCAGGTCACGTCTCCAGACCATCCAGGTATGCATTCCCGGGGTTTCGATGAGTGTCACACGGATATCTTTCGTCTTCAGCCACTGAACCAGATTTCTATTCAGCGTAATGAGGCGGTCCTCGGTACCGCACGCAATCCAGAGTAATTTGAGCTTCTGGTTTGCAGACGTATTCAGTTGCGGAAAATCGCCTGCGAAATCGTCACTCAGCCCGCCGGCGCTGAAGGAAGCTACCCAGGCAAATTTGTCCAGACGATTTAATCCAGTCAGCAGCGATTCCGCGCCGCCCATAGATAACCCCGCAATGGCTCGCGACTCGCGTTTTGCTATCACGCGGTACTGCTTCTCCACCATCGGAACGATTTCATCGATCAGTGCCGCGCGAAAATTATCAAAGTTCTTCGCGCGAAGCTCCGGGTTGGAGAATGCTCCGCCCGCGGCCGGATTACGTTGCAAAATCGCCGGCGCACCATAGCCGAGCGGCATCACAATGATCATGGGATGCGCTTGTCCGGAGGCAATCAGAGAATCCAGAATCCAATTCGCTTTCCCGACCGCGGTCCAGGCGCTTGCATCGTCGCTGTACCCATGCAGCAGGTACAGAACCGGATAGCGCGTCTTGCTCCGCGCATCATAGCCGGGCGGTGTGTAGGCGTAGAAATCGCGGTTATCGCCAACAATCGCTGATTTGTAGAAATGGTGATGGACTTCGCCATGAGGAATATCCTGCTGCTCCCATGGTTCGGGCGTGCGGCCACGAACATGCAACACGCTGCTGGGATTGAGCAAATTGGGAACTATGGCGGAATTCGACGGATCCAGCAACGTGACTCCGTCGGCATTGAAGGTGTAGCTGTACAGGTCCGGCGGCATCGGTCCGGTAGTAGCCGACCAGATACCGCTGGAATCTTTCTCCATAGTCAATGGCTGCGGCGCCCCTGCAATGTTCACGATCACCTTCTGGGCGTTCACATCCCGAAAGCGAAATGTGACGCGCCCATCGCTCGCTATCTCCGGCGATTGGATATGAGTTTGCTGCGCCTGTAGCTGTGTCATAGAGGCGATAAAGCAAAATAAGAAAGCTCTCATAGGGTGTCCCGGTAATCAATTATGAACAAGAATAATTCGGCAGTCCGGCTGCGCGGCAAATGACCAGCGCCGAATTCACTCCCATCGTTTTTGGCGCGTCGTTATTGGCCGGCTTTGTCGGTTCGCTCACCGGACTCGGAGGAGGCGTAATTATCACGCCGGTTTTGACGCTGTTTTTGGGTGTCGATCTGCACTATGCCATTGGCGCCAGCTTAGTCTCGGTTATCGCGACATCTTCGGGATCCGCTGCCGCCTACGTCCGGGATGGATATTCAAGTGTGCGAATCGGCATGTTTCTTGAAATTGCCACCACGCTGGGTGCTGTCTTCGGCGCATTCCTGGCTGCGCACATTGCGACGGGCGCCCTCGCCATCATCTTTGGCGTTGTACTGCTTGAGTCCGCGTGGCAAGCGGCCCGCGAGCGCACAGCAAGAAAAGCGCCGCTGCCGCCGGACCCGCTCGCCGAGCGTCTGAAGTTGAACGGCGTTTACAGGACCCCACACGGCGCGGAGCACTATCAGGTTCATCGCGTCAAGACCGGATTTGGTCTCATGTTCGGTGCTGGAACACTCTCCGGCCTGCTCGGAATCGGCTCCGGTTCGCTAAAAGTGATCGCGATGGATCGCGCTATGCAGATTCCGTTCAAAGTTTCGACGGCCACCAGTAACTTCATGATCGGCGTGACGGCCACAGCCAGCGCAAGCCTCTATCTGAGCCGCGGCTATGTGAACCCGGCGATCGCTTTCCCGGTGATGCTCGGAGTGCTGGCGGGCTCGCTAACGGGCGCTCGATTTCTGGCGCGGCTTCCGGTTGTTGTGCTGCGCCGGAGCTTCGCAATTATTGTCGGCATCATCGCCGTGCAAATGATCTATAGCGGCATCAACGGAAGGCTGTGATAGCCAAATGAGAATCAGCGATACAGATATCGAACAAATGGTAAGTATTCTGCTTCGTACGGGAGTATTGCTGGCCGCGGCAGTCGTGCTCGGAGGCGGCATTTATTTTCTTTTGCAGCATGGCGGCGAGCAGGTAAATTACCGGGAATTCGCCGGACAGCCGGCAATCGACCGGCATCTTCTCCAGATCGTTCAGGGAGCGTTTTCGGGCCGCCCGCGTTCCGTCATCCAGCTTGGAATGCTGCTTCTGATCGCAACTCCAATTGCGCGAGTCGCGCTGTGCCTGATTGGGTTTGCGATAGAAAAGGACCGGAAATTTGTAATCGTGACGACGATTGTTTTAGCGGTCCTGCTTTATAGCCTCATCAGCGGAGCAGCCGGGGCAGTTTAGCGCAGTTGTTGTTCGAGCGCGTCAAATCTTTGCTTGAGATCTTCGAAATCCGCGCGCAGCCGTACGAGTTCTGCTTCGAGCTGCGCCACTTTCGTGGGTGCAGCCGGCGTGTTCGTTTCACTTTCCGCATCAGAGGCGGGTTCGCCAGACAGCAAATGCGCATAGCGTGCCTCTTTTTGGCCGGCTTGACGCGGCAGCTTTTTTACCAGCGCTCCGCCGGGCCATTGCGCCAGTTTTTCGAGAACGGATTCCGTCTCAGCCAGATCGGAAAAGTGAAACATGCGTTCGGTCCGGTCTTTGATCTCGCCCAGCGTCTGCGGGCCGCGCAGCAGCAGCGTGCAAAGCACGGCCGTTTCCCTCCGGCCCAGGTTGAGTGTCTCGGAAATACGCTGCGAATACTTGTTCACGCGGCCGCTGCCGGTGTTTAACAAAACCAGCTTTTTTTCGCGCAGGCGGGTGGCCGCATCATACACAGTATCTTCGTCGTATTCGACTACAGGATCGCGATTCGATTTCTGATTGCACGCATTGACCAGCGCATTCAGCGACAGCGGATAGTACTCCGGCGTGGCCGCTTCTTTTTCCATTAACGACCCGAGCACGCGCACTTCGGCAGCATCCAAAATCTCCATGCTTTAGAGAAGCTCGCGCAAAAAAGGTGGTACTGTCAAGCGGCGAGCACAATAGCAGCTTCTCACAACGTCCGCAGATGAAATCCGCCATCGACGTGAAGCACCTGCCCGGTGCAATAATCCAGCAGCCCATCCGCAATGGCCCGTACCGCGCGTGCTACATCCGCCGGTTCGCCCATGCGCCGCTGCGGCAACAAGCCTTCCTGAATTCTTTTGTCGTACGCCGCTGTTACGGATGCAATCATGTCCGTACGAATGATGCCGGGCTCAATCTCAAACACCTGAATGTTGTGCGCCGCCAGGCGCGCCGCAAACAGCTTCACAGCCATGCTGATAGCCGCCTTGCTCATGCAGTAATCGCCGCGATTTGTAGAGGCAGTGAAGCTGGAAATGGAACCGACAAACACGATGCGGCCCGATTCGCGTTCAAGCATCCAGCGGCCAATTTCCTGTGTCAGAAAATAGGGGCCTTTCAGATTGGTTGCAAACAGCTCATCAAAGCTCTCTGGGGTGGCTTCCAGAATGTCCCGGCGCTCGCGCGGCGCCATTCCCGCATTATTCACCAGCAGTTCGATGAAACCAAACTTACCCCTGATCACGTCCAGAAGTTCGCGCCGCGAGCTGGCATCGGCTAGCTGGCACGGCAGGATTGTGGCGCCCGTAGCCGAAGCGACTTCCTCTGCAGCAGAACGGTTGGTGTTGTAGGTCGCAATCACGTGATGCGTTCGGGAAAGTGCCTCGACGATTGCGCGGCCAATTCCGCGGCTGCCGCCCGTGACAAGGGCCACTGGTGGGGAAGTTTGTTTCGCTCGCATTTGAGGGGCCGGCGCTTCTAGCTCGGAGTACTAGAAACCGGCCCCTCCAGGTTACAGCCGGCTATGGCCGTAAGCTTATCAAAAGACGATTGGGTTTTGTATCGTAAATGTCAGCCTTGTTTCAGCCGGCACCTTGACCTTCTGCCCGGAGGTCGCCACTTCTGCGGCTGTTCCAGCGCCGGCACCGGCCCCCGCCCCGATTGCCGCGCCTTTCCCACCACCTGCAGCAGCCCCGATGATGGCGCCCAAAGCGGCCGCACCTCCGATCACTTTGGCCGAGCGCGCGCCGCGGGAACTGCTGGCTTCCGGCACTCCCGTCGTCACGATATCGTAGCTGCGGCCATTCACCGTAATCGTTTTCAGATCCAGTGTGAGGACCGTTCGGCCTTCAATTTTGCCGGATTTCTGGGCATCGATTAGAGTTGCTACTGCGTCTGCTCCACGCGGGATAACGGTCTGCCCGTTCACTACAACCGGTTGATCTACGCTTGCACGATAGCTTTGCCCCAAACTATCGCGCTCCGAGTTCACCGGGTCGATCAAACGCACAACGATCTGCATACCCGCAGGCACTTCCAGCCCTGCATTAGGGGGCGGCGCCGGCGCGCCGGAAGAAGCGTAGTTCGGATTCGCAGGATAATTCGCGGCCGGCGGCGGGTTGTTGGGCGCGGGCGGATTGTTCTGTGGCGGCGGATTGTTCTGTGGTTGGGGAATGTTCTGCGGCTGCGGATTGCTCGGCGGTGGCGGCGGGTTCGTATTAGCCGCCGTTCCAGTGTCGTTACTCGAAAACCGGATCGAGTCGATGTCGGAAACCGAATACGTACTCACCTGGCTGCCCACCAGAAAGCGAATCGACCTGCCATCGCCGCCCAGAAAGCTGCCTTCCACGCGGCTGCCGCTGCGCAGAAATAACGTGTCCGCGCTGAGCAGACCTGCAGCAGCCAACAATAACGAAATTGTGCGTGTCATCGTGTGATTTGAATTTTACTTCGAAACAGACGTACGCCGCAGGTAAGCCGGTTTCTTATGCTTGCGTGTGCACTTGAGGCGGGAGTGCTGGAGGAAGCGGCTGTGGCGCTTCATTCGCGAACTTTGCCGCAAGTTCCGGCCGCACGCGCCGCAGAATTTTCAACGCCGCCTGTTTGCCGTGCCGGAATGCATCCGCGTAGAGCCGGTCCCGCTCTTCGCGCGTGTATGTGAAACCGATGCTGTGATAGTGGTCCAACGAAAGTCCCAGGACTTTGGTGCCCGCATAGGCGACAGCCGCTTTCGCGATCAGCCCGCCGCCAAAGGGAATTTTTCCCACCAGTTGACGGGCCAGCGCCCGCCAGCCAAAGGCGCTGCCGATTACCATAGCGATCTCCGATTTTTGTTCCAGATACCCCACTTCCCGGTCGCTTGCCGCTGCAATCAGAAACGCCATGCGCACTTGATTCATTGTCAAAAACGCAGTGTCCGACGCAAACTCAGCCAGAGCCCAGGGCAACTCGATAAGGCTCGGGATCACATCCGGCAAAGCCGTGGTCAGAGAAAAAAACATGTTTTCGCGCGCAATCTTTGAAATCGTCTTTTCAATAAACGGCTTGCGAAAAGGTAGAAACGATCTCGCCAGCGAAACGCCAAGATGTGGATACGCGGCCAATGTTTTCAACACGAATTGCTGTGTGTGATGCAGCCGGAACACAAGGGCGCCATACGGCGCGGGGACGCCCTCATCATAGACCTGGATATCTACCGGAGTGCCGGGCGCAACAGGCGCGCGGGTCAGCAAAACCGCAGATTGGCGCCTGCGGGCAGGGCTCAGATCGCGGAGAAAGAAGTTCTCCATTCGCTGGTACGCTTCCTGGCTGCCGGCGTGCAGCGCCACACGAACCGGCCGTTCACTCATCTCGCGCACTTGCTTCGAATTCAGCGTGGTCAGGGCCTTTTTTATGTTCATCAGTCCTTCAAATGGCATCTATCTGCTCCCGGTGAGAAATGGGCTGTTGGGCGCCCTCCAGGCGCAGCACAACCCGGAAGTGATCTTGCCATTCGGAGTTGATGCCCACTCTTTCAATCTCTATTTCGGACGAAAAATACCGCAGGACTGTTGCACACGATGAATGAAAAGCCATCGCCGGCGCCACAAGCAGAAGTTTGGGAGGCACACGCCCCAGAGGAACTGCGGGAAACAGATGTTGTAGTTCGTCACGCTCAGCATGCCATTTGATACGCATCCAGTAATCCAGCGCTTGTACCGGAAGGTGAATGTCTTCGCAGATTTTTAGCTCCAATACACTCAGCCGGCCTGATCGCCCGGCGGCGATCAGATCGATCAGGTCACGGTCTCCGGCCGCAAATGCCAGCACTTGCGAATAAACCGGCTTGTTGAAAAGCGTCGCATCCAGCAATTCCACGTTTCTCCGCACGGCCATCTCGAAGGCCCGTTCCGATGCGTCATCGGGTCCAATTAAAGGGTCATCTTCCGCAATGAATGAGGATTTCTGCACACGCGTATCCAGATTGCCCAGGTCACGCGGGTCCACTTCTCCGGCTGAGCCATGCTCGTTAAACCGGAACAGGCGAACTTCCGTTTCACCGTTCAGCCAGCGAACTCTGTGCGCTGTCAGGTTGCCGGCTTGATCCGGCAGGAAAAGCGCCAGCGACGTGCACGCATCGGCTCTGGCATGAGCACGGAGGTGATCGAGCCAGATCAGGGCGAACGTAAGAAACGCCGGCTCATCCGCACTGCTGGGGCAAGCGAGAGCGGCTATCTGCTGATGGCCGCCAACCAGGCAAGCGCGGGGAAACACGGAAGAAAACGAGCGCCTCAGATCCATCGACGAAGTCAACGTGGTGATTTCCCAGCCTGGAAACTGCCGGCATAACATTCGCCGGAACTGCTCTCCGAAATTCCGGCGCGTTCCCGAGATCGCTTTATAGGCCGTCTGCGGCCGCTCCAGATCCAGAAAGCTGAGGCTGCCCGGTTTGCCGCCAAAGCGCTGGATTGAACACTCCAGCGAGCCGGTCGCATGCTTGTCAATCGAAAGAATTCGCCGTGAGATGGTGCGGGTCTCGCCGCAAACTTCAATCCACAGCCGGCCGCCGCGGTCTTCCAACCAGTACTGGCCGGACGTGAGGGATTGGATGGGCTCCCCATATTCCAGCAGCGCCGGCCTGCGGCACGTGCTTAGAAACGTAGTGATGGCTGCTTGCATCGTAGCAGCGTCTTGCGGGATGCCGGATTTAGCGGTCCTTTTATGATGAAGTGTTGCCACTTGAAGTATCCACAATTGAAGCTCGCTTGCAGCTAGTCGAATCGCGTATTGAAAAGGCGGTACAGCGAGCCGGCCGCAAGCGGTCCGAAATAACCTTAGTGGCCGTTTCGAAGAAATTTTCTGCCGATCGCATTCGCGAGGCCTACCATGCCGGCCTGCGCGAGTTCGGCGAAAACTACGTCCAGGAGTTTGCAGCTAAACACCCGCTTTTGAACGACCTGCCTGATGCCCGTTTTCACCTCATTGGCCATCTGCAGACAAATAAGGCCCGGCTGGCGGCAGAATTGTTTCATGTGATCGAAACCGCCGATTCTCCGAAACTGTTGCAACGCCTCGATGCCGCCGCAGCGCTTCGCGTGTCGTCCATCGAAGTGCTGCTTGAAATGAAGTTGTCTGCCGAAGAAAGCAAATCAGGGGCAACTCCCGAGGCCATACCGCAACTCCTCGAAACGGCTGCGCAATGCCCCCACCTGCAGCTTTCAGGGCTCATGACAATGCCGCCGTGGTCAGAGGACGCCGAGCAATCCCGGCCTTACTTCAAGCAACTCGCCGCCCTCGCCGCACAATACAACCTGCCGAAACTTTCCATGGGCATGTCGAACGATTTCGAGGTCGCGATTGAAGAAGGCGCTACCATCATTCGCATCGGCACCGCCCTATTTGGCCCGCGGCCTAAACCACAACCCGATTCATCAGCCATTCAGGCATGAGCCGGGGCGCTCACAAACTCACTCTCGCGCTGTTGCTCGGCGCCGCCTGCGCTTTTGCCCAAGGTCCGCCCAAAAGGCCGCCCGGCACTTCGCCTGTCGATCAGTTGGGTGTCTTTGTCCCAATGCGCGATGGCATCAATCTGGCGGCAGATATTTTCTTACCCCGGGCAGGCGGCCGCTGGCCTACCATTCTCGTCCGCACTCCCTACAGCCGTAAAGCGCAGCCCATGCAAAGTTATCGCTACTTCCGGCGCCATGGATACGCAGTCGTGATCGAAGATGTCCGCGGCCGGTATGCATCTCAGGGCGTGCTAAGCACCACCCGGCAGGAAGGCCCGGACGGACGCGACACCATCAACTGGATCGCTCAACAGCCGTGGTCCGATGGACAGGTCGCCATGGTAGGTAGCTCTTATCTCGGCATGGCTCAATGGTGGGCCGCCAGCGAGCAAGATCCTAAACTGATCACCATTTCTCCCATGAGTTCGGGCGATGACGAATACCTCGACCGCTTCTACTCATCCGGCGGCGCGTTGCAAGTGGGACACCGACTGTCGTGGCTGGCGGAAAATCTAACTCCGCCTAATCAAGTTCGGCCGCCATTTAGCAGTTACATCGATCACGTTCCGCTGCTCACCGCAGACGTTGCCGCCACCGGTGTCGTATTGCCGCAGTGGCGCACCGCCCTTGCCCATCCGTCTTACGACGCGTACTGGAAAGCGCTCAGCATTCGCGAGAGGCTAAACCAGATCTCAATTCCCGTACTGTCGTTCGGCGGCTGGTTTGACGAGTACGTTCAAAGCGATCTCGATGCCTTTTCGCGTCTCGCCAAGCGCCATCAGACCATTGAGACCTGGATCGGGCCCTGGAGTCATAATCCGGGCACAAGATTCCCAACGGTAGATTTCGGTCCGGAAGCCGCTCTACCTATTCGCGCCAAGCAGCTTGCCTGGTTCGATCGCTGGATCAGAGGTATCCCTGCCCCGGACCAAATCCAACCCGGCGCGGCCCTGCTGCACATCTTCGTAATGGGCGCGAATGCCTGGCGCGACGAGCACGAATGGCCGCTCGCCCGTATGCGCCTCACCCCGCTTTACCTGAATAGCCACGGCCACGCCAATTCCATCACTGGTGACGGCATTCTGCAATGGCAGCCGGTGCGGAAAGCGCCCGCTGATCAATTCACCTACGATCCCAAGAATCCTGTTCCCACGCGCGGCGGAGCCATCTGCTGCGACCCCGTCCTCCTGCCACCCGGTCCCCTCGATCAAAGCGGAGTCGAAAGACGCCAGGATGTTCTTGTTTACACTTCTGTTCCTCTCACCGCCGATATGGAAGTGACCGGTCCCATTCGCGTCGTGTTGTATGTCTCGACTACCGTTAACGATAGCGATTTCACAGCCAAGTTGGTGGATGTTCAGCCCGACGGCCGCCCGCTGCTTGTTACTGACGGTATTGAACGCCTGCGCTATCGGCTATCGCTATCGCAGCCCGTCTTTGTTAAAAAGAACGAGCCCTATCAGATCAGTATTGATGCCGGCGTCACGAGTTATTTGTTTGCTGCCGGCCATCGCATCCGTCTCGAAGTCTCGAGCAGCAATTTCCCGCGCTTCGACCGCAACATGAATTCGCTGCGTCCCAACGCCTATGAGACAAAATTCACAAAGGCGCGGCAAACCGTTCTGCACGCCAAGGGCTATCCTTCTGAAATCCTGCTACCCGTAATTCCGCACACAGGGCCGCATGGAACACGGCAGCGCAGTCAATCCAGAGCGACGGCAATTGCTCCGGCCGAAATCAGAACGCCACCGATCACCTTGCCGGGAGTTAATCTCTCATCCAGAAAAAAGGCGCTGAATACGATCACAAAAACCACGCTCAATTTATCGATGGGCGCAACGCGCGATGCCGGCCCAACTTGAAGAGCGTGGAAGTAGCACAGCCAGGAAAAGCCGGTGGCGATGCCGGACAGTGCCAGAAACAGCCACGTCTTATTTGACTGTACGTAGAAGCCGCCTGGCCCGCGCGTAAGGACCGCCAGTAACCAGGTGAAAACGACCACGACAGACGTCCGTACGGCGGTAGCGAAATTCGCATCTACGCCTTCAACACCAAGCTTCGCGAGAATAGCCGTCGCAGCGGCAAACAAGGCAGAAAAAAGCGCCCAGATGAGCCAGTTCATGCATCCAGGTTTGCAGAGACGCGGTTTAAAGGCTAGGGCTTGCTCTCCTGGTAGGCGTCCATGGCTCGCTGCAATCGCTTCACGGCTTTGGCGGGGCCGTGTAGACCCTTAACTTTGAATTTCTTCCCGTGGCTCTTGTTATAGGAGACAAAAAACTCTTCCACCTGTTCGAGTAGAGACTTGCTTACATCTGCAATCGATTGCAATTCTTGGTGACTGTAGGAGTGTACTGCCACTGCGATCAGCCGGTCGTTCTCCGTCGTTTGGCCATCCTCGGTCTGGTCGGCTTCCATAATTCCAATCAGCCTTACGTGAAGCACGCAGCCGACGTGCGCGGGCTCGTCCATCAGCACCATTACGTCGATGGGATCGCCATCATCCGCTTTTGTGCATGGCACAAAACCGAAGTCGTAGGGAAAACTCAGACCTTCCGGCAATAAACCGGCTAGAGTAAAAGCCTCGAGTTTAGGATCGTAATCGAACTTGTTACGCCGGCCTTTCGGAGTCTCAATCACAACCCGGCATTCCCTTTTCTTCTTGTCCAATTCAGCCGGAAGGCTCGATAGGTCCATGTCTCCGCATTGTAAGCCCGCGCCGCATCTCGGTATCGAAAACCCTTGCTTCCCATCTACAATCAGAACTGCACAACACATCCGCCTCCCGGCAGATAGCAAAGCGACGGCAAGGGAAACTCAAAATTGTATGCGCTGCTTACGGAACTGGATTCTCATCTCTCTGATAGCATCGCCGGCCTCTGTTTGTTCGTTCGGCGCAAGCGGCCTCGCCGGCAACTCCAGCCGGCTGACTATCGATCGCTTGATGGAGATCAAGCATCCGTCGAATCCGCTGTGGTCGCCTGACGGGCGCCACCTGGCATTTGTTTGGGATGAAGGTGGCATCGGCAATCTGTACCTGCTGGACACGGCCACTCCCGATTCGGCGCCCCGCCGCCTCACAAGCTTAAACGAAGGGCAGATCACAGGAGCTTTCTGGAACAAGGATGGAAGCCTGCTCTTCTATCCCCATCAGGGCAAACTTTGGCAGATCACAGTTTCCGATGGCAAGACAAGCGCCGCCTCTGAATCGCTGGGCCGCAGTAGCAATTTTGCGTTGTCGCCCGCGGGCACGCAGATTGCCTTTGTGAGATCTTCACAGGCCGGCGGAGCGGACCTTTGCATCCGGGGCGTCGAATCCAGCGAGGAAACCTGCATTGTGCACGATCCGGCCAGCATCGGCGGGCTGGTCTGGTCGCCGGACAGCCAGCACATTGCATTCAACGCCGGCTCCAAAACAATTATTCACAACCAGACACCCGCATACTCGGGCGCAAGAATTGTTTACACGATAACAGAACGAACCAGCGGCCGCATGGAAGTTGCTGCCGTTACCGGGCCGGCCAACACGGTCGTAATCGATGCTCCTCCCGGATTCGGTGCAGTGCGCTGGGTCGATGCTTCGCATCTTGCTCTCGACCGGCAGTCCGCCGATTTCAAAACCCACACGATCTATGCGGCTGATATCGCGCACGGAAAGACGCACATCTTGCACCAGGACGTGGAAGACAAGTTCTGGAGCATGCCTGGCGAGGCGGGCTCCGCGCCGCAGCCTTCTCCGGACGGCAAATGGATACTGTTCGTCAGTGACCGCGATGGCTGGGATCACATTTACGTAATGCCTGCATCCGGCGGGGAGGCGGTCAAAATAACCGATGGAAAATTCGAAGCGTGGCGCCCCGAGTGGTCGCACGACAGCAAAAGCATCGCATTTGATGCGAATTCTCCCGAACACCCGGGAGACCGCCAGCTATTCGTCGCCAAAATCAACGGCGATCCGGCCCATGCCTCGCTTATCCGCCTTACCTCAGGAAAGGGGACCAACATTGCGCCGCGCTGGTCGCCTGACGATCGCTCCCTGGTCTACCAACACACCGATCCGCAGAATTCGGCCGACCTGTTTCTGATCGCGGCGCAGAGCAATGCGAAGCCGGTGCGCCTTACCGAATCGATGCCGGACGACTTGAATCACTCCGATTTTGTGGAGCCGCAGTTTGTCCACTTTCCCGGTGCGGACGGCCAGATCGTTCCCGGCTGGTTGTTCGTCCCCAGGAATCTGGATCGCAGTAAGAAACATCCCGCCATCGTTTGGATTCATGGTGACGGCATCAATCAGAACTACGACGGCTGGCATGTCCAGCGTAACTACGCCGTGTATTACAGTTTTCACCAATATCTGCTCCAGCAGGGCTATATTGTCTTCGCGCCCGATTATCGCGGCAGCATCGGCTATGGGCGCGCATGGCGCGAAGCCGTGTATATGGATGTCGGCGGCAGAGATGCCAAAGACGCCTGGATGTCGGCAAACTATCTCAAGGGCTTGCCGTACGTCGATCCCGATCGCATTGGGGTTTGGGGATTGAGCTACGGCGGATTCTTCACGTTGATCGCTGTGACGGATCAACCCACCCTGTTCCGCGCAGCCGTGGACGTGGCCGGAGTTGTCGATTACGCCATGTACTACGAAGATCCGTATCATGGCGCGTGGACTGCAAGCCGGATCGGCACTCCCGAAGAGCATCCGGATGTATACAAAAATGCATCCCCGATCTCCCATATCGACCGGCTCGAACGCCCGCTCCTCATTCTGCACGGTACCGCGGACGTCAATGTTCCCTATCTCGAATCCGTTCGCCTGATCGATGCCATCCTAAGAAATCACAAAGGCAACTTGGTGCAGTTCATGATGTATCCGGGCGAATTCCACTATTTCGACCGCGAGTTTGTCCTGCGCGACGCCTGGACCAGAGTAGATAAGTTCTTTTCAGCTAACTTGGATCCGCAAAGATAACGGACGTCCTTCGCCGCGCGTTTCTCCTGGCAGCCAGTACGCTATCGCAGGGGACCCGCTGCGCTCGAGCTGCGTGCTGAGCCAATCTTCTCGATTACGCTCTCCAGTCCGTCCAGGTTGTCTTTGAAGAAATGATCCGCCGCGTCGATCCAATGCAACTCTTTCGGTCCAGGCAATGTCTCGAAGAACTCGGCCAGTTGCGGTCGCGGTCCGAACTCATCGTTGGTGCTTTGCACGAAGAACTTCGGCACATGTACCGCGTATACAAACTCACGCTCTTCAACCCGGGTCGGAAACCCCACAGCCACAACGCGCCAGATCGCGCTCTCTTGCGAAGTCAACCGCAGGGCGACTCGCGATCCGAACGAAAATCCGGCCGCCAGCAGCGGCAAATCCGGATAACGGGCCTGCATCTCCCGCAGCGCCACCCGCGCATCTTCCGTCTCGCCGATGCCGTCCGCGTACTCGCCTTCACTCAGATTTACCCCGCGAAAATTAAACCGCAGCACCACGCAGCCGCTCTTTCGAAGGCCGCGCGCCAGCCGGTATACGACTTTGTTATGCATCGTGCCGCCGAACTGAGGATGTGGATGGCACACCACCGCTGCTTCTACCGGCGCATCCAGTTCCGGCTCTTCGAGCAGCGCCTCGAGCCGCCCTTCCGGCCCAGTCAGAAACAGGCTTTCGATGCGCCGCGGCATCAGTACTCTAAGCGCACAGGCGTTCGTTGCCGTTGTGCGCGTTTCATATCGTTCGGTAGTTGATGAACTGCATATCTATTCCGAAGTCTTTGCCGCGAAGCAGCGCGATCACCTGTTGCAGCGTGTCGCGATCCTTCCCCGCCACCCGCACCACATCGCCTTGAATGCTGGCCTGCACCTTCAGCTTGCTGTCTTTGATGACCTTAACGATCTCTTTCGCTTTGTCAGTGGGAATGCCCTGCTGCAACGTGATCTCCTGTTTCACGCTGCCGCCCGCCGAAGGAATGATCGTGCCATATTGCAGCCCTTTCAGAGGCACGTTGCGCTTCACCAGTTTCTGTCCGAGTATCTCGGTGACGGCTTTCAGTTTGTACTCATCCGAGGTCGCCAGCAGAATCTTATGGTCTTTTTCGTTCAATTCAACCGACGATTTGCTGTCCTTCAGGTCATAGCGCGTATGTATCTCTTTTGAGGCCTGCTGTACCGCATTCAGCACCTCGTTCATATCAATTTTGGATGCAATATCAAAGCTGTTATCGGGCATGAAGGTCAGTTTACGCTTTATGCGATAGCGCCAGAACCACGCGCTCGGTCAGTTCTTCGATGAGTACGGGCATGGCGCTATCAAGCGCAAGCGTGACGGCCGCGCGAATACTACTCCGGTCAAGAGTTATCTTCGCCGGCTCATGACCATCCCCCACCGCAGCCGGGCGCTTTTCGAGCAACTCCTGGATAGCCGCCAGCAGCGCGGACGCCTCAAACGGCTTGCGCAGAATCACGTCCGCGCCCGCGTTCTTCGCATCCTGCTCTTCAAATTGATCCGCCGGAGCAGCGGCAAAAATCAACGGCAAATGACGGTATTGCGCTTGCGATCGCAGGAAACGCGCCAGCTCGAAGCCGTTCTTCGTCGGCAGGTAAACGTCCGTAATCAGAACATCCGGGTTGACATCTCCGAGGCGCCGCAGAGCGACAGCGCCGTCACTCACACTCACCACTTCGAAACCTTGGGAGGTGAGAATCTGCTCGCCTAAACGGAGTGCCTGCGGGCTATCATCCGCCAGCAGAATCCGCCTCATTGATTCGGTTGCGGATTCTGTCCGGGCGGCTTGGTGGCCGGTTGCGTAGAAGTAGCGGTAGCAGGTGTCGAAGCGGCAGGCGTACCTGCCGGCGTCTGCGCGCCTTGCGTGGCGTTGCTTTGATTCGGTTGCGATTGCGTGCCGTTCTGCTGCGTAATCGTGCCGTTCTGCTGATCCTGCTTCTTCTTTTTCTTTTCCAGCTTGGCCTGTTTCTTGGCCTGCTGCTCGCGCAATTTCTTCAGGTCTTTATCGCGGTTCGTCGGCAGCGGCACAAATTGCTCGGCCGCGGTATTCTGTGCGCCGCCTTGTCCGCTGCGCGCATCCGGCTGCTTGTCCAAAGCACTACCGCTATCGGGCAATTTAGTTATGCTCACTTCATTTGTGCCCGTGCTTCCACCCGCGCTGCTCGTATTCTCTGCCGCAACCACCGGAACGCTAACGGGAATGGTCGGCTTCGGATCGGTCATCGTCGGCGTTCCCGATTTAGCCGCGTGGCTCACATCCGGTGATCCGCGCAGCCATTCTGTCGAACGCGTAAAGAGGCCCGGTTTACGGTAATTCGCGATCTCATACTTCTCGCGTTCGTAAGCTTTCGGGTCGGCTTGCGGCACCGGCAGTTCCATTTCTTCCAGCCGCTTCTTGGCATCGTCTGCCCGGCTGCTGAGTGGATATTCGCGCACGACGCGCGCAAATTCTTCCCCAGCCTGCTTGCGGAACCGCGGTCCCATCTTCGAGTAAGCGTCGCCGGCTTCATATAGCGCCTCGCCCGCGTTGCTGTAAAGCGGGTATTGATCCACCAGCGCCTGTAGCCGGTTGGCAGCCGCCGGATTCATGTCGCGCTTCCAATAAAAGTTACCGACCACAAACTCGTGTTGCGCCAGGCTCTCCTGAATGTTGCGCAGAAGCTGCGCCGTCTGCGGCGCGAACTTGCTGTTCGGAAATTGCACCAGCAACTGCCGGCATTCGTCTTCTGCCCGCAGGGTCTGCGTCCAATCGCGATCGCTCTTCTCCATCTGCTTGTAATGGATTTCGCAAACCCGATGCTGGGCCTCCGCCGCTTCTTCCATATTCGGGTAGAAGAGAATGAAATCCTTGTACTCGGCTTCCGCCTGCGCCAGCCCGTTTGCGCCGCCTTCGCGATACCAGCTATCAGCTACGGCCAGCTTCGCCTTCGCCATGTACTCGCTCGATTCGTATGTGTTCATTAGAGTCTGTAGCGAGATTCGGGCCACCTCATAGCGGCCGTGTTCGATGTCTTTGACTGCCTGGTCGAACAGTACTTTGTCCGGTTGCTGCGTGTTCTTCGCAATCGGCGTTTCGTACTTCTTATGGATGCAGGATGCCAGCAGCCCCAGCGAGAGTGCCGCTACCAACGCACGCTTAGAAAATGAACCAAACAAAACCATACCCTCTAAACCCTTATTGATATTGCCTCCTCTGCCGCACTTTGCAATTCCCGCACAGCCTTTCCGGCATCGCTCGCGTGGAAAACGGACGAACCGGCAACCACCCAGTCGACACCCGCCTTTGCCACTTCAGCGATATTTTCCGGTCCTACGCCGCCGTCAATCTCGATGGCAAAATTCAGCCGCCGCTCGGAACGCATCCGGTAAAGCCGCCGCACTTTGTTCAAGGCATTGGGGATGAACTGCTGGCCTCCGTAACCCGGATTCACGCTCATTACCAGCACATAATTCACAATGTCCAGCACGTCTTCGAGCAGCCCCACCGGTGTCGCCGGATTGATCACCACTCCCGCGAGCGCCCCCTGATCGCGAATCATATGCAGCGTGCGGTCCAAATTACGGCAAACCTCACAATGTACGCTCACGCAACTCGCGCCCGCGTCGATAAAAATGGGAGCGTAAGTGTCGGGATCTTCGATCATCAAATGATGATCCAGCTTCAAATGGGGAAACCGCCGGCGCAGCGATTCGGTAATTGGCGTACCCATCGTGAAGTTGGGGACAAAGTGGCCATCCATGATGTCGACATGGATCATCTGAACCCCGGCGTCCACAACTTTCCCGACTTCTTCGCCTAAACGGGTAAAATCTGCCGCGAAAATGGAGGGAACAATCTGAGGAGCCAACACTACTCAAAACCGGCTGGAAACCCTTTGATCGTAACATGATTAGGCCGGCGGTGATACCGCAATCCTGCTCATTACAGCGGCGTAAAATCCATCCCCCTCGTCCCTTCCCGGCAGCCGCCATACCTCCCGCTCGCAGCGCAATTCAGGATGGCGGGTCAAAAGCTTGCGCACAACCGCCCCATTTTCCTCTTTTTCGAGCGAACAGGTGGCATATACCAGGACCCCGCCCGGCGCGAGCCACTGGATGCCTTGTTCGGCAATCCGAAACTGCTTTTCCCCAAACCGCTCAAAATCCTCGCTTTGGACGCGCCACTTGATTTCCGGGTTGCGTCCGAGAGTTCCAGTACCCGAACAGGGTGCGTCTATCAAAATCCGATCGAAAGTGCGCCCGAACGGTAGCGGAGCTGCTGCATCCAGCACCACGCGCGCGCAAACCGGCGGAATTTCCCGAATCCGCGCCAAGCTGATATCGCACGCCACCGCCAGGCTTAATTTTGTTTCGAGGGCCTGCAACGTCTTGTTTCCCGGCGCCGAGCACAGATCCAGATAGCTGTTCCGCGGCTCCAGCCTCAGCAAAGGAACAATTGTCTGCGAGCTGATATCCTGCAGCCTCAGCGCCACAGACGATTGTTCTGTGCCGTCCGGTATTTCGTTCCTCGGGACGGCTTTGCCGGAAGCCCGGACATACGCCTGCGGCTCCCGCAGCGCCGCTGCTGCAATGTTGCGCGCCGCTTTCGACCCAAAATGCGCCGTCCAGCGCGCCAGCATCCATTCCGGAATTGACAATTCTGTCGCAAGATCCGGCCATACGACGGGTTGGCGGTTCACTTTTCGCAGGACCGCGTTCACGAATCCCGCCGCAGACCTGGCGCGCGCCTTTACCCATTCCACTGCATCGTGAACGGCAGCATGCGCCGGCACGCGCTCCAAATAACGCACCTGAAAAATAGCTGCGCGTAAGGACAACAAAACCGGTTCATCGAGCTTCGCCACGGACCGGCCGGAATACATCTCGATCAGAAAGTCGAGCTGCTTCTGAAATCGCAGGCAGCCAAACACGATTTGTGATGCCAGACCCGCATCGCGGGCCGCCAACGGCGCCGCCATTTCGCGCAGAGTGTCAGATGCATAGCCGCCCTGGGCCACCCGCGTCAAGACTTCCAAGGCAATGGCGCGCCCCGGTGAAATTCGCGCGACTAAACTGCCGGGCACAGGCATCCAATAAACTAGCTAAGCGTTGCGTACCAACAGATTAACTCGATTTCGCTGTTTACCTGTTTGCGCAGCCTATGTTAGTATGCTAATGGCCTCGCGGGGAACACACCCCTCAAGGCTTGGCCTCTCAACTTTCCTCACGGAGCAAATAACAACTATTAAATGAGCTTTACCGTTTTCCTCGGAAATCTCCCTAGCTGGGTAACCAAGGACGATATCAAGTCCTGGCTCTCGTCGGAAAACTTAGTTGCGGACGATGTGAAGGTGATCCGCAACCCGGAAACACAAGAATCGAAGGGCTTCGCTTTCATCGAATCGCCGAATCAGGAAGAAATGAACGCCATTATTCGACGCTTTGATCGCGCCCCTCTCGAAGACCGCCTCTTGCGCGCCAATCCCGCTCAGCCTCCGAAATCCGGCAAAGGCGCGAGCAAGGCCGCCGTTCCCTCTGACCGCAATAAACGTCCTGGCGCCGGCAGCACGCAGCCCCAGTCGTCACAACAAAACCGCAAACCCGCAGGCCACAACAACCGCCGTTCCGGTAGCCAGCAGCAGACGCGCCAAAGCGCATTTGCTGAGGAACTTGCCAAGGCGCTATAAGTCGGCTCTGCCCTCAAACACCCCTGCCTTCTTCCAACAGCCGCAAGATTCTGCTACACTTCCCAGCGCTGTAATAGTAACTTAATTCTAGGTTCGTTCCCTAGTTTTTGCTGCACATCCGGCGGACCGCTGGACACTCCCTGGGAGGGGTGCATGCCATGAGTCGTCCGAATTGGGACACTATTTTTCTTCGCGCCGGGTTTGTCGCCGTGATGGCCGCTATCGCCGGTGTCGTCAGGCCGTTCGGTCTCTCGTTTGAGAGGGCGGCCGGCTACGCGGCTTTGGCTGCCATCGCGGTGAATCTCGTTGAGCTGCGCATTCGTAAGGCCGCACTTTCTACACTTCTAGGCGCTTGCGCCGGCGCGGCGATCGGGGGTGTGCTCGGAATCGTTTTCGTCGCTCTGATTACCCCCGCTGCGGGTAGCAACGGAGATACCGCCCGCTTCCTCCGGCTTGCTGTTCCGCTGTTTACCGGCTTCCTCGGCCTTCTGGCGGGTATCGCCAGAGCCGATCGGCTCGATCTTGCCGCTTTCGGCTTCCTCACCTCCGATTCAAAGAAACGAACCAGTCTCAAAATCCTCGACACCAGCGTGTTGATTGACGGCCGCATCGCCGACATCGCCGAATCGGGCTTTCTCGACGGCGTTCTGGTTATCCCTCAGTTCGTGCTGCATGAGCTGCAACTGGTGGCCGACTCGGGCGATTCGGCCAAGCGCAACCGCGGCCGTCGCGGGCTGGACGTCGTACAGCGCCTGCAGAAAATGCCGCATCTCGAGGTTCGGGTCTCGAGCGCCGATTATCCTGCCCTGCGCGAAGTCGACCTGAAACTGATCGAAATGGCTAAAGCCGAACAGGCAAAAATCATGACCAATGACTTCAACCTGAACAAGCTGGCTCAGGTGCAAGGTGTCGAAGTCCTGAACATCAACGAACTTGCCAACGCTCTGAAACCCATTGTGTTGCCTGGAGAGACGATGCGCGTCTTCATCTTGAAAGAAGGCAAGGAATACAACCAAGGCGTGGCCTATCTGGACGACGGCACCATGGTCGTAGTCGATAACGCGCGCCGGCTCATTTCGAAGACGATAGACATTACCGTCACAAGCGTTCTTCAAACCACCGCCGGGAAAATGATCTTCGGCAAATATGACGAGCGCGCTCAATCCACGGCAGCATCCGCCTCCGCTGCTTCATAAGAGTGACTGGACCCGAGCCGCGGATTTTTCGCTATCTTACGATGAGGATTGCTCCGGCTTTCCGTCGTCGTCCCGGTCTATAACGAAGAACCGACGCTCGCGAGAGTGATTGAAAAGCTCTTGCGCCTCGCCAACCTGTTTGAGGTTGTCATCGTGGATGACGCATCCACCGACCGCACGCCTCAAATTGCTGCGCAACTCGCGGGCAGACACTCGCAGGTTCGTATCATCTCTTTCCACAGCAATCGTGGCAAGTCACAATCCGTGATCGCCGGAATCGCCGCTACGCGCGGTGACATCGTGGTGATTCAGGATGCCGACGAGGAGTACGATCCCGAGGAAATGCCGGAGCTGATCCGGCCCATTGTGGAGGGAGTCGCAGATGCCGTTTACGGCTCGCGATTTCTGGTGCGCCGGGCCGCCCGCGTGCTGTACTTTTATCACTACCTGGCGAACAAGTGGATTACATTTCTTTCCAATCTGCTGACAAATATCAATCTCAGCGACGTGGAGACCGGCTATAAGGCGTTTCGCGGTGATGTCATTCGAGCCATGATTCTCAACTCCACCGGCTTCGGTTTCGAACTGGAAGTCACGGCAAAGCTGGTTAAACGGAAATGCGCCATCTATGAAGTGCCCATCAGCTACTACGGACGCACCTACGAGCAGGGGAAAAAGGTCGGCGCGCTGGATGCCATCGCGGCAGTTTGGTACATCCTTCGTTACAATCTCTTCTGCACTCTCAAGCGGTCCTACCGTGACCTCCCATGACACGGACGCTTCGAGCGCGTTCTCTGCCCTGGAAAAGACTCGTACTGGCATTCGGGTTGGTTAACGCCTGCCTGTACGCCTGCTTCCTTCCGCTTTGGGAAGGATTCGACGAGCCCTTTCATTACGCCTACGTCCAAAGCCTCGCTACCCGTCACCTTCCGGTATTCGGCAAGGCCAAAGTGTCGCAGGAGATTGTGTCTTCGTTCCAGAATGTGCCGTTATCACGCTTTTTAAGCGGGCCAACAGGCATGCTCTCCTTCGAAGAATGGTGGATTCTTCCCGCAAGCGAGAGGCTGGCCCGCATTTCACGTTGGGTCGATCCGGCTTTGCGCTATCAAGAATCGAATCTCAATAATTACGAAGCGCAGCAGGCCCCACTCGCCTATATGCTTCTCGTTCCGTTTGATCTGGCGCTCTCACAGGTGCAGTTGCGCTACCGGATTCTCGCCTTGCGACTGCTTGCCGCAGTCACATCGGCACTACTGCTCTTCTTCGCAATCAGCAAGTTCGACGGGACAGATGCTCGGTTTTTGTGGTCTGCCATGGCCTGCGTTTTTTGCTCTCAGATGCTGTGGGCTACCGTCGCGCACATCGGCAACGATTATCTTGCCGTCCCGCTCACGGTCTTCTTCCTCGTTTTGCTCGGGAGCCGCCGCGCGTTCCTCCTTGCGATTGTGCTTGGTCTCGGTCTTCTCACCAAGGCCTACTTCCTGGCTTTCACGCCAGTTTTCATTGCTTTTGTCTTCATTCGCCGCCGGTGGCTTACCGTCTTTATTCCGCTGCTCATCGCCGGGCCCTGGTACTGGCGCAATTACCTGCTTTACGGCAGTCTTTCGGGGACGCAGCAGTCCGTTACCGGAATCAGCTTCCGCCAGGCGCTTTCAGCGCTGCCCAAAATCCCATGGCCTGCCAGCATTGTGGCCTTTCTGCATTGGTCTTTGTGGACCGGCAACTGGTCCTTCCTGTCGTTTTCGCAAGCGACGCTAAACCTCGAGCTGATCCTCGCCGGCATCGGCCTGATTCTGTATTTCCTCCGATGGCGCGCCATCAGCCCGCTGGATTGGTGGCGCTTAGCAGCATACGCCTGCTTCCTTGCCGCGCTCGTCTATCAGACTTGTGTCACCTATATCCATACGCACGGCGCATCCCTGTTCGCCGAACCATGGTACTGGCAAGGGATTGTCTGCTTCCTTTGGGTGCTGGCCTTTCGAGGCTTTCAATCGAGTGCCCTCCCGGGCCGTTTGCTTGCGCTCGCTACCGTTCTTCTGACGGCGTGGGTAGCCGCAGTCACTTACGTTGGGAAACTGTTTCCGCTCTACAGCACGGGTTTCGAGCGTGCCACGCTGAAACGCGTGTGGACCTGGTGGACGACACACCCGGCGCAGGATCTGAAAACAGTGGCGCTCGCTCCACCCCTGGTTCTGTTTGTGTTGCTTGGACTTTTTCTGTTGATTCTGGCCGTTCAGACCTGGCTACTGGGTGCGAGCCTTACCCGGATGAAAGCTGCCCGGCGAATCACTGCGCGCGATTAGCGTGCCGCGCGGCCACCCGCCGCTGGTCGGCTTCGCGGTCCCGCTCTTCCTGCTCTTTGGCGCGCCGCTCGCGTTCCGCCACAAGCTGCACGTAAGCCGGAACCTGCTGCGGCGTCAGGATCGATTTTACGCGGCTGATCTGCTCGTCCTTGATCTTGATCATCTGCGGATGGTAAGAGTCGCGCACCGCCTTTACCTTCGCCTTGGTGTCGTCGAGAATGTCTTGAAGTTGACTGACCTGCGCAGGCGTCAACTTCAGTTTCGATTGCATTTCGTTGACATAGCGCTGCCGGTAGTCTTCCGCGTTCGCCAGCGCCGGATGATGCAGGCTCATCGCCAGAGCGCCGAAGATAGCGCCGCAGACAAACAGCAGCGCGCCCAGCGCAATTGCAGCCCACCGATTCGGTTTCATATCCGCCGCCTGCCTTTAACGCCGATCGAACACAGGCTGTTCCTCAGCCGATGGGCCGCTGCGGATTGCCTCGGTATAGTACGTTTTCTCAGCCGTATGATCGGCCATCAGCGCGTCGACATAGCTGGGCGCAGTCAGCCGCGTATGCTGGCTTGAAACGATATTCAGCAAGAGCAGAAGCAGAACCAGAGCCGCCGAACCAGCCATCAGCGGCCGGGCAATTTGTTGAAACACAAAGCGGAAGCTGTGCCGTGATTCGATGCGCTGCCAGATACCCGGCATGAAATTCGCGCCCGGCTCCACGTCGGGGCAAGCGGCCCGATACTTCTGGAACAGGTCATTGAGCCCAGGCGCGCTGGTCCCAGTACTCCCGGGCCCTGAGGCCTGGGTCGGGCCCTGCGCGCTGGAAAAACCGTCGTCGTTCGTCATCTGCATATTCCCCACTTCTTCCCAACTAAAAACTGCCGTTCGCAACTGCCTTTTCGTACGCCTTGAGGACGCGCTGCCTGGCGCGGAACAATCTCACCTTCAAAGCGTTTTCGTTGACTCCATAAATCTTCTCTAACTCTTTCAAAGAAAGCCCTTCCACTTCCTTTAATGTGAGTAGAAGCCGGTCCTCTTCCGAAACATGCCGGAACAGCGCGTCCATGAACTCCCGCGTCTGGCTTTTCTGCCGTTCCTCATCTTCCTGTCTTCCGCCGGCCAGGGAATCCGCCATCATCACCTGCTGCTCGCTCAGGTCCGCCATCCGCGATTCACTTCGGCGTTTGGCCCGCCGCAAGTAGTCATACGATGCGTTCACCGTCAGCCGATACAGCCACGGCTCGAAAACTTCTGGAGTCCTAAGCTGGTCCAGCGAATAGTACAGCCGGACGAAAACCTCCTGCGCTACATCTTCGACGTCTTCTGGACGTCCGATCAACCGCGAGACGGTACCGAGAATACGCTTTCGGTATGCGAGGACGACTTCATTAAACGCGGCTGAATCGCCAGCCCGCGCCTTTTCAATCGTTTCCCGCTCGACAAGCATAACCGGCTATATCGCCGGGAACCTGTCTGCCTTTGATCGACAAGGCGCTCCGGCAACTTGTTAGGTTACAAGGGTTTGACGAAAACTCCAAGCACTTTGGCTGCTCCGCTTTGCCAGCCGGACTCCGGTCCGGCGAGTGCGTACAATAATCGATTCGGCCAAAGAAAACGCTCCCGTGCCCCCTTCCCGCCAGACCGAAGCTGTCACCATGAAACACATCGCCTCGCTGGCGCGTGTCTCTATCGGCACGGTCTCGCACGTGATTAATGGCAGCGCCCGGGTCCGGGAGCCGTTGCGCCGCCGTGTCCTGGACGCTATCCGGCAGCTTGGTTATCAGCCCAGCCAGATCGCTCGCGATCTAAAACGCAATCAAACCAACATTGTCGGCATGATCGTTCCCGACATCACGAATCCGTTTTTTCCTGCCGTGGTCCGGGGCGCCGAAGACGTGGCCTACCATCATTCCTATCGTCTCGTCCTCTGTAATGCCGATAACGACACGGATAAAGAACGCGCCTATTTGCAACAGTTGCAGGCCTATCGCATGGCCGGACTCATCATTATTCCTTCGGAAAACAGCGAGCCGCGCATTCTCAAAGAAATAGAAAGCTCTACACCCGTCGTCTGCCTGGACCGTAAACCGGCGCGTTGGGGAAGCGACACCGTCACGGTCGATAATGCCGGCGGCGCCGCTTCGGCCGCCAAACATCTTCTTTCGCTCGGCCATCGCACCTTCGGTATCATAACGGGCAACCTCAAACTCGCCCCGGCGGCCAGCCGGGTTGAGGGATTCTGTACCGAACTGCGCAAAGCAGGAATCATAATCGACCCCGCTTATATCCAGCAAGGCCGTTTCGATCGCGCCAGCGGCTACGAAAAAATGCGCTTCCTGCTCCACCTGCAGCCGCGGCCCACCGCCGTCTTCGCAACCAACGATCTCATCGTGCTCGGCGCCTTATCGGCTTTACGCGAAGCGGCATTGCGCTGTCCCGAAGATATGTCCCTGGTTGGTTTTGACGATCTCGAATTTTCCGAACTCGTCAACCCTCCTCTCACAACCGTTGCCCAACCCGGTTATCAAATGGGCGCGAAAGGAGCAACGCTTCTCGTTCGACGGCTGCAGGGCGCAACCGACGCTTCCCAAAACATCGTTCTTCCGACTGAACTCAAGATTCGAGGTTCCACAGCGGCTTTACGCAGCGCCCGGCTCCGCGCCGCCGAATGAAGTCTCGCGCTGCTGTGCTTCTCGAGAAGCTGCAAACTCCTCCACTTCCTGCCGCGACGGAGTGGCAATCTGGGTGCCGAGGCGGGTCACCGACAGCGCCGCCGCATTCACGGCAAAGCGGCAAGCATCCAATAACTCCGCGCCCTCGGACAATGCCACCGCGAGAGCGCCGTTGAACACGTCTCCCGCCGCGGTTGTATCGACGGCATTCACCTCCGGAGCTCTCACCAGAGTCGTTTGCGCGCCTTCGTCGAGCAGCAGACAGCCCTGCTCCCCCAGCTTCATGATCACGGCCGGTGCGCCCATCTGCTGCAAGTCCCTGGCGATGATTGCCGCGCGCTCCGGAGTGATCCTTCCGGGAGGCAACCCGGCGAGTATAGCTGCCTCGGTTTCGTTCGGCGTCAAAAGGTCAACCAATGAAAATAATTCGTCCGGCAACGGAACTCCGGGCGCGGGCGCAGGATCGAGAATCACGCGCGCGCCCTGTTGGCGGGCCGCCCGCGCGCCTGCCAGCACCGTCTCTACTGGATTCTCCAACTGCAGCAGCACGATGTCGCCTGCGCTGATGCGGCTGCTTTGCGCTTCTACATCGCACGGCCGCAACTCATTATTTGCGCCAGGAACGACAATGATCGAATTCTGCCCGTTTTCTGCAACAAATATCAGGGCGACGCCGCTGGTCCCCGGAACTGTCTCGAGCATGCCGGCATCGCAGCCCACTTCCACGAGATTGTTGCGCATGGCGCGGCCGAATTCGTCATCGCCCACGCGGCCCAGCATGGCAACACTGCCACCCAGTTTGGCGGCCGCATAGGCCTGGTTTGCGCCTTTGCCTCCCGGTTCGGTGAAATACTTGCTGCCGATAATCGTTTCTCCTGTGACAGGAATGCGCGGCGCAATCGCAACCACGTCCATATTTAAACTGCCGATTACGACAATTTTGCTCATTAATTTTTCGATTTAAGCGATTGCTCCGGGCGCGTTGCGGCCGGCTCCTTCAGCATCAGCGGATTTCGCGCATTGGGAGTCGGCGCCGTTATCAAATGAATCAGCATGTCTGCGAATTTCGGCATATTGACGTCCATCTGCGCACGGACCAGTTGAACATCGAGCGCCGGCTTTACTCTTTCCGACCACGTCAGTGTATCGCCGTAACCGGCGCCGTGATCCAGATTGACATCCATATAGACCTGCTTTTCCCCAGTAATCAGGGCAGGCTCCAGCCATGCCGCAGCAGCAAGCTCGTCCCACAAGTAACTCCGCCCGGGCCGCGAATAGCGCGCCACATACTGAGCCACCGGAGACTGGGTCTTGGCGATTTCCGCCACCATCTCATCTGTGAGCCGCGTCTTTACGGAGACGTCCACTGTGGTCGCGACAATGGAGGGCCAATGCGCCCGCAACACGATGTGGCTCGCTTCCGGATCAAACCACAAATTGAACTCGTGGCGCGGATTGTTGGCAAACTCCGGATTATCGGTTTGCGGATTTAAACTTGCCCCCATAAAGACCAGCCCCTTGCTCAGCTCCGCAAACTCCGGATCCAGAGTGAGCGCCAATGCCAGATTCGTCATCGGTCCTCCTTCATAGATGGTGACCTGATGCGGGTACTTACGAACCATTCGCACCAGAAAGTGTGCCGCATCTTCATTCAAGGGCCTGGTGGATGGATTGCCTTCGCGCAGTGTGGGAACTTCGTAGGGTCCATGCCGGTTGGGGCGCTGATTCCAGGCTCCTAAATAAACGATTTTGCCGTACATCTGTTGCCATAACTGCGTCCACTGTTCTGTTCGAACCAACGGAAACGCGGCGCCTGGAACAACCGGAATATCCGCCCGCCCGATCAACTCGAGCAGCCGCAGCGCATGCGCTACTTCTTCATCGCGCCAGGCGTCGCCCGTGACTACAGTAATTCCCAGTGGTTCCACTTTGGGCGATTGCAGCAGGATCAGGATCGACAACATGTCGGTGCCGCCGGGCCCGGCCGCATCCTGATCTATCACGACATACTGCTTCTCCTGCGCTGCCGCCGTGCTGCTTAGCGCCAGCACTGCGCATGCGAAAAATACAAACCGAGCGAACTTCTTCATCGTTCTTCCTTACCTGTGGTAAGCCAGTGCAATCACGCTCACCGCGCCGATGTAACTGAGAAACATGAACGTCAGATACAGCCGCGCTTTCGTATCCGCGCCGGCAAACTCTTTCCAGACCAAAACTCCCCACAGCGCCGCAATCATTGGCGCCGATTGCCCGATCGCGTATGAGATCGGAACTCCAACGAATCCCGCGGCGATAAAGTTGAAGCATCCTCCGGCGCCCCATAGGATTCCGCCTAATATTCCCAATAAGTGATTGCCGGCACCAGCGCGGCGGAAGCCCGCGAACGCGACCGGCGCGCCCACGAGCGGATGCTTCATGAAATAAACGTTCACCACAAAGCAGCAAAGAAACGCGCCCAGGCTGAACATGGCGGCAATCGAATAGGGTGTCAATGGATGGCCATAGGTCAGCGAGCGCGTCACAAAAGGCGCGAATGCTCCCATCAGCAGACCGGAAACCACATTCACCACGATGCCTTTCCCGGTAACACCCCTTGCTCCGCCCTTCATTCCGGCGCTCTGGCGCTGATATGCCTTGGCGTCGCACAAAATCGCAACGATTGCGAGCACAATTCCGACCGCCAGGTAGGCGGCGCTCCCTTTCGGCTGCAACGCATAGCTCAGCAGGACTCCTTCTACGACCGCAATACCGATTGCAATCGGAAACGCAATCGCCAGGCCCGCAATATCGATTCCGGCCACTAACAACAGGTTCGCCGCGTTGAAAATGAATCCGCCGATGAGCGCAAAGACGATGTTGCTGGCATCGGTCAAATGCAGATTCAAGAGAAACGGTTCGCCTCGCGGCCCCAAGCTGCCGAGCGTAAAAGCGAAGGCAAAGGCACACACCACGACGCCCACGATGTAGTCCCAATAGAACAGCTCAAAGGGGTAGCGCTTGACGCCTTTGTAAGTGTTGGCCCAGGAGCCCCAAAAAACTGCGCTCAGAATTGTCATCAGAAGCGCAGCCGAGAACGTAGCAGGAGAATACATGCGGTTACACTCGCCCGGCCGGTACCGCCGTTTGCGTTCCCGTCAGACGGCCGATCAACAGGCTGAAGAAGCGTCCCGCATCTACGTCGAGAGCGGCTTTGCAATTCGGCTGGAACGTTTCCGCAGCGCTTTCGCCCGCGGCACTGTCTTCGAATGGCGCGGAGCGGCGTACCGGCGCTCGCCTGTATCCGAGCGTTTCACCCGCCGTGAATTCGCCCTGGGTTTCGATCTCCACATAGTATTCCTGCAGCTTCACCAGGCTGGGATCGAGAAAAGTGGCGACTGCAAGGGAATCGTGCATCACGGGTCCACTGCTGTATCCAGCCTTCCGGCTGTGGTTCATTACGGCGCGCGTGATCTGGCCTGCTGCATGAGCTACCGGATCGCTGCTTTTCTCCAGCGTGGAGATGTGTTCTTCGCTTAAAGCAGCGTGCCGCGTCGCGTCTAACCCCACCATCGTGATGGGAACACCGGAGCGAAATACCGCTTGCGCTGCTTCTGGATCGACGTACATGTTGAACTCTGCCGCGGGTGTCACGTTGCCGCCGGAGAGCGAGCCGCCCATCAGCGTAATGCCAGCCAACATACGCGGAAGCTGCGGGTTCTCGTGAAACGCCAGCGCCAGATTCGTCAATGGCCCGATAGCGATGATCGAAATCTCACCCGGCGCATCCCGCACGATCCGATCTATGAGGGCCGGAGCGCGTTCGTTCACCGGCCGTACTTTCGGTTCGGGAAACTGCACGCCTCCCAGCCCGTTTTCTCCGTGCGCATAAGCGGCCGTCACGAGCCGCCGCTTCAGCGGGCGATCGGCTCCGGCTGCCACCGGAATATCGGTGCGCCCGGCGATTTCGACCAAGCGCAGCGCGTTCGGCAGCGTTAGCGACAACGGCACATTGCCCGCCACCGGCGTAATCGCTTCGACCTTCAATTCCGGCGAACGCAGCGCCAAAAAAACCGCCAATGCATCGTCGGTGCCCGGGTCGGTGTCAATGATGACGCGCCGCGGCTTGCCGTTCCGTTCCTCTTGCGTATACATGTTGAGTTCCCCGCCGTTGGCGCGTATAAGCGCCGGATTCAGCAGTGCCGCCGCACCCACGCTCGCGCGTTTTATAAATTCCCGGCGTAAGCTGCCGCGTTCGCTGTTTTTTGTTCGCATGATTTAGCCGGCGTTAGAAAACATATTTCAGCGCGAATTGAATCTGCCGCGGCGAATTCACGGTCGATTGTATCTGGCCGAACGTGGCGCTGCCTAGCGCCGTCGCCGGAACGGAAAATTGCGGGTGATTGAAGATATTGAAGAATTCAGAACGGAACTGGAATTCGCTGTGCTCCGTTACCGGAAAATTCTTGAAAACCGAGAAGTCGAAGTTTACTTGCCCCGGTCCGTAAAGCTCCGAACGCGCGGCGTTACCCAGCGTGCCTGGCGTAGGAGCAACGAAACACGAAGTATTGAACCACTCAAATACGCTCGGATTGCCTAAGGCGCCATCGCAAACCCGGTTGGGCCGGTTCCCAATACCTGTGCCCGATTGATTCGAAGCCATCGTCATTCCTAGCGGAAAACCCGTATGAACAATCACGATGCCGTTTACCTGCCAGCTACCCAACAGCGCCTGCTCAAACCCATTCATGTTGGAGCCATAGGTCTGGCCTTTGCCGAACGGAAGCTGATAAAGATAGCTCAACGTAACGTTCTGCCGTAGATCGGTAGAAGCCAGCCCTTTATCGGCGCTCGGAAAAGGCAATAAAGGATAGTAATCCTGGCCCGGATCAGAAGTAATTTCCTGCACGAGCCCGTTCGTGATCGCTTTGCTGTAAGTGTAGGCGGCGAGCACATACAGTCCCTTTGCTGTCCGCCGCTCAGCTTTCACCTGCAGCGATTGGTAATGCAGCCAGCCATGGCTATCGGTAAGCAGAATGTTGTTGTACTGCGGGTATGGCCGCAGAGCGGCCGGATTGTTGTAAGGACCTGGAGGCGCGGAATTGAAATTGAAATTTTTCTCCATCAGCCGGTCTCCATGGGTGCCCGCATACGCAACAGTCAGCACAGTGCTTGCCGGAAGCGATTGCTGGATATTGAAATTCCATTGCTGTATGCGCCCCAGCTTGTAATTTGGATCGAACACATGCCAATCGCCGTGGTATGCAGTCGCCGGATTGATCGGCTGGCTATTATCGGGAAACCCGGTTGCGAGTGTCCTCACCGGCGTGATGTTGTTCGAAGTAAATGCATAGGCGTTCGCATACGGTGGATTTTGGTACGGCCCCGTCGTGCCTCCTTGTGCGGACGTGTCGTGGAAAATTCCATACCCGCCGCGCAACACCGTGTTCGGGCTGAATGGCGTCCAGGCGAATCCAATCCTCGGCTCTATTCCGCTATAGTCCGTGTTAACTCCAACTGTGGGTCCGGCGTTCTGGCCCGCAATCAAAATCTGCCCGGTCTTGAATATCAAATTGCTGAAGCGGTTATGGGCTTCGTATTCGGGCGTCGTCACGTCGTATGCCAGCCCAAGATTTAATGTCAGCTTCTTATTCACCGTCCAGTCGTCCTGCACGAAGCCGCGATACTCCTTCCAGCGCCGCCCGCGTGTCGAGCCATTCAGTTCGTTGTTCCGCGAGCCGGATGTCGGATACCCAATCAACAGGCCGGCGATCGCATTCCCGGTAGATCCGTTCAATGTGCCATTCGGATTGATCGCCGCGGTGAACAGACTGTTGAAGGTAAACGCGCCGGCAAAGGCATTATCCCCGAGCGTGTTCTCCTCCATGGCGCGATACGTAAAACCAAAATGCAGTGATTGATTGCCGTGGATCCAATCCAGAACATCGCTGGCCTGATAGATATCTGTGCCGCCCTGGAAGGGCGAAAACTGCCGGTCGCCAACCGGGTTATATCCCGTGATGCTGATCTGCGTCATCTCCGATGTTTCGGGTGTTCCAAGATTCGCCCCTGGAATGCCCAGACGCGCGGATTCATTGCTGCCGTACCCGTAGGATTGAATGTAGTTGAAATCGCGGTTATAGCCTCCCGTGATCTGATTGATCAGCGTGGGAGACAGAATATGGGTTTCCGAGAGCGCTACGTTGCGCGCGTGCGTGGCGAAACTCTCTGTGCTGGAGAAAGCGCTCGCCGCACCGAATCCCGGCAATCCCGAAGGAATGAATTCGGAGGCGTCATCCCAACTGAAGCGCGCAAACAGGTGATCCTGATCCCGGAAACTATGATCGATGCGAAAGTCCCACTGCCCGTCGTCAATAGATTTCACGGGATTCGAAAGATAATTTCCTGCCAGCCGGTTGGTGAAAATTGGCAGTGGATATAGGTTCGCAATCGCCTGGCCTATGGGGCTGATCTCCGCCGCTGGAATCTGATTTCCCGGAAATGCGTTCCGTACCAGGGCTCCCGTCACCGGGTCGGTGTGCAGCGAGTTGGGGTCGTAAATCGTTTGATAAGGCGCATTCGGAAACGACTCCGTGAAGATGCCCTGGCGCTCCAAGGCCGTCGGAACCGTGGAGAGAATCGTCAGGCCCTGCCGGATTTTATTCACCTGAAAATCTGTGAAGAAGAAGGTCTTGTTCTTCCAAACCGGGCCACCCAGCGATCCTCCAAACTCGTTCTGGTTGTATTTGGCTTTGTGCGCTCCATCGAAGAAATTGCGCGCATCGAAAATCTGGTTGCGAAGAAACTCGAAGAGCGTTCCATGAAATTGGTTTGTTCCGGATTTGCTGCTGACCAAGACCGTCGTGCCGCCGCGGCTCCCGTATTCGGCCGAGTAATTGAATGTCAGCACGCGAAATTCGCGAATGGCATCGATCTGCGGTAGAAATCCCACCCCGCCTGCGGTGAGCTCGTTGTCGTCCACGCCGTCGTACAGCCAGTCGTTGGCGTTCTCCCGCATTCCCTGTGCCGATAAGGAAACACTGCCGCGAAAAGAAACCTCACTGCTGCCGCCCTGATTCAAGAAATCACCGGGTCGCTGGCCGCGTACGGTTCCCGGTCCCAGCAGCGCGAGTTGAACGAAGTTGCGCCCGTTCAGAGGCAACTGAGCGACTTGCTCGGAATGGATCGTCTGGCCCAGCGTCGCATCGGTACGCTGCACCTCGACTTGGGCCTCCTGGCTCGATACGGTGATCTCCGTGCCTACAGAGGCGGGCTGGAGGACCAGATCGATTGTGCGGTTCTGTTGCACTTCCAGAATGACGTCGCGGTCTTCGCTCGGCCGGAAGCCGCTGGCGCTAGCCGTGATGCTGTAAGTTCCTACCGGCAGTAGCGGAACGGTATAGTGCCCGCTCTCGTCGGTGGTGACGGTCCGGTCTTCGCCGGTGCCCTGATTTTTGACGTTCACCTGTACGTGCACCATTGCCGCCCCGGTTGCATCGGTAACGGTTCCAGAGATCACGCCCACTGCTTGCGCCGGCGACATAGCCGGTAAGAGCAGCAGCGCCATGGCTGCGCTCGCCAGAGTCAAAAGCCGCATTTTGAAGTTTCCCGCCATTTGAAACGTTTCAATCGGAAACTATAAAGTGACTCCGGCTCGCTGTCAAGAACTTTTCGTGGGGTATGTGCCAGCAGTCGACTTTCGGCGGGCCAGCCAGGGAATCGGGCGCAGCACGGGTGTGAGCGTCACAACGAGACTTGATTTCGGCGCGACTTCAGGCGGCGATGGGGACGTTTTGGGGTGTTTCCATGCGCTCCATTGCGGCTGTGGCCTTCCTTGCTGGGGTGGTTGTGTGCGATTGCGCACGCCCGGCACACGTTTTCGCAGTGGCCAGCTTGTACGGCTGAAGTTCGGCGCGGCGTGCTTCTTCGGCTGCAGCGCGTTTTTGCGATTCAAACCCAATTTGCTCTTTGCGCCTTTCGGCTCTTAGCTTTAGCAGGTCGTGGAGGGCACTTTTGAAGAGCCGCTCGTGCATCGCCTGGTAGCGCGCGAAGTTGGCGATGCGCTGGTGCCTTTCCGCATCGTAAGGATCCTGGAACATTTCCACCGTTTGCAATTCCACAGCGCGCTGGCTGAGCCAGTAATACTGGGCCATTTTTTCAACAAGAATGTGTTCGGTTACCGTAGCAGGCTTGTGTTCTGCAGTGAGCGCCGCTTTCATGGCGTCGAAAACTTCCGGATTTTCCCATTCCAGGAAAAGAAATGCATGTCCCGTAAGGCCGTAGCGGAAATTGTTCAGGCTGGAAGCTTCTTTGCCGGCCTCGCTGGTGGGTCCGGATGACTTCTTTGCGTTCTCGCGGTTTGCTTTGACTTGTGCGGCTGTCGCCATTTTTGAAAATTCCTTTCTTTGTGGTGTTGGAAAAAGAAAAACGCCGGAGAGCGGTGAGGCTC
>JAJPJN010000008.1 GCA_021324185.1 Terriglobia bacterium | reverse complement strand
GCACGGAAGCCGGCTCAGGGACGCTGGTGCGTGGACCGCAGCTTGTGCAGCTCTGGAGCGTTATGTCTTCCGAAACGAGGGAGCCGACTTTGTTAAAGCTACCGTCGGTGTACGCGACCTTAATGCTGCTTCCTAACGAGCCCAACAGCAATGAATCTGTTGTCGCATAATGGAATTCCCACGTATACGTACCACTGAATGGCACGGGCGCCGTTATCCCATCTTGAGCACAGATGAAACCAGATCCGCTGCCGTCGCAATCAGCGGTTCCTCCGGAATTGCTAAGACCGCCGTTTTCCAACGTCCACGACCCCACGCCGCCGGGAGCTCCCGCCAGGCTGCTGTGAGCGAAATCGTCACTGCTGGCGACCTTGACAGCAACGGTCTGAATGTAGATCTGGCTCGGAAGGTTGTTGGTTTGATCCGAGTTGTAATTGGTAGGATCAATTGTCAGGAAAACATCATAGATTTTCCCAGATGCGCCGAACGTACCTACAGGCGTAGAGTTATACTGCAGCAAGTACGTTGACCCCTGGCAGGTTCCGCATCCACTCAGCAGGTCGGCGCGGCTGATTCCGGCCGATAGTGTCATTCCGGCGACAAACATGAGGACCTTCAACTTGTTCATTTGCATTCTGCCTCCTCCGGGGCTTAGCTTGAACGGTTCGCCGGTAGAAGAGCAATTCAGACTCCATTCAGATCCACAATGCCGGTCCGAAATAAGTGTCTGAATTTGAATACGCTAGCCCGAAGTGATCCGTTCCGGCGGCAATCTATGGCGGCCTAAGTCGAACGATTCAGTCGGGCTATGGCCAAATACTTAGGAATCTGTCCACCGGACTACTGCGCGCGGGCGACGATCGCAAGCGCCTTCCGCGCCTCTTGCGACGATGGATTTTCCTTCAGAACCGCTTCGAGAATGGACATCGCTTGCTGCCGGTTCCCGATCTTCATCTCGGCCATAGCGAGATGGCATTTTCTCGTCGCGCTTCCCGAAGCCGACGCTCTCTTCAGATACTCGACCGCGGTCGGATATAGACCCTTGTTGTAATACGCCCAGCCGATCGTATCGTCGATGGCTGCATTGTCCGGATCGATTTCCTTCACCTGCTGCGCAAGCTGTACAGCGCGGTCCGGATCCTTTCCGCTGTCCGCCAGCATGTAGGCCAAGTTGTTCAGCGCAATCAGGTTCTTCGGCTCGATCTGGATGACCTTTTCGTAATACCCGATGGCCGCCCCGGCGTTGCCCGCCCGCTGCTCGAGTTCTGCAATGCCCAGAAGCGCTGAAAGATTTTGCGGTTCAGCGCGCAGTACGCTGGCCAGCGCTGTTCGCGCAGAATCGAACCGGCCTTCCGCCAGGTCCAGTTCCGCAATACCCATGTCGCTCCGCGTCAATTTCGCATCGAGCGCCTTCGCCGCCTGAAATGCGGTTCGCGCTCCAGCGCGGTCTCCCGTGCGGGCCAGCCATGCGCCGAGAAAGTATTGCGCGGCAGCCGAGCGAGGCAGCTTTGAAGTATATTGCCGCACGACGGCCGTGCCTTGGCTTATATTCTTCTGCGCGACATACGTTTCCGCCAAAAACTGCAGCGCTCTCCATTCTTCCGGCTGCTGCCGCAATACCTGTTCAAACAAAGTACGAGCTCCGGCGTAATCGCTTTGTGTCAGTTTCAGTACGCCGTCCTGAAGCAACAGCGCGGGATCGCGTGAAATCGACAGACCTTGATCGATGCCTTTCCGCATTGCGGCATAATCGCCAGCCTTGTACAGGGCAATATTTCTTTCCAGAATGACCGGCAGACGCTGGGCCTGATCTTTCGGCGCCTGATCGATAATTTCGATCGCCGATTTCGGGGACCCGCTGAGGGTGAGCGCACGCGCCAGTTCGAGCCGGGCGGGCAAAAGTTGCGGGTTCAACCGCAATGCCTCGGTCAACTCCTGCCGCTCAGCGGCCTGTGCGCCGCGACGCCGGTGCACTCTGGCCAGCGCCAGGTGCGCCGCTGCTGAATCAGGCTGAAACCGAAGCGCTTCAGAGACATCGCGCTGCGCATCCTGAATTCTGTTTGTCTTCAGGTACACGTCCGCGCGCTGGATCAACGCATCGGCATCGCGCGGATTCCGGCTCAGCGCCTCGCTGAGGATCTTCTCGGCCTCGGCGGTTCTACCCAGCCGCAACTCTACGGATATAAGCCGTGTGCGTGCGTCGCGGTCCTTGCGGTCGGCTTTATACTGCTCCTCCAGTTCCTTCAGTCCGGCATCTGTTTTGCCGGTTTCGAGCAGAAACAGCGCATGCACGGGCCGGTATTGCGGATCCGGAAGCGCAGCCGCCCGGCGGTATACCTGGTCTGCGTCCGCCGTTTTACCGGCCTTCAGCAGAACAACTCCATAGGCCATCAGCGCGGGCCCGTATTTCGGATCGAGATCGAGCGCGCGCCTGAACTGCTTTTCCGCCTCGGCCTGTTTATTGATGAAGGTGTAAAACCGGCCGAGGGCGAACGCGTGATCGGCGGACCCGGGCGCTTCGGCGGCGCTCCTGGACATCAGCCGCTCCGCGCCGGCGATGTCGTTCTGGCGGAGTTTCAGCATTGCCAGCGTCATCGCCGCGTTGAGATTGTGGGGCGACTTTTCGAGCGCTTGTTTCAGATGCTGAGCCGCATCGTCCGCATTTTCAAGGCGCAGCTCGGCAACCGCCAGCGCGTTCAAAGCGTCGGCATTGCCGGGAGAAAGGGTCAGAGCTTCTTCCGCCTTCTTCTCGGCCTGCCGGACCACCTCGACGTTGTTGTTCAAACTCAGGATCTCGGCGAGCTTGACCTGCGCGTCCACGTGCTTCGAATTCAGTTGTATAGCCCTTTGAAACTCGATTACGGCGCTTTGAGCAGCGCCTGTTTTCAGCAGAACGAGGCCGAGCTGGTAATGCGGTTCCGCATCCCTTGGCATTGCCTGGATCGCATTCCGGAAATCCAGGGCGGCGCGGGAATACTCCTGGCGGGCGGCGTGCTTTTTCCCGAGCGCCAGGAATTTATCTCTTTTCGCTTGAGGGGTCGAGGAACAGGCCGCGAGACCGGCCACAGCAATACACACAAGATAATTCGGTCGAACGCTCATGTTGGAGAAACCGGCAATCTAAAGGCATTCCGGCTGCCATTGCCGGGCGAATCCTACAACAATGCGCCAGAGCCGGCCGCCAGGATGCGAACGGCTTCGGCCTCCGCATCTGGGCCTCGCTGGTCTGCAACAGCGGGATAGATTTTACTCATGGTCCGAAAACGGAAATCGGTGATCAGTCGTCTGAGCTTGGGCTCCATCGAAGCAAGGCCCGTATAGGTCCGCAGTCTCGACAGCAATCCCTTGGCGATTCGCGGCTGTTGCGGATCGATCTCCCAAGGATGGAAATACATACAGACCGGTTGTCGTTCCACCTGGTTGACCCGCCGGATGCCCGCGGCCGTATAGCTGTATGGCAGCAGCCGTAAGTATGCGCCGCCTCCGATCGGAGCGATATTACGGCTGCTCAACCGTACGGTCGCGGGGGGGATTTCCTGGATCGCGCCCGACGCGGTGTAGACAACCGTTGCGTGCCGGCTAAAACCCGGAATTCCATACCGGTCGTGGCAGATGGGATAAACGCTCGAATCATGCGTGAATCCGCACTCCGCCAGAACGTCAAACGCCCACAGGCAGTCATTCGTGATTGAATAGCTCGGCGCCCGGTAGCAGCGTGGCGTGATTCCGCACGCGTCTTCAATAGCCGCTACAGCCGTGTTCGTATCCTCGCGAAATTGAGCGGGCGTCAGGTTGTAGACCAGCCGGTGAGTGTTGCTGTGGCACCCGATCTCGTGACCGTTGGCGGCAATCAGCCTAACGATGCGCGGATGCTGTTTGGCGATCCATCCGAGTATGAAAAACGTGGCCGAAACATCGTGCGCGCCGAACAGGTCCAGGATGCGGTCGATCTGGTCCTGGAGACGGGATGGAAATGCGCGCCAGGATTTCGCGGGCGCGTCCGTCTGCAGTTCAGTCGGGTGGAAATACTCTTCTACGTCGACCGTAAATGCATTCAGCATGTGTTGCGCTTTAGCCCACTTTCCGGCGCTTCAGCATCAACACCGCAACGCGGTAAACGAGTGAAAACGTCATCAGGACCGTCGTGTCTGCCAGTCGTTGCATCATGAGCATACTCCGGAACGCTTCATTCGCCCGGACGCTCGTCCGGATCCGTCTCGACGCGAATTGGGATGCGAAACCGAAATTTGCAAGTCCGCGGCCAAACAAACCCAGGCGCTTACGTATTGGGAGACAACAACATGCCGGCATGCGCCTTGCTCCGTGAGGCGAAACACCGGGGCAAAATCCCGAGCCGTTGGATACGCTGGTGATTCAACGCGGCGCATCAGCGCATCCGGATCATTCGAAAACCGGCCTAGAATTCTAATGGATTAAAAAGATTCCAATACAG
>JAJPJN010000178.1 GCA_021324185.1 Terriglobia bacterium | reverse complement strand
CCCGGCGCTTGCATATCGGGCGCACCTCCGTCCGCCGCATTCTGACGGGTTATTCCTTCCAGAAATAGATCAGGCTACTTCGCCACGCACGCTTGCCGAAAGCTCACAATAGATGCCCATACGAATTGCGCTCCATGGCAGGGCTGTGCGTGAGCTTGGGTGGCCTACCAAGCTAAAACCTGCTCAATAACATCTTAGTTACGGGAACACTCTCAATTTGAGGAAGAACCGTCTATCGAGTTCCGCATTCCCGCATACGTCGTCAACATAGACGCGCCGATGAACAGACCTATCAGGGCAGCCCCTACGCCGATCACCACGTTGTACCACGAAAACGCGCGGTTCAACACCGCTCGGTCCGCGTTCCGGGGATCCACATAGCAGATTATTCGTCGCCCTTTCGGATAATGCGCAAGAAATGCGTTTAGGCTCGTCTTCCAAAAAAATGTGTCCGCGTGCCCAAATGCCACACGATCCGAAACACGCCGCACGCCCCTCGCGACATAGGCATATCGAACACGTGCTTGGTACCCGCCCCGGTACACGTCGCGATATCCGTTCTTCAAGACGATGGCAGAAGTAGCTGTCCAGGCTCTTGATTGCCAAGTCGCCAGCGTTGGCTTCAGCATAAAAAATGCGATGACAAGGCAAGTGATCAGCGGTACCCACGGTGAATCTGACCGGGGAGGTTTCTCCTCACACCGGCTCTGTTCCCCTTCCCTTTCGACTTGCTCCTCGCTCGCGTCTTGAACTTCGTTTGCCGTACAGCTCCTTCTACGGCGTTGCCTGCGCCATCTGCTCCCCAGTCACCGCAGCCCTCTTTTCGCGCTTTTCATACGCCCCGCCAAGATCATCCAGAGCGGCTACTGCGGCTTAATCGGCTCCAATTGGGTCCAATTCCCCCGCAATTGCGCATTGGGATTGAACGTCGGCGAATTTGTCTGAACCACACTGCCGTCCTGGTTCGCGTAACTGTAGTTGTACTGATTGCTCACCTGCCCCGTGCGCCCCGTCGCCGGATCAACCATCGACTGTACGTCGCCCATATGCTCGGCCGTCGCCATCGCACTTGCATGGCTCGCGTCGCTCATCGCCTTCGCCGAGTTCATCGACGCCTGAAACTTCGCTTGCTGGCTAGCCATAAACGCCTGATGCTGTTTCATCATGTTCGCGTTGAACTGCTGCAACTGTGTCCTGTGGTTTGCCATTTGCTTTTGGATTTGCTTTTGGAACTGTTCCATAGTAAAGGCCTGCGCTTTCTGTTGCCACGTTGGATCGGGTGTCAGCGATTTAATAATTCCCACGAACAATTTTTCTGAGCGATCGAGCTGCCCCTGAGGCGCCCGTGCGCCGGTCACCCACGCGTGCGAAATCGAATGAGCAGGCAAAGCGGGGATCAAGCGCGTAGGAGAAGGGATCGTTGGAAACTCCTGTGTCGAGATAACCGCTGCAAGCCACTCTTCCTCCGGGTGTCCTCTAAACTCATAGCGAATTCGAACCCGCTCGGTATTGCCGCTCACGTGGCTGGCGCCAGTATGGCTCTGTGCAGCTGTAGCCGCAAGCTGCTCGTTCGCCTTCCGATTCTGTTCCTGTATTTTCTCGTTTTCCTCGGGTATCGGTTCCACCGCCTCCACCTGCGCGCCCGGACGCGCCTCCGCAAGCACGGCTTTTTTCACGAACTCCCCCGCAGGCAGGGGTTTGAACCCCTTCGCCGAGCCGGCCTGAATGGCTTTCTGAAATCCTGGGTCGTCCGACCATTCCCAGGTGTATTTTGGCAACATCTGCACTCCGGTCAAATCATCGGGGCTGGACGTGCGAAAGACCACACAGCTCTCCAGGGTGTTCGGTATCGGCGTCCACAAAACCGTCCCTTCAAATTTCCAGTCCACCGGAATCGTCAGAGTATAAGCTCGCTGCCCAAACAACGGATCGAGCACTTCCACCGTCTTCATTTCCCTGACCCCACCTGAGCCTGTCGCACTCGCCCCTGTCACGTGACCTCCGCCCTTCAGGGATTTGACTTTGCTGTTGTACTCATTCTCGGTAATCAAGCCATTCTTCAAGGCACTATTGAGTGCCTGCATCTTCTCCCCACTTTCTGCCGAACCGCCTTGCTGGTTCTGCACGATCCCCGCGCCGGCTAGGACCGCGATTCCGGCAATCACCCCAATCACTAACTTGTGTTTCATCCAGATCTCGCGAATCATTCTTCCTCCCCGAAAAAATGGGCGCGACCTACACCCGAGGATGCACGGCGGATCGAGTAGGCCTGGTCGGTCCATCTCCACCCAAACTCTAGGCGGCTCATCTCAAACTTATTGGGTTGGTAAAGCTATCGTCGCGTGGGCGCGCCAGTCCGCGCAAGTGACGTGACGGGGCAAATCGGGGCGCTACACGGAATAAGCATCGCGTTAATTCGGCGAATGATCCATTGCTGGTTCACGGCCCTTCACCTCTTGCCACAAATGTGGCTGCGACGCGTGCGGCCCGTCGGCGGAACATTCGAGCTGGCCGATCGTCTTCCGCAGATCGTTTTCATCAGGACCGATTGGCCCGACTGCTGCAAACGTCTAACTAAGTCCCTTCGTTGCAACAGATGCAACGAACTCTCAAGCGGGTCGCCGTAGCCCTGAGCGCCGTAGCGGCTCGATGCTTTTGATGCGGCCCTTTACAGTTCGGAACTCAAGTCGCACTCGGTGGAACGGAGAATTCGCTTTGACAGCTCTTAATCGTTCGCAGCTCCCGGCGGACTCATCTAACGCTTCGGCCGACACACGATACGTCCTGTTCTGCTTCTCTCGTCGGCAGACATTCGATCGCTTCGGGGCGGTCATCGAGTGCTTATACAGCTTCTCCTGAAATGAAAACACTGTCCGAGCCAATCGCATTTGCACTTCTCGGCGCTTCCGTCCTCGATCCGAAGCTTCAAATCGTCAGCTGGAGTTATGAATCCGAATGGAATGTGACTATCACTTCTATGCGCTTGATTGCGGAGGTCAGGCTCGGGTTAGAATCGGATTCGAACTTGGAGTTCCACGACCCGGCCGGCCAGCGCGCCGTCCGGTTCGCCGAAATTGGGGTTGTTGACGAATGTACCGGAACTGAAAAATCCAAATGGGGCAAGATTCAGGGTGTCAAAGATATTGAAGAAGTTAGCTCTCAATTGCAGATTGGGGTTTTCGCCCAAAACCCCGAACCGGGGCAAACTGAATCGCTTGGCGACGCTAATGTCAACATCGAAGTATCGTGGACCGCGAAATGTGTTGCGCCCGATCCCCGGCGGGTTGACCTGGAAGGAGGGCGCATTGCCCCGCGACGGATCGTCATTGAGTGTCGTGCTGAAGTATTTGCTGCCGCCCCCCGGAAAGTAACCGTTCGGCTGCAGGAACGCGGCGTTGGAAGTGTCCTGGTTGACGCCTCCGTAGTAGGCGATAGGACGAACGGGACCGAAATAGTCGCCGCCAGCGCCGAGAATTGATTCACCAACTTTCGGCGTCCAGGGGAAACCGGTGTGATACGTTACTATTCCGCTCAGGTCAAATCCGCCGAGCAGTTTCCCGGTCAAAGTCTTTTGGTCTCGAAAGAAGGGCAAAGCGGCGACACCGGATAGATTAAAGTTGTGGCGAACGTCGAAATCCGATGGACCGCGTTCCTGCCGCAAATCGACCGGATAAGTCTGGTTCGTCACGGCTCCGGGTCCTTCGTTTGAGAGTTCGTCGAGGCTCTTGCTGAAACGGTAATTGACGGCAATCTGGTAATCGCCGAAGCGCCGCTGCGCTTGCAAATTCAAGCCGTTGTAATTTGCAGTGACATCCGGGGTGGCAAAATAAGCGGCGAAAATGCCCGGGTTCGCCGGATACAGAAAATTTTCGTTGAGAAATCGAATCAAGTGAGTACTTTGGTTGCCTTCGTACCCGGCCGAAGCGACGATTTGGAACGGCATTTGGTATTGGAATTCGACGGAATACTTGTAGATTCGGGCGTTGGGGAGGGTGCGGGGAGCGCCGTAAATTTCAACCGAACCTGTATTTGGCAGGCCGGTGGCCGGATTGATGCCTGTTGCGAGAGCCGGATTAGTGGGGAAACTATTTGGATTTCTGTTTGAGCCAAGGGCGTATTGGATCTGTCCGCCTACAAAAGGTGAGCCAAAATCTGTCGGTGCCGTTCCGCAGCAGATGTTGTAGCGGGCGAAAAACGGCGGGTTGGCAGCGGCATTCGCAAAGACAACGTCGGGAATTCGATTGTAAAAAATCCCGAAACCGCCGCGGATAACCGCTCTGTGGCCTAGAAACGTATGTTGCCCGGGGCTGTAGGCGAAGCCGATGCGGGGGCCGAAGTTCAATGCATTGGCATCGGTGAAGGAGGTAACGTGGACGAGCTTTGCGGCGGTTAATGTTTGGGCGCCGGTGCCGAGTTGCAAATTGGTTAGCCGGTTTCCCGCGTCCACCAACGGCGAAAAGTATTCGTAGCGGAGACCGAGATTCAAGGTGAGATTCGGCGTCAACTTCCAGTCGTCCTGGACGAAGACTGAAATATCGTTCGAGCGCAATTCCCGTTGGGCAGTTGTGGGGGTGCCTGTTGTGGGGTCGGCGTTGATTGCCTCAAAAATCGGCGTGTCATTCGCCAGGTTGAAAAGGCCGACGAACGAATAGAGCGGCCGCGCGCCGCCGGCGAGTTGGTTGTTGTCAAATTCGCGGCGGAAAGAGGCCCCTAACTTAACGGCATGATTCCCGAACACTCTGATTGCGGTGTCAGCCAGCTCAAACGTGTTCTGCGAGAAAATTGCTGGAGTGGTTTCGGCGCGCGACCGTCCCCAACGGATTTGATTGAATGGTACGCCTTCAACCTGGATGTTGGGAATGCCGAAATCAGTGTTTGGTGAAGCCTGCACTTGATTAGAAGCGAGGCGGGTAAAGTTGGAGCGAAATTCGTTGACGGTCGTGCTGGACAGGTTGGCGGCCCAGATCCCGGTCAAAGCATATGTCAGCGGCTTGTCGTATACGTCGCTGCCCGGGCGGCTCTGGGAGCCGACATCTGCCGAGAGCTGGTGGAGGCTGGTAACATAACTGCTGAAGGTAAGCCGGTTAGCGGCGTTTAGGTTGTAGTCGGAGCGCAAATTGAACTGGTTTCCGCGCTGCCTGGAAGGGGCGTCTAGAAGGGCATAAACGACATCCGGGACGCCGTCGAAGCCGCCGCCGATATTGGCGGCGCCCACGCCGTCACCGAGCGGCAAATAAGAGTTTCGAGCACCGGTTATGGAGCCCAAATCCAGACCGCCCGGTGTGTCCCGGCATCGATTTACAGCGTCGGCGCCGAAGACGGAGGCGCACGTTCTGGGAAGGATTGCAATGATACGAGGTTGGATTCCAGGCGATTGGAAAATCTTCGCGGTGGTACCGTCCGGACGGGCGCCGATCACTTGCTGACGGTATTGCGGCGTTTCTACAAACGCCTGGTACGGATTGTCGGAATTGTCTGTCAGGCCTTCGTATGAGAAGAAGAAAAACAGTTTATCTTGGCTGAGCGGACCGCCGAGGGAGGCGCCGTATTGTTTGTAGCGCTGGTCTACGCGCGACGGCAGGGCGGGACGCACGGAGTTGCCGTAATATCTATTGAAGGCGTTCAGCTTAGGCGAGTCGTATTTGAAAAAGGCGCTACCGTGAAACTCGTTTGTGCCGTTTTGTGAGATGATTTTTACCTGGGCGCCGGAGTTTCGCCCGTCTTCCGCGGAAAAACTCGAACTTGAGATGAGGATTTCCTTAATGGATTCCTGGTTCGGTGTGATCACTGCTGCGCCGCCCCATTGCAAGCTATTGATACTGATTCCATCGAGCTGAAAATTATTAGTGGTGACGCGTTGGCCCGCGGCGCTGATTTGCGGCTGGTTTTCCGATTGGAAGATCGAGTTATTAGACCCGCCCGGACCGGGTGTGTTCGGCAGATTGACAGCGTCCCCATTGCTCCCGCGCGCCGCGTCGCCGAAAACGCCCGGCGCCAACCGTAGCAGATTAAACGGGTCACGCGCAGTCTGTGGCAACTGGCGAATCTCCGTCGTCGTAATTACGCGGTCCACATTGGCGTTTTCGGTTTCGGGTTGCGCGTCGACGGTGTCTGTGACCGTCACGACGCCTGTCTTAAGCGTGATGTCGAGTCCTTGCGTTTCTTCGGCGGTGACGATCACCCTATCCAGCGTCTGCTTATCGAAGCCGGTCTGTTCGGCAGTGATGGTGTAGAGTCCGGGAGCGAGCTCGGAAAAGCGATAAAAGCCTTCACGGGTGCTTCTCGTTTGTAGGGTTCTATTCGTCCCGGTATTGGTAAGCGTGACGACCGCACCTGGAATGACGGCTCCCGATTGATCTGTGACGGAACCTTGCAAACTCGCACTAAATTGCGCATTGACGGAGGCGGCGAATAACGAGAGGGCAGTGCCGCACAGAAATGCGCGAAGAGACAGAGATGTGATGTGGCGCACTATTGCCCTGGCACGCAATAAATCACCTGACCAGGGAAATGCCTCCATTGGTTGAGGTACTCGAAAGAAAGGTTTCCCGATGCGAGGGTTCGATAAAGTCACTGGGCTGTTCTCCTTTGAATGGCCGTTGAAGAGCTGGAGCTTGGGACTGTTGTGACAAGAGTACGCGTCGCAATAGAATCTGCAGCCAGGATTAAGGGGCGTCAACGTGTAGGGCGTTATGGTCGCCGCGCGCATGGCGGGAGCAATGGCGAAGAGCGCCAATCCCAATGGCGAAGGCAAAGGTTCTGGTACCTATAGTCATGCTTTCTCCGAACAGCAAGATTAGCGGACACTTGCGTTTATCTCGCGTGGCCGCTGAGTACAACAATGAGGTATTTCGTGCCTCGAGAGCAAAGGACAAGAAGGGGCATTTCAGGCTATCTTGATGACTATGCAGGATGGTCGGCTTTCACGCCCGGCAAGGGAGCGGCTGGATTCGTGGCAAGAAATTGCCGCGTATTTCGGGCGTGACGAGCGTACCGTCAAGCGCTGGGAGAAAGAACGAGCGCTGCCGGTGCATCGTATACCGGGCGGCGCTCGCTCCGGCGTGTTCGCGTACACCGAAGAATTAGCGCGCTGGGTGAACGGGTCGAAAACGGCAGCGCCCGAGATCAGTTCTGCGGAGCTGCCGGTGAGGGCCTTGCCGGTGATCGCTCCCGCCAGGGACACCCCTCCTGTGCCAAGGTCGAGACTTGCGTGGCTATGGGCGCTAGCCGGAGCGGCGCTGCTCTTTCTTCTCGGCATAGCATTCCTGCGCACGCGGAGCGCGCAAGCCGAACGGAATGCAGAGGAAGCGCGCCTGGCAAGTTCCGCGCACCCCGTGGATCCGCAGGCGAAGGATTTGTACCTGAAAGGCCGTTACTACTGGAACAAGAGAACCGCCGACGGGCTGACGAAAGCGGTGGATTACTTCACCCAGGCGATCGTGCGGGATCCGGGGTATGCGCAGGCGTATGCGGGGCTGAACGACGCTTACAACCTGTTGCGGGAATACACCGCGATGCCTTCCGAAGAAGCATTTCCGAGGGCGATCGCAGCTGCGCGTAAAGCATTGGAGCTGGACGACAACTTGCCGGAGGCGCACGCGGCTCTCGCCTTTGCCTCCTTTTGGGGCAGTTGGGATGTTAGAACGGGGGATCGCGAGTTCCGGCGCGCGCTCGCACTCAACCCGCATTACGTAGCGGCGCATCACTGGTATGCGACCAGTCTGCTGACCAGGGGGCGTTATCCGGAAGCTTTGCGGGAAATCGAACGAGCGCGCGAACTGGATCCGACATCGGACGCCATACTGTCCGACAAAGCGTTAATTCTGTACTCCGCCGGAGACGAAGGCGCCGCGAAACGTTTGCTGAAACAGATCGAAACCAGTGATCCGGGTTTCATCTCACCGCATCGATACTTCAGCTATATCTATCTCGCCGACAAAGATTACCCGGACTACCTAGCGGAAGCGCGCTCCGTGGCGAGCTTGTCGCATGACGAGACAGCGCTTGCCATTACCGACGAAGCACAGAAAGGATTCGCTGCCGCCGGCGCACAAGGGATGCTGAAGGCGACCCTGGCAGCGGAGAAGAAGCTTTTCCGAGAGGGTTCTGTGCCGGCCTACTCCGTAGCATCGACCTGCGCGCTGCTGGGCGAAAAACAAGCAGCTCTGGACTATTTGCGCATCGCTTACCAGAAGCACGAAAGTGCGCTGCTAGGGTTACGAACCGATCGCACGATGCGGGATCTGCATAACGAGCGGGCCTACCAGGAATTGGTGAAGAGTGTGGGCTGGTAGCTAGTACTACTATGTTATAAACAAGACAAATTGATGTAAAATTGTTTTGTGGGCAAACACTCTCCGCTGGGCCCACAGGAGAAACGCTTCGCAGCCTATATGGACGGCCTGGCGCAAGCTGCGGGGCACGCCGATCGAGCCACACCGCTGAAGCTGTATTGCACGGGATTGCTGT
>JAJPJN010000046.1 GCA_021324185.1 Terriglobia bacterium | reverse complement strand
GCCGGCGCTTTGTCTGCGCCTGCTACCTGCAATACCGTGCGCTTGGCCGCATTCAGTACGCCAGGAAGAAGCGTGACGCGATCCATTTTTACTTTTTCTACCCGGACATGCGCCGCAATATCAGTCGTGTTTTGGATCAGCGGCTCACCGGGAAACAGGCTCGCGGTGTGCCCTTCGCTGCCCATCCCGCGATGGATGATGTCGAAGATGGGAAGCATGTTTTCGCCCAGCGCAAAGAATTGCTTGATCCGGTTTACATACTGCGTGGCCGCCGCCTCAGGCGGCAACTCGCCATAGATCCGGTGAACGTTGTCGCCGGGAATATCGGCAACGCTAAGTAGTGTCTCGTTCGCCATTCTGAAATTGCTCTGCGGATCCGTCGGCGGCACGCACCGTTCATCTACCCAAAAAATATGAACTCGCGACCAATTGAAATCCGCCTGCGCCATGCGCGAGAAAAGCAATCTTGGCGTAGTGCCTCCGGAGATTGCCAGCGTGGCTCGGGATTGCGATTTCAGGTCCTGTTCCAGGCATTCCAGGATGTAAGCCGCGCACGCGTCTGCCGCCTGTTCCGGCGTCTTGTAAATGTGCAGAGATGGGCTAGTCTTGATCATGCAGTAACTCCACCGCTCGCGCAAACGCTGTTTCGAAAGCAGGATCGGAACCTAAAATCGCTAATTCTTCAGTCATCAGGCCGGTATCCATTCGCTCTTCGTAGGTATAGCTGCGCTGCTGGCCATTCGTGCTGTACAGGCGCATGCAATCGGAGCCGGTTCGCTCGAAAACAATCTCTTCGGACTTGGCCCGCAGCGCGATGCGATGAAGCCCAGGGCCGTAGCCATCCACCTTCACGAATGAAACGTTTGCTTTGTACGGCGCCGAGAACCACGCGCCCGCATAGGCCGCACACGATGGAAGCTGATCGCCTGTGTGAGCGATTTCAATCGCCCGGAACTGAGAGTAGGGCGTCTGCCGGGCCGGATTGTCAAAAATCTGCGCGATCGGTTGCCGCCATTTAGTCAGGCGCGTCCATTCGAGATCGGCCACCGTTCGACCCTTTGCGCGCAAAGCCGAAAGCATCTGCAACGCCGCCGCTGCCGGCAATCCTTGCGTGTCGATCACCACCTTGTTTGCGAGCCGGATGACTGCCTGCAGCCCCGCTTTCTGGTCCTCTGTTGCGGAAGTATCCAGCGCGGTTTTATGCCGGCACCAGAAGATCACCGGCAGATCGGCCGCAATCAAACCTACCAGCGTGGGGCCAACATTGGGCCAGCTATCCGGCCGCGCCGTGATCTCAATCTGCTCGCAACAGATCTGCTGCGCCTTGCCGAACGGCTTCCAGCATTGGGCCAGCACTCGCGCCTCGAGTTCATGCTCCGCTTCCGGCGAAACCGCGAGCACAATTCCGCGGCTCGGATGCTCGCGCATGAGTTCTGCAATCGTCTGCGAGGCTGAGAATCCGCCGTCCGGTTCGTCGGTTGCGACGATCAGTGTCATGGCGCACGCCCGCAAAACCGTCGGCTTGCCCTGCTGTTTCTCTTCCTGGCCGAGCGAAGTCCAGAGCTTGCCCAAGCCCTTCAAAATCTGCTCCGGCTGCGCTGGAAAAATGACAGCCGAACTCATGGAATCCTCCACACATGGCCCTGTTGCGCCAGCATATCGTCGGCAGCTTTTGGCCCCCAGGAGCCCGCTGGGTAGTTCGGGAAATAGAACTTGCTGTTGGCCCACACATCGAGAATGGGCTGCACGATTTGCCAGCTCGCTTCCACCATGTCCTGGCGAGTGTACAAAGTCGGGTCCCCGATCATCGCATCGAGCAGCAGTGTCTCATAAGCTGTGGGAGACCGTTCCCCGAAGCTGGAGCCGTAATTGAAATCCATCGAGACGGGCCGCAGCCGCATACCGCTGCCGGGGCTCTTCGAAAGGAACCGCAAAGAAATTCCTTCTTCGGGCTGGATGCGCAGAACCAGCAGATTCGGCCGCACTTCGCGCAGGCCGGTTTTGGTCTCCTGTTGGAACAACCCCAGCGGCGGAGCTTTGAATTGTATGGCGATGTCGGTGACGCGCTTGGGCATGCGCTTGCCCGTTCGAATGTAAACCGGCGTGCCTGCCCAGCGCCAGTTGTCTATGAAAAACGTGACCGCCGCATACGTTTCCGTTTGCGAATCCGGATCGACACTCGGCTCCTGCCGGAAGCCCGGAACCTGTTGGCCGCCGACAAGCGCCGGCCCGTACTGTCCGGCAACCGCGTACTTGGGAACATCCTCGTGTTTCATGACGCGAACGGCTCGAAGCAGTTTTGCGCGTTCATCGCGCACGTTGGTTGCATCGAACACGGTGGGAGGCTCCATCATCACCGTCGCCATCACCTGGCTCAGGTGGTTTTGGATCATGTCGCGGAGCGCGCCCGCTTCCTGGTAATAGCCGCCGCGGCCTTCCACTCCAATCGATTCTGCCGCGGTGATTTGAATGTGATCCACATAGCGGCGATTCCAAAGCGGCTCAAAAATACCATTGCCAAACCGGAAAGCCAGAATGTTCTGAACCGTTTCTTTACCCAGATAATGGTCGATCCGGTAAATCGCCGATTCATCGAAAACCTTGTGGATTTCATCGTTCAGCTTGCGCGCGCTTTGAAGATCGTGCCCGAACGGCTTCTCGATGATGACGCGCCGCCAGCCCTTCCCGGTGTTCAGTTGATGCGCTCCGAGTTCTAAAATCGCCTCGGCGTAGTGGCTTGGCTGGGTAGAAAGATAGAAAAGAACGTTATCTGCGGTGCGGTGAGATTTTTCCACTTCCGCTAATTTGCTCCGGATGTCGTCATAGGATGACGGCACGTTCAGATCGCCGGGAACATAGAAAAGGCATTGCGCAAACGATTTCCAGACATCCTCGTCGAAAGGCGCTTCTTCAAGGAACTTGGAGACGGATTCCTTCATGCGCTCGCGGAACTGGTCGTCCGACATGGGTGTGCGCGAACTGCCGATTACGGCGAAGTCCGGAGAAATGCGGCGCTCGTAAAATAACCGGTATAGCGAAGGCAGCAGCTTGCGCTTGGACAGATCCCCGCTGGCGCCGAAAATGACAATTGCACAGGGAGGCACGCGGCGTTCAAAGCGCAACGGATCCTGCAACGGATTCACTTCGGGAGGGGCCTGAACCAGCACGCTCATAGTCACTAACGATGATAGGCGAAAATTAAAAACGAGAAGCAGATGTCCGGCAAAAAGAAGATACTGGCTGTACTGAACGACCTGATGTTCACTGTAAAAATACAGGAAGCTGCAAAGAGAGCAGGGCTCGAGCCCGTGTTCGTGAAATCACAGCAGCGGGCGCTGGAGGAGGCCAAAGAGAAGCCCGCCGTTATTATTCTGGATTTGAATTATGCGGAAGCGGCCCCTCTGGAAACCATCGAAAAGCTGAAAGCGGATCAGGAAAGCAGCAGAATCTCGCTGCTGGGCTATGTGTCACACGTTCAGACGGACCTAAAGCACGCCGCGCAGGAAAAGGGCTGCGATAGCGTCATGGCGCGCTCGGCGTTTTCGCAAAACCTGCCGCGCATTTTAAGCCGCTACGCTGCCTGAACTCGCGGCCGGCCCGCCTTTTATTTCGCTAAACACAGAGTTCAATTAATTTGGTTTGACTAGAGCGAAAGAGGTACATATGCTGCGAACAGTACCGCGCCTTTTTGCGCCGCTACAAACATCAAGATGACCAGACGAGAGCTGTTGCAGTATACAGCGGCATTTGTTCCAACCATAACCGCGCTCGGCAGCCGCGCGGCCGCTGCAGAACCTGCTGGTGAAATAGAGGCGGTGCTTGCGCGCATCCAACCGCCCGTTTTCCCCAAGCGGGATTTTGACATCACAAAATACGGCGCAACCGGCGACGGCCAAACCAAGTGCACCGAAGCAATTAAAAAGGCCATTCAGGCGTGTCATGCCGCAGGCGGCGGTAGAGTCGTGGTCCCGAAAGGAATTTTCCTGACCGGCGCGATTCATCTCGAAAGCAACATAGATCTCTACGTAGACGAAGGCGCCACCCTGCTCTTCAGCACCGACCCAAACGACTACTTGCCGGTGGTCTACACGCGCTTTGAAAGCACGGAATGCATGAACTATTCGCCGCTCATCTACGCTTTCGAAAAAGAAAATGTGGCGGTGACCGGTCCTGGAACGCTGGACGGCCAAGCCGATGCAACCCATTGGTGGGATTGGACGCGAAAAGCTCGCGCGGGTGCAACGCGCGACCAGAAGACCAGCACAAAGAACGATGTCCAGACGCTCGTAGAGGAGATGGGCAATAAAGACGTCCCCGTGAAAGACCGCGTCTTCGGCACTGGCCACTATCTGAGGCCCAACTTCGTGCAGCCGTATCGCTGCAAGAACGTGCTGCTCGAAGGATTTACCGTTAAGCGCTCGCCCATGTGGGAGCTGAATCCGACGCTTTGCCAGAACGTCACGGTGCGCGGCGTTAATATCGATTGTCCGAACGGTCCGAACAACGACGGCTGCGATCCGGATGCCTGCACGGACGTCCTGATTGAAAAATGCACGTTTACTACGGGTGATGATTGCATCGCGATCAAGTCCGGCCGCAATCGGGATGGGCGCCGCGTCGGAGTTCCTACATCGAACGTGATCGTGCAGGACTGCGTCATGAACGATGGACACGGCGGGGTTTCCATCGGTAGCGAAGTTTCAGGAGGCATGAAAAATATCTGGGTGCGCCGTTGCCGGATGAGCAGCCCGCATCTGCAGCGCGCGCTGCGCATCAAAACGAATTCCTATCGCGGGGGCGATATTCAAAATATCTGGTTTACGAACGTAAACGTGGGTCAAGTCGCCGACGCGGTGATCCAGGTGACCTTCTACTACGAAGAAGGTCCCGGTGGTCCGTTTAAACCAACGGTCAAGAATATCGTTATTGCCGATGTAACTTGCGAGAAAAGCCAATACGGGCTCGACTTACAAGGTTATCCGGACGATCCCATCAGCGGCGTCACCATCTCAAACTGCATGTTTAACAACGCATCCAAAGGCAATAACTTCCAGAATGTGGAAGACGTAAAGGTTTCCAACGTGAGAGTAAATGGCAAGCTGGTTAGTGCCGCGGAAATCATGGGAAAAGAAAAAAAGTATGAGTAAGGAAATACAACTGCCCAAGTATTCAGTCGGTGTAGGAGACCGGTTCGCTCATCAAGCCAAAGCGCAATTGCGTGCCTGCATTCTGTCGGCCGAGCAGGGTGTCGAGGTCATCCCGGTTTGGAATAAGTCGAACCGGGAACACACGATTATCGGCTCCGAGCCCAGTGCTACGCGAGCCGCCGCGGATGAAGCCGTCAGAACGCTCGGCTGGAAGAAACCCTACTATGTCGATGCAGACCACATCAATCTGAAAACGGTGGACCGTTTTGCTGGTCCATGCGATTTCTTCACCATTGACGTCGCCGATCTCATCGGCAAGGCGGCAGATGATGCTTCGGTCCGGAGTTTTGTCGACAAACATTCTGAGTTGCTGGGCGAGTTACGGATTCCCGGCGTAGAACGCTCGTTCACGACGGATCGGAATTTCGTCGTTGACGTCGCAAATAAGTACCTGGCCGCTATCCAGGAAGCCGGACGCATTTATCGCCACATCGAGCAGATGAAGGGAAGGGGCAATTTCATTGCAGAAGTTTCGATGGATGAAACGGATTCGCCGCAGACGCCGGTGGAGTTATTGATCACTCTGGCGGCCATCGCCGATGAAGGCATTCCGATTCAGACCATCGCGCCTAAATTCACCGGCCGCTTCAATAAAGGCGTTGACTATTCGGGCGACCTCAAGAAATTCGCCCAAGAGTTCTCAAACGATGTTGCGGTGATCGCCTATGCAATCGAGCAGTATGGCCTGCCCAAAAATCTGAAGCTCAGCGTTCATTCGGGCAGCGATAAATTTTCGATTTACAAGCCGATTCGCGAAGCCATGAAAAAATTCGATGCCGGCGTGCATTTGAAAACAGCAGGTACAACGTGGCTGGAAGAGATCATCGGCCTCGCTGAAGCCGGTGGAGATGGCCTGCAACTGGCGAAAGAGATCTATGCCGACGCGTATGCGCATCAAGACGAATTGACTGGGCCTTATGCAGCCGTGATCGATATCGATCCGGCCAAATTGCCATCGCCTGCTGAGGTCAATAAGTGGTCCTCGGAGCAATTCGTCTCTGCGCTGCGGCATGATCCAAAATCGCCGAAATACAACAGCAGCATGCGGCAGCTTTTGCATGTTGGTTTTAAAGTGGCCGCCAAAATGGGCGACCGCTATCTGAAGCTGCTGAAGCAAATGGAAGACACGGTCGGCAAAAATGTGACAACGAATCTCTTCGACCGCCATATCAAGCCTTTGTTCCTGGGAGCGTAATCACATGCCGAAAAACCTGTTCGATCTCTCGGGCCGGGTAGCAGTCGTGATGGGCGGCACATCCGGCATCGGCCGGGCGATCGCTACCGGACTGGCTGAAGCAGGCGCCGACGTGGTCGCCACCGGACGCCGCGAGGACAAAGTGCAGGAGGTTGCCCGAGAGATTGAGAAGACCGGGCGTAAGAGCCTGTCAAAAACTGTGGACGTCTCCAGCCGCGAATCGATCGATGCGCTGCGCGAAGCGATTCTGAATGAATTTGGCCGGGTCGACATTCTGGTCAACTCATTCGGGCAGATCTTTCGCAAGCCGTCGATCAACATCAGCGAATCCGAATGGAACGCGCTGATCGATGTGAACCTCACCGGCACTCTGCGGGCCTGCCAAAGCTTTTATCAGCCGCTTCTTGAAAGCGGCCGTGCCCGCGTTATAAATATTGCGTCCTTGAATTCGTTCGTCAGCTTTTTCGAAGTGGCGGCTTACGCGGCTTCGAAGGCCGGCGTGCTGGGCCTTACTAGAAGCCTGGCTGTCGAGTGGGCCACTAAGGGCATTATTGTGAACGCCATTGCCCCTGGCGTCTTCCGCACCGAACTCAATTCCGGACTCCTGGACGGCACCGAACGCGGCCGCGAGCTGCTGCTGCGAACGCCTATGAAGCGCTTTGGCAAAATCCCCGAACTGGTGGGCACAGCCGTTTTTCTTGCTTCCGATGCCGCCAGTTTCATCACCGGTCAATGCATTGCCGTGGATGGCGGCTTTCTTGCGTCGGGCGTGAACCAATAAAACAACCCGCCGAACGTCGTACTACCTTAAATGACATGGACGTTCGGCAGCTAGAGCTGTTTCTGGCGGTCATGGAATACGGCAGCGTCACCAGAGCCGCCGAACGTGTCTACCTGTCGCCTGGCGCCGTCAGCTTGCAACTACACAGCCTGGCAACGGAACTTCAGACTGAGCTGTTCGTTCGAACGGGCAAACGCTTCGTGCCCACGCCTGCCGCTGTGCGCCTGGCGGATCTGGCGAAGAGTGTCGTGCGTCATGTGCGCAGGATCGAGCACGAATTTTCGAATGACCCGGCCATCGACACGCGCCCGTTGCATCTCGCGACCGGCGCAAGCACGCTGATTCACCGGTTACCCAAGCCCTTGCGCATGCTTCGCCAGCGTTACCCGCAGACGCAGATCCAGGTGACTGTTTCGGCTACGGAGGAAATGGTTGCAGGGCTCTTCGAACGGCGCTTCGATCTGGCCATCATCTCTCTCCCGTATGATGAGACGAACCTCACCATCATCCCGCTATTTGACGAAGAGTTGCTGATTCTGCGGCCATCGAGTACACCGGTGCGAAGCGCGAGGGTTCGCAACATTTCGCCGGACGAGTTAGCTTCCGCGAAATTCCTGCTGTACCCGCACCGGAGCAACATGCGCGCCATCATCGAAACATTTTTCCGCGATATCAACGTTGTTCCGCAGGTGGCGATGGAAGCTGACGACACCGAGGTGATGAAAAAACTGGTAGAAAGCGGCTTTGGTTACGGCATCCTGCCCGAATCGGCGCTGCACAGCACTCCCAGGTTCTTTCACACCTTCCGTGTTCGCGATCGTAAGATCATCCGCCGGCAGGCGCTGGCCATGATGAAGTCCGAGTATCCACGCGCTCTTACGGTATCCATCGCTGAGTTTCTGCGCGCGGCCCTGAGTGGCAATTTGCAAAACGAGTAATCAGGCCGGAGAGAATCCGCTCGGTGTTGCTGTTTCCCGCCGCTTTGGCAGCAATAGATGAATGATCAGCAGCGCGACCAGGTAGATGCACCCGCAGATGATAAAGATGGGGCCATAAGCACCGTGTGAGTAGTCGAGCCATTTGCCAACCGATAGCTGTACCAGCGCGCCGCCAACTGCGCCGCCCAATCCCCCCAAGCCGACAACGGAACCGACCGCGGCTCGCGGGAAATTATCGGACGCTACGGTAAAAAGATTTGCGGACCAGCCTTGATGCGCAGCCGCAGCAATGCCGATCAGAGCAACTGTCCACCAAAGGCTGGATGATACCTCCGGCACAAAAATAACTGCCGTCACCGCCAGCGCGCAGACCAACATCGCCACCTTACGAGCTTTTTGCACGGGCGAACCATGCTCAATCAGGAACGACGAAAGCCAGCCGCCTCCAATCGAGCCTACCGCTGATGCAGCATAGACGGTAATCAACGGCGCGCCGATGTGCGCCAGCTCGACATGGTAGGCGTTGTGCAGAAAATTGGGCAGCCAAAAAAGATAAAACCACCAGACGGGGTCCGTCAAAAATTTCCCGATCAGGAATGCCCAGGCTGCGCGATGTTCCAGCACCTCACGATAAGGAACGGTATCGGTAGAAGTGCCTTCCTGATCGGACCGGATAAGCGCCAGTTCCTGCGCCGAAAGCCGCGGATGCTTTTCCGGCTCACGGTAGATGATCAGCCAGAGTACGACGAAAGTAAAGCTAAGGGAGCCGGTAAAAAGAAATGCCGCGCGCCAGCCGAAATGCGCATACACAGCCGGGACCAATAACGGCGCCAGAATCGCGCCTAAATTGGAGCCGCCATTGAAGATACCGGTCGCGAATGCCCTCTCGCGCTTGGGAAACCAATCTGCGACCGCTTTAATGCACGCCGGGAAATTGGCTGCTTCACCTAAGCCTAATCCGAGCCTGGCGATTCCAAACTGAAAACCGGAACCGGCCAGCGAGTGAGCCAGCGACGAGATGCTCCACAACAGCGTGGCCAAAGCATAGCCGATGCGCAGCCCGATCGAATCAATGACTCGCCCGGCCAGCGGCATCATAATCGCGTAGCCAATTTGGAAAACCATGCTGATGACGCCGTATTCGGTATCGCTCCAATGGAGATCGGCGGCAATCGTGGGTTCCAAAATACCCAGAACCGCGCGGTCCATGTAGTTGACCGTGGTGGCGTAGAGCAATAATCCGCAGATCACCCAGCGGAAGTTGCGTATGGTGTGGGGCGGCTGCGTAACTTGATATTTAAACGGCGCTGTGGCGCTCATGCCCGCCTCGGAGGTTGACGAAGCGCTCGAAGTTTGTTCGGAAGAGCCGGTGAATCCCGCGCCGGATCTCATCTCTGCTCACCGTGCGCCCGTCCTCAGCCAGAAGCCGGTAGGCGTTCGTCAGGATCGGAGCCATGGTGCGGCGCGTATTTCTCCATTTATAAATCACCTGCTCGAGCACGCGCGCATCCGAATGCTGTGGAATGAAGCTGAACCCGATCATCTCGATGCGTTCGCGGGTCATCTCCTCTACTATGGACGGCTGGTTGAGAAACCACCAACAACCGAACGGCAGCAGGTTGCCGAATTTCCGCGAATAAACGCAGAGCTCATGCTGGTTTTCGCGGCTCAGTACGCTGATCAAAAAGCGGTTCTCCGGAAACTCAACGCAAATGTGTTCCACTGCGCGAAGATTGGCCTTGCCGACCGCATCGCCGGCAAGCCGTATCGCCGGGTTCACCTGGTAGCGCACCCCGATCATCAGCGACAACGGAATGTTGAACTCGCCACAAGAGGGAATAACCGCCTCTTTCAGCAGGCGGCCCCGCAGACTGTCCTCCGGATATTCGAAGGTATCCGGCAAGGAACAGGCCATGTAGACCGGCTTCATGCGGCCATACCAGTCGGCAAGAAAGCGGCGCACTTCGGCTACGCTGTTGCCTCCCAGATTCTCCTCCACTCGGTAGCCCTGGCCCGCCAGAATCTGCCAATGCTGCGGCCACTTGTTCAAAATGCGATCCAGCCGCAGAACGGGATGGAATTGGCGGTCGGGCGCAGCTCCTTTCATCCACAGCGGCGCCTCCTCCGGATCCAGTGGATCGTTCGTCATGACCACTTCGCTGATACCGGCCAGCTCGAAAACGTGCCGGATGTGCGGCTCGAGCTTCTGGTTGCGGAAATATTCGCGGGCTTGGCTCAAATCTGTTCTGGCGGTCTCGAGCCCCAACGCGGAAAGCACCGCAATCACCCCGCGCGCAGCTTCGGAAACAGGCGTATTTTCCACAAACAGCGTTCGCCAGATGAGATCGGCCTGTTGCTGTTTGTTCAGCGTCCAATATTCGGCCGGTTTCACCGAAGAGAAGCGGAATAGTTCGGCTTCGAGGTAATGATACGTCAACAATTCGTCAATGCCCCACAGCCCCAGCTTCCCGAGGGAAGGCATGAAGAGATGGGTGTGCATGTCGATAATGGGCGTGTCTTGCAGCTCATCGCGAACGATGCGATCAAGCTGTTCTGCCGCCACGGGGACAGCGGATCCTAATTCCGGCGCGGGCGCCTCAGTAATCGTAGCCATAAGACCTAACCTCAAGTTAGTGATGAGGTCCGGGCGTGTCAATTCAGAAAAACTAAACGGTTTCTTGAAACAGACTAGACGGAGCTGGCCGTGAAAGTCACCGAAACACTCTAGCCCGAATGTAGTTCGCCGATATATTGAATAGACACTCTTGCCGGAAGTCCGATTATGGGCCGTTACATCGTTCGTGTGTTCGCCGATCAGGAAGATAACGGCGCCACGGCACCGGGAACCGTAGTTCGGCCTCTGAGCATGCCTCTGTCTTTCTACGAAGACTCGGCAGATGCGGCCGAAAAAAAACTCTACCGGGAGGTTCTCAGCGGCAAGCTCCCAAAAGGCCGCGTCTACCAGATCTGCCCGAGCCTGGGCAGCTTGGAACCGATTCGCACTTGCGCAGTAGCAAATGATGGCTCCGCCCAACGCGTATTCCTGGACCCCGCAAATGGGTTATACGGGGAACTCCGGCGCATCCGGCTGCCAAGGCCAAACGCGGCTGAGCCGGCAAGCACGGCTGGCACTGCTGCTCCGGACCGTTAAGGATTTACACCTTTCCCGCTGCCTTCAATTGCAAGAATGCAATTGTGGCACAGCCCCGAACACTAGTTGCAATTACCGGCGCCTCCAGCGGTATCGGTGCAGCATTCGCGCGCAAGCTCGCGCCTCACTACAATCTGCTGCTGATTGCGCGGCGCAAGGAGAGACTTGAACAGCTCGCCGCTGAACTGAACGAAAAATACGGCGCCGCGAGCGAGGTTTTGGTGGCCGATCTCACGCAGGAAGAAGACGTCGATCGCGCAGTAAAGCGAATCGCGGATGCCCCGGATCTTGTTCTCTTGATCAACAACGCGGGATTCGGAACTCCTGGACCATTCTGGGAGTTGCCGCTTCAGGTGCACGAAAATATGCACCGGCTGCACGTCCTGGCTACTGTCCGGCTGACGCACGCGGCTTTGCGCAATCTGGTGCACCGCAATACCGGTGGCATTATTAATGTGGCATCTATCGCTGCCTTTGTGCGGAACGCCGGCAATGCCAGCTATTCCGCCACCAAAAATTGGATGACCTCGTTTACGGAAGGTCTGTATCTGGATCTGCAAGCAGCAGGCTCAAACGTGACCGTACAGGCGCTCTGTCCCGGTTTCACCTATTCGGAATTCCACGACAACCTGCCCGTGAGCCGGCACCGTCTGGCCGGATCGGGCTTCTGGATGACGGCGGAGGAAGTTGTCGATGCGTCGATAGCGGGTCTGCATCGCCGCAAGCTATTCGTGATTCCCGGCTGGCGCTATCGAATCATTGCGGCATTGTTCAGCAAGATGCCGGCGGCGCTTCGTCTGTCCGTCGAAGGCGCGGTTAGCCGAAGGCGGCAGCACGCGTTGAAGGCTGAAAGGCCGCCGGACAAGCAAATTTCAGGGGCAAAATGAAAGTATGATGCTGAACCGCCGGCTTCCCCTCTTCGCGGCCGTCAGCGCGCTGCTGATGGCCGGCTATCTGCTTGCCCAGGAAATGAATCTGGTGAAACTTCACGTCGACTCCTTCACGATCGCGGGCATTTCCACTCGAACCAGCAATGCCATTGAGAGTACATCCGATGCGCGCATCCCCGGCATGTGGCAACGATTCAGCAACCAGAACCTGCTGGCCGACATACCGAATCGCGTGGACGATCGCGTCTACGCTATGTACACCGATTATGAAAATGGCAAGGACGGAATGTACACCTACATTCTCGGCGCTAAGGTCTCCTCCACCAAGAATCTGCCCGCTCAGTTTGTATCGCACAAAGTTGCCTCGGGACAATACGCCATGTTCACGGAGCAGGGCGGCCCGCCGCCACAGATGGTTGTCGATCTGTGGAAGCACATCTGGTCGCTTGAAAAACCGGGCGGCTTGCAGCGAGCGTACAACACAGATTTCGAAGTCCACTATGGATTAGCGGAAGATCCCGCGAAATCAAAAGTGGACGTCTATGTGGGGCTGCTCGGCAAATAGCCGGCCGCCGCTCTTCTCGAAAGCCAGCTATTGCACCCGTGCTGCTCCTATTCGCTCGCACTCCGCCAGTACTCGCGGCAGCCATTCGTTAAGCCAGCGGCGAAATGCTTCCACATCGCGAGCCGTGCCGGTATCAAACGGAAAGGCGGAATGGTTGAGTTTCCAGCCGCGGGCCACCGCTGTCTGCTTGATGGCAACGGTCGCCGGAAATCGATTCAACCAGTCCAAAAACTCCATCAAAAGGCCGTTTAGCCGGGCCGTTTGTTCCGGTGCGCCCGCCGCCACTGCGCGATCGATGGCCACAATCAATTCAGGAACCGCGCCTGCCACGCCCGAAATGGTGCCCTCCGCCCCGGCCTGGCGCGCTTTGACATACAGGCATTCATTTCCCGCCAGCCACACAAAGGGATTTCTTGCATGCAACGCGTGTAGCTGCCGGAGCAACTCGCGGTCGCCGCTTGAATCTTTGATGCCCGCATACGCTCCGGAGCCGAGCAGGGCTTCGATGACGCGATAGGAAATCGGATTGGTAAAAAGCGGAAGGTTGTATAGAAACAAGCTTGTCCTGCCGTCGATTGCTCTGGCGAACTGCTCGAAAAATGCCAGTATCTGTTCGTCTGAATAGCGATAGAAGTAAGGCGGCATGACCAGCAGCCCCGCAATATCGCTATTCATCGTGCTTTCCGCCAGCGCCAGTGCGCCGTCCAGGGTCGAATGCGAAATGTTTACCAGAACCGGTACTCGGCTGCGTTTCGTCATAAGCGAAACAGCCTGCATGCGATCGGAGATGTCGAAGTGAACGAATTCGCCCGTGGCGCCGAACAATACCAGCCCATCCACTTCCGCCCGCATAATCGCATCCTGATAATCGAAAAATGCTGCTGTATCGATCTCGTTGGATTCGCTGCGGCGCGGGGTGGCTAATGCCGCAAATACGCCGCGAATGGGTTTAGGAGATTTCGGCGTGGGCATTGCGCTGATGAAATCGGCATTTCTCCAGCGCGAATCGTTAGTCGCGCCCCGAGAGTTTTGATTTTACAGCGTCGCTCGTCAATGCCAGGCCGGCTCGCCTAGGCGGCCGGCAGGGGTTCGCCGGCACAGCGCAGTACGGCCTGTTCCACCAGCTCGCGCGGGTCCAGAAGATGCTGAGGTTTGTAATGCTGGCTCGACCAGCGGCAGCCTTCACTCAGCTCAATTCCCAGGAAGTAGCCGGCCTCGCGGTATAAGCAATAGCGCACAGTCCCGATCAGCTCGCCATCTCCATAGTTAATGGCAACGGGCGTTCCCGGACGGATCTCCCGCTCCAGTTGTACGCAGGCCCCGCAAAGCGAGATGTCCTCCAGGTTCGCAACCGTCCGGCGTTCTCTTCCTGATTCGGTTTCCCAAACCAGCTCAATCAGTTCAGCACATAACAATCGATTTTCGGTTCTTTTCTCTTGCAGCATATTGCTCTCATCGGACGTCCCCCTGGGAAACTGCATGCTGAGGGTACTAGCCGGAAGTTAGGATGAATAATAGTACGGCAAGTACGCCCCGCTTCGCGGCTGACCCTGAAGCCAGATCTTTGGATGGACTCCCAATTTCAAGTCGCTAGTCCGCCTTCCCCTCGCGATACGCGGATCGGCGTCGCGATTCGCGTGTCTTTCTTTGTGGCTTTGGTGGTTATCGGCTTGGCATTCATCAGCAGCCTGCTGGTGGCGGTTTTTGGAGTTGTAGTTGCCGGAAGCATCGGCCTGTGCGCCACGGGCCTGCTGGCGAATCTCCTTACCATGCGCATCTTTGACCGCCGGCCGCTGCAGGACATTGGGCTGCAAGTGGGCCACCGGGCGCTCATCAACTTCCTTTTAGGCGCGCTATTCGGCGGAGGATCGGCCGCGCTCATGCTGCTCGCGCCTTTGCTTGCCGGAACCGGCCACCTGGTCATTCGCCCGCATTCGGTCTTCAACTGGGCATCCCTCGTCACCTATCTTTTCGCGCTTCTCATTGCGGCCATGGGCGAAGAGATGATCTTCCGCGGTTATGCGTTTCAATTGCTGATTGAAAAAATAGGTCCGTTTGCAACCGTGCTCCCGGTGGGCGTCATCTTCGGATTGGCGCACTCCTCCAACCCCAATGCCACCGTGCTGGGCGTATTGAATACGATGATTTGGGGAATCCTGCTCGGCTATGCCTTTCTGCGCAGTCATGATCTCTGGCTCCCGATCGGCTTGCATTATGCCTGGAATGCAGTGCTGCCGCTGTTCGGTGTCAACCTCAGCGGGCTTACAATCGATGTAACGAGGTATTCCTACCGATGGGACCTGACTCCCCTCTGGAGCGGTGGCAGTTACGGGCCGGAAGGCGGCCTGCTGACCACGATCTTCGCAATTGCTCTCTTTTTTGCGATCGCGCGCGCCCCCGTAAAAGTTCAGACCGCCCGCATAGCCCAGGTTTTGAACGAAGGACTTCTGGACGGCGGATTCTAACCACTGTCAGCGCAGTTGTGCTTCTGCTTGGCGCCGTGCCTGCTTTGCGCGCCGACAAGCTCAGCTTCGATGAGCGCATGGAGATCACGCGCGGCCTCGATGCCGAGTTCGCAACTGTGAAAGTGATTCTGCCGCGCTCGAAAAAACCTCTTGTCTTCAGCAGCGACGGTACCTACGACAAGAACGCCTGGCAGAAGGCATTGTTCGAAGGCGGGCCGGCCGCGCGGCTCGGCGATGAAGTGCAGATTACGCACGTGGATATCGAGGACAAGAGAATCGTTCTCGAGATCAACGGCGGGACCAAGGGGCACGGCCATTGGTATGACCATGTGCAAGTCGGCATGGGCGGTACCGTCTCACCAATCGGTACCCAACAGAACCGGCAGGTAGCCGCAAACGGAACCTATCTCGCCATTGTGTTTCCTGGCAGCGTGCCATCGCTCAAAACGGCGGACCTTCGCCAGATGCTCGCGCCCATCTTCGATTTTGAAAAGCATTCCGCCGCCCAACAGTACGTGGACACGCTGCCTGAGCCAATTAAGAAAGCCATCAAAGAGCAGCGCGCCGTCGAAGGCATGAATAAGGATCAGGTGCTGCTCGCGCTCGGCAAGCCGCGAAACAAAAGCCGCGAAACCAACAGCGATGGGGATGAAATCGAAGACTGGGTCTATGGCGATCCTCCGGGAAAGATCGTCTTCGTGCGCTTCGATGAAGGCAAAGTTGTCAAGGTTTCCGAGTCGTACGCGAACGTCGGCGGCACCACCATGGCGCCTCTGCCACCACCGCGCTAACAGCTCAGAAAATCAGCTTCAAGGCAAATTGAATCTGCCGCGCCGGATACGTATTCCGGATCTGCCCGAATGAAGCGCTCGTCGAGATTGCGTTCGGTAGTCCAAAATTCGTGTGATTCAGCACGTTGAAGAACTCGGAGCGGAACTGTAGCTGCGTGCTCTCAAAAATGCGGAAATTCTTATCCGCAGCCAGATCCCATTGCCACAAACCAGGCGCGCGGAACGAGTTGCGGCCCTCGTTGCCGAATGGCGAATACGCCGGCGGCGTAGTGAACGTGTAGCCCGCGAAATAGGTGTTGACCATTTGTCCTTTGCTGAGCCCGGTTGCGGCCTGCCCGCTTACGTTCGGGCGTAGAATCGCTTCGCCGCGATAATCGTTCGTCAAGCCCGTCACGTCGTTGAAAGTGGAAGGTGAATACGAAACGTCAATCGGCGGCCCGCTATTCACTGTATTAATCGTGTTCAGTTCCCAGCCGCCAACGAAGGCATCAAAAAATGCATTCGTGCTGGATCCGTATTTGCGGCCTTTGCCGAACGGAAGCTGATACACAACACTGGTCACATTCATGAATTCAATGTCGAAGCTCGATGGCCCGCGTTCGTCATGCAGATCGCGGATGTTCTGCGGATTGGCCTCGTAATAGCCCGCGAAATATTCTAAGGCCTGTTCCGAATCGCCCAGCGCCTTCGACCACGTAAAGGAATTCAGGAAATACAGCCCACCGCCGAATCGATGCTCCAGGCGCGCCGAGAAACCGTTGTAATCGTTGTCTCCGGCCGGATCGAGCCAGGTAATTGCACCAAAGCTTTGAATCGGGCGCCGCGCCTGAACACCCAAACAACCTGACGTGATCGTGTTGTTACAAGTGGCTGTGAGTTGATTCGGGTACGCCTGATTGTAGTCGGCGATAATCGGCAGCCGCAAACTGTGGTTTCCGTTGTAAGCCACTTCCAGAAACGTATCGTGCGTCAGTTCCTGCTGCACGGAGAAGAGCCACGATTGAATGTAGGGCCACTTCGTGTTTGCCGGAATGTAATCGATGTTTGAAACGATCGGGTTGAAGTTGGACGGCAGATCGATTCCTGTGGTGAAGCTGTTCTGCGTCGTCAGGAACCCAGGTGGCACGGAACCGCCCGCCGGAATCGATTGCGTCAGCAATCCAAAGAGTGCCAGCGGCGCGTTAATTCCTTCCTGTGCGCTGCCGGGCCGGTTGAAAAAAGAATAACTGATCCCGTAGCCGCCGCGAATCACTGTCTTCGGCGTGGCGCTGTAGGCGAAGCCCACGCGCGGCCCAAAATCGTGATAATCCGGGTGCACAAGCGCCCGGTTATACAGGCTGCCGTTACTCGCTCGGATGAGCGTGTTGGTTGCGGGATCGAAGTTCGACCAAAGATTGTCGCGTTCCCAAATGGGCGTGGCAAACTCCCAGCGCACACCCAGATTCAGCGTCAGCTTCGAATTCACGCGCCAGTCATCCTGAAAATAGAGCGCGTGGACATGCTGCCTCAGATTGGTCACGAGATTGTTTCCAAGCTGGATTGTGCTCGGCAAACCGAAAATAAAATCGGCCAGATTGTAACTGGTCGCATCCGATGGAATCGAGCAGCCGCTAGGCAGTCCCAACACGGCGCAGGTCGGTTTGCTGAATTGCCCCGCGTAAGTATCAGCGCCATACAGCGGATTAATGTCCAGAACTTCAGTGCGGATATCCACAAACTCGTAGCCCATCTTCATGGCGTGGCCGCGCTTAAGCAGTGAGTAATCCAGTTTCGGATTGAATGTAGTCGGGTTCTGAAACTGCGGATTGCTGGTTTGACGGCCTAACTGCGAAAAACCGCTGATTGATTGAGAATTCAATCCGCCGGTTAGATTCGGCGAAGTAGGCAAACCGGGAATTCCATAAAGCTGCAACATGCTGGGGCCGCCCAGGTAAGGTGGAACTTTTCCGGCCAGCACATGGGTAAAGCCGAAGCGCAAATCCAGCAGCGAAGCCGGCGTGATGCTCCACGTGTAGCCCGCGGCTGCGTCCTGTTGAATGGCATGGATGTAGCCGTTGCCGTTTCCGCCGGACGGCCCCGGAATATCCGGCTGATAATATTGCAAATCTTTCCGCTGGCTCCAACGCAGAAAGCCGGTCATCTTGTCGTTAAACGTATAGTCCAGCTTGGCGTCGTATTTATCGCTGTAATCACGAACCAGCAATAACGCTTCATAGTTGCTGGAACGTCCCGGACCGTTGGGGGCAGGCAGGCCGCCCAGCACTGCCGCGGCAAACGGGTTCAACGCCGAAACCGGAATCGGCGTGTTTGCCGGATAAACGGTGTGGTTCAGCGGGTCGTATACATTGACCGGAAGAACGCCGCTGCGATCGTTCATGCTCGGGATCGAATCGAAATTTAGATAGCGCTGCAGTTGCCGAAAGCCTTCGTAGTCGGCAAAAAAGAACAGCTTGTTCTTTATAAACGGCCCGCCGATCGTCAATCCAAACTGGTTGCGCTGTAATGTCGGCTTCTGAAATACCGCCGGGCTGAATGTGAACCCCACTGCGTTGAGATCCGTATTGCGCAGAAACTCGTATAACGTGCCGTGAAACTGGTTTGTGCCCGAGCGCATGGCGGCATTGATCACGCCTCCGCCCACCCGTCCATATTCGGCGCTGAAATTGCTGGTGATGACACGAAATTCAGCGAGTGCGTCCGGCGAAGGCTGAACAACCTGGCTCGAATAGCCCTGGTTGCTTGGCGAATATGCATTGTTGTCCAGACCGTCAAGTAGAAAGTTGTTGTACGTGCTGCGTATTCCATTGATGTTAAAGGCGCCTTCGCGTGGCGTCCCGTTCGCCGCAAAAAGCACCGACATCGGCGACCGGTGCACGTTGGTGGAAAGCAGCGCCAGATCGGAATAATTTCGCCCGTTCAGCGGAAGCTCCACAATCTGTTGCGTGTTGATGACCTGATCGTGCTGGCTGGTATCGGTTTCAAGCGTTTCAGCCGCGCCGCTGACATTCACCACTTGATTTACCGCCCCCACCTGTAGCGTGATATCTACGCGCTGCCGTGCGTTGACGTCCACCAGCACTCCGGTTGTCTTGAACGTTTGAAAGCCGGAAAGCTCAGCCGTTACCGTATAGCGTCCCGGCGGGACGTTGAAAAAATCGTAAATGCCGCTGTCGTCGGAAGCCGTTTTCCTTTCGACCCCCGTACTCTCATTGATCAGCGTGACCGAAGCGCCTTTAATTACCGACCCGCTCGGATCGCGAACGGTGCCCAATACTTCGGCCGTTTCAAACTGCGCAAATAACGAAATGGCAAAAAATAAAATGCCCGTAACTGCACAACTAACTTTGCACACATACACCCCCAAAGCTTTAGTTCATCGCTAGTCTATTACACCAGCATGACAACCGGAGCGACATTCAAGACCCATTCAGGCCAGGAGACAGGAGCCCGAGTTGGTTGTGTTCGTATTGTGAGTATATCTGTTACGCAGCGTTGATAGATTTCGATTGACAATATTAGGGCATCCAGTGTAGAGTGACACCACCTGTCCCTCATCCTCGAAAGGAAGCCTATGCGGTTATTCAGACACTCGAATCGGAGAGGTTGCCTCGCGTATATCCTCGGCTTTGTATTTCTGCAGGCTTTCCAAACAGAGGCCTTGGCTGCCACGTGGGCGCAAATGACCCCAGCGCCAAAGACCATACAGCTTATGGTTCAAATGACCGACGGCACGCTGCTGGCGCAGGGTTACGACGGTCAGACCTGGATGAAGCTGACGCCGGATGCGAGTGGCAGTTACGTTAATGGAACCTGGACGATCCTTGCTTCAGGACCAGTGAGACGGCTCTACTTTGCATCACAGGTTCTCCCCGACGGCAGATTCTGGCTGGTAGGGGGTGAGTACACAGGGCCGGCTTTGCAGGCAAATTGGGGCGCGACCGGAGAAATCTATGATCCCGTCACAAATACGTGGATTTCCATTACGCCGTTTCCCGCTCGAACCCCGAACAGATGCCCCACATTAAGCTATGTCAGCGGCAATCTGACCAGCGGATCCGCGGTCATCGATACCGTTTACCCGCAAACGGCCGGGATCACGGTTGGCTGGACTGTCAGCGGCACCGGCATTCCGGCCGGCGCCACTGTTTTGAGCACGACTGCGACTACAATCACCATGAGCGCCCCGGCCACAGCGACGCGCACGGCCAGCACAGTGAATTTCAATCACTCCTACCGGCTGACGTCCTGCGTAGGCGACGAACCCTCGGCGTTAGTGCCGGGTGGAAATATCCTGCTTGGATCTCTCATCGATAACGGGAGCTGGCTCTATAACGTCGCCACCGATTCCTGGACTCAAAGTGGATCTAAGGTCTATACGAACGACCGCAGCGACGAAGAAGGGTGGGCCAAACTGCCCAGCGGGAACATTGTGAATTACGATCTGTTTAAGAGCATCGATCCCGCTCAAGACGGCAGTAATCTCGAAAATGGCGCGTACGCTGAGGTTTACAATCCGGGGTCCGGTACGTGGTCCGGCATTAGCCCTTCCGACGGTACTGCTTTCGGAACCATTCCGCAACTGAGCAGCCCCCAAGTCGGTTATGAGCTTGGGCCTGTAATTCGCCTCCAGGATGGACGGATTCTAGTCATCGGAGCAAATCAACATACCGGCATTTACAATCCCTCCACAAACACGTGGGCCGGAGGTCCCGATATCATCGGAACACTTACGAACAGCCAAGGCACGGTGGCAGCTCCCTTCGGCGCCGACGATGCACCAGCGGCGATTGTGCCGAACGGCCATGTTATTTTCGCGGCCGATGCAGCTCCAGCGGCTGTTAGTACAACGGGGAACATAACTGCAGGTTCCGCCATCGTCACTAACATTCCTTCCACTGCCGGCCTGCAGGTCGGTTGGGGCGTAAGCGGCACCGGCATCCCCAGTAACACCACGATCAAAAGCGTCGACTCGCCTAGTCAGGTGACGCTGAGCGCGAATGCGACTTCTACTATCGCGAGCGACCCAATCCGTTTCGGTGGCACATTTAGTAAACCGACGCAGTTGTTCGATTTCAATCCCACAACCAACTCCATCAGCGCTCTAACTCCCGCAATTCCAGACGCTAACCTTCCCAATATGGCCGTCTACCCCACTCGTATGCTTACGCTTCCTACGGGTCAAGTGATGTTCACAGACGGCGGCACGCAGCCCTGGGTCTATACTCCGGATGGTCCTGCAAACGCATCGTTGCGGCCGGCCATAAATGGGCTGACCTATAGCGGTGGAGGAAATTTCACTCTTACGGGCAAGCAGCTCAACGGGCAATCGGCCGGCGCAGCCTACGGCGACGATGATCAGATGGACACGAATTATCCCCTGGTCCGCTTCACAGCAACGGACGGGTCAGGGAAAGTGTACTACGGCAAAACTACAAACTGGAGCTCGCTGGCTGTAGGAGGCGGTCTCAGTAGCACACAGACCGTGAACGTGACTCTGAATCCCGCGCTAACTACTCCGGGCACTTATGCAATGACCGTTATAGGCGCAGGAATCGCATCGCTTCCAATGTTTGTAAATATCACGCAGGCGGAGATCAACAAGCAATGATCCACATAAAACGAAATATTGTGCTGGCGTCGGTGCTGGCAGCGGCGTTGGCGGGAGGTGCGTCGGCCGACGTTATCTTCACAAACTTCGGAGCCGGAATGTCTTACAACACTGGATTAGGTAATCCGGTGGGCAACGACTTCGCAGGTGATAATGTAGCCGAGGCCGACTCATTCATACCAACTACGAACGCGAGGGTCCAATCGTTGGCACTCGCGCTGAGTTGTGTCGTAAGTTGTCCGGCTTCCGATAACTTCACCATCACGCTCGCCGCAAATAACGGCGGCTCACCGGGCGCGGCAATTGAAAATTTCGTCTTCACCAGCACACTGTTGGGATCTCTCGGGAGCAACAACGCTTCCATCATTGCGACCTCCGTTCTGGATCCTATCCTGCAGCACGGAACAGAGTACTGGGTGATCGTGAAGTCGACGCCGAATTATGCCATCGCGTGGAATCTGAATTCTACCGGCGACATGTCTCCACAGGCCTCCTCGACCGACGGCGGCGCCACTTGGCTCTCCCCGTCCGGCATGACGCCTTCGGCTCTTCAGGTGAACGGTACGCTCATTCCGGAACCCTCGGCGGGACTGCTGCTGGCAAGCGGGTTATTAGGCTTGGCGATTCTGCGGCGCCTCAGGTCGGCCTGCTGAGATCAGGGCCGCGTCTTTTACTTGAATAGCCCGTCTTCGCACGCCGTCTGACCAGAGATTGAGGAACGAATGCGCGTGTCGCATGCTACGTTAGTGACGTACTCGCATGGCCTGGTTCACTCGACAGAAGCCGTCTCTCGAAGGCGAACCGCCCAAAGAGGGCGAAAAAAACGTCCGCACTGAGGGGCTCTGGCAGAAATGTGAAGCATGCGGACAGATTATCTGGCGAAAAGCCGCCGAAGATAGTCTGCATGTCTGTCCCAAATGCGGCCATCACTTTCGCATTAGCGCCATCGAACGCCTGCAGCAGCTCTTCGATGATGGCCAATACGTCACCTATGACGCAAACCTTCGCTCGTCCGACCCTCTGCGCTTCGTCGATTCCAAACCCTATTCCCAGCGCTTGCAGGAGATGCAGCAATCGACGAACTTGCCCGATGCGGTGGTATGCGCTGCCGGTGCGCTGAATGGCCGCCAAGTACAAATTTGCGCGCTGGAGTTGAAGTTTATCGGCGGCAGCATGGGCTCCGTTGTGGGCGAAAAGATCACCCGCGCCATTGAGCGCTGTCTGAAAGAGAAGGATCCGCTGATTATCGTTTCGGCGTCCGGCGGAGCCCGTATGCAGGAAGGCGCCATCAGCCTCATGCAGCTTGCCAAGTTATCCGCTGCCTTGATGCGCTTGGATGAAGCGCGCCTTCCTTACATCAGCGTGTTGACTGATCCGACGACCGGCGGCGTCACCGCAAGTTTCGCGATGTTAGGCGATCTCAATATCGCAGAACCGGGCGCGCTGATCGGCTTCGCCGGCCCGCGCGTTATTGAGCAGACCATTCGCCAGAAATTGCCGGAAGGTTTTCAGCGCAGCGAGTTTCTTCTGGAGCACGGATTTCTGGATGCAGTCGTCAAACGCCCGCAGTTGAAGCAATACATCGCCAACGCACTGAATTTTCTTGCCGGTTAATCAAAATAAGTAGTAGATGCTGCAACTCACAGGAGCCGGTAAGCGCTTCGGCCCCAAGCTTTTGTTTGACGGCTTGGATTGGCTCGTCACTCCCAAAGAACGCACCGGCTTAGTGGGCGCAAATGGAAGCGGCAAATCGACGCTGCTCAAAGTGCTTGCCGGAATCGAGCAGCTTGATTACGGTTCACTTTCCGCAACCAAAGGAATACGAACCGGCTATCTTCCGCAGGATGGCCTGGAGCTCAGCGGGCGCACGGTTTTCGCCGAATGCATGAGCGTCTTCGCAGACGTTCAGGATCTGGAGTCGGAACTCGAATCGTTAACCGCCAGAATGAGCGAACTCGATCCGGCCGGCGCTGAATACCGCTCGGTCGCCGAACGCTTCGAGCGCGTCGATGCAGAATTCCGCGCGCGCGATGGCTATACCATCGAGGCCCAGGCGGGAGCCGTGCTGGCCGGTCTCGGATTTACCAGAGATACCTGGACACGGCAAACAGAGGAATTCTCCGGTGGCTGGCAGATGCGTCTCGCTTTGGCGAAGCTGCTCCTGCAAAAGCCGAATCTTCTGCTGCTCGATGAGCCGACCAACCACCTCGATCTCGAAGCGCGCAATTGGCTGGAAGAGTACCTGGCTGGCTATGAATACGCCTACGTGCTGATCTCGCATGACCGCTACTTTCTGGATGTCACCGTCAAAAAGATTGTTGAGATCTGGAACAAAAAAGTTCATTTCTACACCGGCGGGTACGAAAAATACCGGCAGCAAAAAGCCGAGCGGCTGGCGGCGCTCGAGGCGGCTTACAAAAACCAGCAGGACAAAATTCAGCAGCTCGAGGCCTTTATCAATCGCTTTCGCTATCAGGCGACTAAAGCAAAGCAGGTACAAAGCCGGATCAAAGAACTGGAAAAGATCGAGCGTATCGAATTGCCGCCCGAAGAAAAGACAATTCATTTCTCGTTTCCGCAGCCCAAGCCGAGCGGCCGCGTAGTCGCCCAATTCAAAGATGTGGCCAAAAGCTATGGCGAAAAGCTTGTCTTCAGTAACGTGAATTTTACGATCGAACGCGGCGATCGCATCGCGCTGGTCGGCGTCAACGGAGCGGGCAAATCGACTCTCATCAAACTGCTTGCCGGTACCGAGCCGCTCAGCAGCGGTGAATACACATTGGGACACAATGTCGAGCCGGATTACTTCGCGCAGGATCAATATAAAGAGCTCGATGTGAATGCGCGCGTGCTGGACGATTTAAGTTCCGCCGCGCCGCGTACAACTGAAACCGAACTGCGCAATCTGTTGGGCTGTTTCCTATTCAGCGAAGACGACGTGTTCAAGCGTATTGGCGTTCTCTCGGGCGGCGAGCGCAATCGGTATGCGCTGGCGCGCATGCTGCTGCACCCGTCGAACTTTTTGCTGCTGGATGAGCCGACGAATCACCTCGACATCCGCGCGAAAGACGTTTTGCTCGAAGCGCTTGAGAAGTTCACCGGCACAATTGTGTTCGTTTCTCACGACCGCTATTTCATCGAGCATCTGGCGACGCGAGTCTTCGAAATCGCCGGCGGCAACGTGACCGTCTACCCCGGCAATTACGACGATTATCTCTGGCGCAAAGCAGGCCGCGCCGAACAGCCTCCGACATTGGACGACGTATTAATTGGTGTGCCGCCCGCCGAGCCCATTCCAATTACTACGAAAACGCCGCCAGCCAAGCGCATCAATCCCATCAAGCTGAAACAGATGCAGGATCGGGCGAAGGAATTGGAAGAGCGCATCGCTGCGCTTGAGAGCGAGATTCAGCAGGCGGAGCTGGCGCTCTCCGAATTCGTTGGAGCTGCAGAGGCGGCGCGCTTATCGAATCTGCTCGAATCGCAACGCGCTGAACTGGCCGCCGCAATGAGCGAGTGGGAACAGCTAACTGAGCAGATTGAAGCGACGGCGTAGGCGCATCGTGAAGCAGATCATCTTCCGATTGCCTTCCTGATGCCCGCGAGGTGATGCCAGCTATGGCGGACGGCGTGATCCTCAATGACGAATTGCGCCGTCACCGGAGCGCCGAAGCTGAGTGAAAACTGCGCTGCGCGATCGAGTTGTTCGTCTGTGAATGCGCGGACGGCGGCTGCGGCTTCACGGCTGTTATGCCGGAGCAGGTCGAGCGCCTCCGGCTTGCTCACAGCGGAGTGTTCCTGAGCATGCTTGGCGTTCAGGCCGGCGATCAGGTCCCAGGTAACATCCTCAACCGGCTTGCCGTCGCTGATTGTACGCGCGAGCTGAACTTCAATCGGGTACACGGTTGCGACGTGATGGACGATTGTGCCTACTGAACGTGCATCTCTTACCGATACGAGCGTGCGCCACTCAATTTCGGACAGCCCCGCCACAAATCCCGCCAGCGTAGCCGCACCCTGCTCGATGCGATCGGCGAGTGATGCGGCTCGGCGGCTTCTGCCTTCGACCTTATGCATTCCCGCATTTTTCGACGAAATACCGCTCGGGGTTCGAGTAGCTATCAGCTCGAGATATTCTCCGTCCACTTCCGTGGTACCGTCGGCGGCCTTGTTATATGCCGACCACAGCGCGACGAGTTCGCTCCGCAATTTCGCTTGGGCAGCCACATCGAGCGAATCGAATGCACGCGCCGTTGGACCATAGTTGCTGCGGAAGAAGTCGACGACTGTTTCCGGCGGGAAGGGATACCGGAAGTGGTATTGCTGGCGCGCAAGTTTCAGATCTGAAACGCCATCGCGAAAACGCTCGCGTACGACACCGGGATTTCCCCAAAGGACTGGCGAGGGCATTCCGGAGGGCGCAATATACTTCGAAATAGCTTTAAACATTTGCCCGACGAATCCTTCCGCTGTCCAGTTCGCCATAGCAATCGTTCCGCCCGGCCGGCACACGCGCGTCATCTCAGCGGCCACAAGATCCGGGCGAGGCGCAAACATCGCCGCGATCAGGCTCACAACTGCGTCGAATTGGCCATCTTCGTAGGGAAGCGACTCGGCGTCGCCTTCTTCGAAAGTGATCGGAAGGCCCTCTGCGTGAGCGCGAGCACGAGCTTTTTGTAACCAGTTCGTCGCGATGTCGCAGCCTGTGACCGAAAGATCATTTCGTGCAGCGATGAGCGCCAGTTGTCCTGCCCCGCAGCCCACGTCAAGCAGCCGGGCGCCTGGCGGAATTTCGAGGCGGTTGAAAAACTCCTTTGCGCCCTCTTCCATGTATCGTGCAAAGGCGTCATAGTCACCCGTCATCCAGGTGGCTTTCAGGCGAATTTTCAGGTCTGTTAGTTGATCCGTGGTCTGTTTTGCAGAAGCAGTTGAAACCATGTGAATTCCCCTTCTATTCCCGTAATCTTTTGATCTGTTCCCAGTGTGCTGGCCCGGTGCGGTTGAATACTTGATTGCCCGTCCAGTATTCTTGGCAGAGACGACCAATCCACACGCTGCGCCAAAAATGGACGTGCTTTCTGAAGTTCTGCGCTTAGTAAAACTCGAAGGCGCGTTATTCTTTAATGCCGAATTTTCCGCACCCTGGTGCCTCAGTACGGGGCAATCCAGCGCCCTCGCGCCTCTTCTTTCGCCTTCTGCGAAGCATCTGCTCATCTATCACTTCCTTACAGAAGGCCGCGCATTTGCCCGGACGCCGGACGGGCAGCGCGAGGAGCTGGTAGCAGGCGATATCGTTATTTTTCCGCACGGGCATGCCCATTACCTTGGCAATGGCTTGCCGGAACGGCCGGTCGATGCATTATCAACCTTTGCCGGCTATTTGAGCGACGGCCTGAAGGCAGTGCATTTTGGCGGAGGCGGTGAGATCACCAGATTTGTTTGTGGCTTTATGGCCTGCGATCCGCGGCTCTGCGATATTGTCCTCGGCGCGCTGCCGCCAATCCTCAAAGTTCACATTTCCGATGAAGCTTCCGGTCGATGGATTCGAGATTCCATCCGATTCTCTGTTGACGAGGCGAACGGTGCTGCTGCCGGCGGTGATCTCGTGCTCGCGAGGTTATCGGAGGTCCTGTTTGTGGAGACGCTCCGGCGTTACATCAATGCTTTGCCGGCCGATCAGACGGGCTGGCTTGCAGGAACGCGCGATCCCATTGCCGGCAAGGCTCTGGCATTGATGCATAAGGAGCCTGCGCACCACTGGACAGTTGAGACTTTGGCGAGGCGGGTAGGTACATCGCGTACGCGGCTTGCCGAACGTTTTCGGCAACTGTTGCACGCTTCGCCCATGGCCTATTTAACAAACTGGCGGCTCAAATTAGCTGCGGACATTCTTCAGTCAACAGAGCACAGCGTCGCACAAGTGGCGGCCGCCGTCGGTTATGGCTCAGAAGCGGCCTTCAACCGAGCGTTTCGACGCGCATTTGATTGTCCGCCAGCGCAGTTTCGCCGCAGCCATAAAGCGGAACCGTTTTATCGCTTCGCCGCCGCGAAGTAATCACCGGCGCAGATCCCGTGAACTACTCCGGAGGAACCTGCGTATCCTGCGGCCTCTTTTTCCTGACCTCATCCCAACGCCGTACCAGCTCGCGCCATTGATCCAGAGTTAAGACACTGCGGATCTGAAAGCTCATCTCCAGAAACACGCGGCTGGCGTTCGCGCGCGCTTCGGCGGCTCTCTGGATAACGCCTTCCGCTCCTTGCGTCGAGGCGTCCGGGTCATTGAACAGATCGTCCAGATCCAGTTCCGCTTTGCTCGCGTTATTGCGGGCATCCAGAAGGCGATTGCGGTAACTGCGGACGATCTGCCGGATACGTTGCTTTTGCGCCTGCGTCAAGCCCAGTTGCGGATCGTCAACTATCGGGCTGTTCCACCAGGGAAAATTCGCCCTGGTCTGTGCAAACACAACGACACACGTTGCCAGCAGCAGCGCGAAAATGCGTAAGGACTTGGGCATCTACTCTACAAACAATTCTTGCAGAGGCGCAGTGGAGTTGGGCTCGGAAGCTTGCGCAATCGCGCTGACTTCCTGCGCCAACTGAGCATCTGTCACCTTGTTTTGTAGAGCCTGCTGGCGCTGGTTTTGCTCATACAGAAATGCGCCGCCACCGAGCAGTGCGATCATTGCCGCCGCTGCCGCCCACTGGCGCATCCGCAATCCCAGCCGTGCTGCGGGCCGCTGCGCAAGGCGCGCATAGATGCTGCGGCGCTGCGCAGCCAGCAGATCAAAAGGGACCTGCTCGAGCGGCGCACACTCCGCCTCAATTGCGCGCCGCGCCGCCACCATCCGCGACAGCCGCTCGCGGCAATCGCCGCACTCCTCAACGTGGTTTCCTTCTGGGCCGATGCCGTATAGGTGCTCAATCAGTTGCTCATCTGTCCAATGTCCTGACAGCTTGGACTCGATGTTCATGTCGTCCTCCGGGTTTCTCCTTCCCTCGGTTTGTAAAGGTCTTTCAGTTCTTCCCTCAGCTTTGCGATGGCGCGAAAAAGATGAGCTTTCACGGTGCCTACATCGAGTGCCAGCACCTCGGCAATCTCTTCCAACGCCATCGAATCATAATGCCGCAGCGAAAAAACGGCTCGCTGCCGGTCCGATAGCTTAGCCAGCGCCTTTTCCAGTCTTTGCTGGATTTGCGTCGCGAAAATGCGGCTTTCCGCATCCGGTCCGGAACCGGCAACGGTCTGAAGAATAAACTCTTCGTCTTCCACTGCCGGGCGGCGTTGCCAGATCTTCCAGCTTCTCGATCGAAGCCGGTCCAGACAGGTATTCACCGCAATGCGGGTCACCCATCTGCCGGGATTATCCAGCACATTCGCCTCGCCCGCGCCCTTGCTGAGCGCCCGGTACGCTTTCAGGAAGACATCCTGGGTTGCCGAATCCGCCTCGTCCGGGTCCTGCAGCATTCTCCGGCAGAGCAGATAGATCCGCCTCTGTTCTGACGTCATCCAACTGCCGAAGTCACGCAGATCCGCGCCAACGTGGATTCCTATTTCCAGTTGGTCTGCCATCGCGACTATCATAAATACAAGCTGCTGCCGTGGGCTATCTGCTTAGAAAGACGCGGGTTCAGGCTTAAGGTTTACCGCGCCGGCTGATAAAGAAATTCGTCGGGCGGCGGAAGCTCGCAGACCATTCCGGCCGGGAGTTCCAGCGAATTTACCCCTGAGCTGGCCCGAACCCAGCGGACGCGGTCGGCGGAACCCTGCGAGTGGCAGTGCAGCGGCACATCGGCTGTGAAGTCGTCGTCCACCCCGGAAACGTTAACTTCATTACTCTTTATTTCCAGTCTCGGTATACCCGTCCCGTAGACCCAGGTATCAAAGAAAGACGAGAGAGTTTTATCCGGCTGGCCCGCAGGCACATACTCCGCGGCTGCTTTGCGGAAATCTTCATTTGTCAGCGGCCGGCCGGCAAAATCATGAAGCAGGCGCAATTCGAGTTTCAAAAAGCCGTCGTCGCCCAGCCGCTTCCGCAGCATCTGCATCACCCATGTGCCTTTTTCGTAGACGATGGAATGCCATACGCTGGGGCCCGCTGAATCCATCAGCCGGATTCCGAATTCCAGCGGCCCATACGATTCCACGTCCTTACCCCCGTGGTCCTCGAGCAAGTCGCTGCGGTAGCCGTCCAGCAACGAATCTGTCTCTACCTGCCCGTGGCGGGTTTCCATGTATTGCAAAGCCGAGTAGTTCGCCAGCGCCTCCGTAATCCAGGCTGAGCGGTATTCGGCGGTTGTGACAATATTGCCCCACCACTGATGCGCTACTTCATGCGGCAACAGAAGATCGGAAAAAAACCGGTCAAATTCAGGCGACCGGAGGCTCGCAGGCCGGTCCTCCGTGCGCGTGTACGAAACGCTGGAGAGATAAATGAGCCCCGGGAAACCTTGGCCGAACGAGGCGGGAATCGGCGACACCGCAATGCTATGAATCGGAAGTTGTATCCAACGGCTGGTATAAAAATCCAGCAACGCATTCATCTCCTCCGCGATGCCTTTAATCCCTGGCTCGGATGCTCGATTCGAGTAGCATTCAACCCGGTACGGGCCGTGATCTTCGACTGTCACGGCATAGTCCCCCAGATTGAAACCGGCCAGCGACTCCGGCACGCGCGTCGCCCGATGGACAATCCGGTTGCCGTCACGCAAATCATCGGAGATCAGTTCGCCGCTCGAGACGAGGCGCAGATTTTCCGGACAAATGAAAGTCAGGTCAAAGCGGGCCAGCGTCGGATTCACAAACGGATACCAGGCATTCCGGTCGTCCACAAAGTAGCTACCCGCTTCCGTTCGATGAATGACTGAGCCCTGATAGCGCACGCCGATTTCGTGTACGCTTCCGGCGGCTAATGGGGCTTCGGTGATTAAATAAAACCGCGCCGCCCTGTCCAGCGGGATCGATTGCCCCGTAGAAAGCTGAAAGACCTCCGCTGGACGGCCGTCCACCTGGGCCGAATCGATTTTGATCTGTTCAGCGATCGACAGCGGGATTACTCGCCCGTTCGCGGCAGTGGCGCGCCACTTGAATGCTGCGTCAGCCGACAGGTTCAGATCGGTGCCGATTTCCGCTTTAATCCGATAGTCCGAAATGGCAGGATCCGGCGGTTTGTACGGGGCGGCCCCCCGCGAGCGAAACGACGTCCAAAGCTCGAATACCGATCCTCCCGGCGTGAGGCGTCCGCCACGGCCGATGGTGACTTGTTCAAATTCCGAGGGCGTGTATAGAACATCAAACGCGCCGAGTGTTCGCCCGCCGATAAAAGCGTAAAAGATCCCCTGTTCGGGGCTATGGCTATCCAACAGGCCTGCCACCAGTTGGCTGCGCATGTCAGCGCCGATTTGCTGCAGCACCGTATGCACTGCCGCCGTCATCTGCGGGGCAATATCAGCGGCAATGTGAACCGGCCTCTGCTGGATGGCTGCGGTTAACTCCTGCGCGGTCTCGTCAGTGAACAGGAACAGCGCGGAGGCGAAGTGTTCATCCAGGTTCGGAGTCTTCGTAAATGCTGCCAGCGACGCCCGTTCGTTTCGCTGCGGCGGCAGCACGATAATTTCCGAATCCCCGGCTTCCACCCCTTCAGTGGTCCAAACGGCGCCCACTGTCTTTCCCTCAATCGGAGTGAGAAACGATAGAACGCCTTCGGTGAGATAAATCTTGATATCGCCGCGGAAGAACTCGACGTCACGCACCCGGAATGTCTGTTTTGGATCGGGCGACATCTGCGACAAGGCGTCGCTAGTTCCGGCTGCGGTAGGCTGCTGCCCGGCAGCCATGCAGAACCACCCGAGCTGAAGTGTGAAGCACAGGGCGTACAACAGCTTCACGAGATTATTTCAATTCTTCGCTTTTATCTGTGGCGGGTTCCTGGCTCCAATTCTGCCGGATGATGCCTGTTTGATCGGTGTAAAACGTCCGTCTTCCCGTGCTGCCAAAAGACTTAGGAACCGCGCTGACCGCATATCCCTGCGGCGTGGCCGTGATGGTGAAGTTGTAGCCGCCTGCAGAACCACTCGCCAAACTTGCCGGTATCAGGCCGGCATTCGCCGGTCCTTCCGCCGCGCCTGCAGTGGCCGGCGGCCCCAATTGCGCCAGCGAGGTCGCGTATTGATTGAATTGCGAATAGTATTGAATCTCGGCTTTGTTAATCGTCCCCATTTCCTCGATGGCCGCCATCTCTTGCGCGTTCATACGCGACTTGCTCATCTGCGGCAGAGCGATGGAGAGGATGATGAGAATGATCGCAATCACGATCAGTAACTCGATCAGCGAAAAACCCGCCTGCCGGGGGCGAGTGCGGCGGCGCTCCAGCAGGCGCACCAATATACCGCGTTCGGGTATACCTGAAATCATACGATTATTTACATGATATGACGCTTCAGCCGCGCCGCGCGTTGGCTCAGGCCAAGTATTGTCCGGTAGTGCGTTTGGCGCGGGCGCTAGATTATCGCTGCGGAAAGCGCGAGAAATACGGCCTTGTGCATCACATGAAATTGAGCTGTCGCCCTGTTTTGGATTTAGAGTGCCGGCGGCCGGCGTGAAGTGTGCCAAAAGTGGACGATTTGTATAGCCTTCCGGCTTTCATCAACTTGGTAGTAAATGCGTACAGGCGTATGTAGAAGGCTGCGAACATTTTCACGCCTGTCCACGATGACTCCCAGGTGCGGGAATGCACTAAGTATCTCGCTGTGATTCAGAAGAGTTTTTCCGAATCGGGCAGCTGCATCCGGATCGTCTGCACCAATGTAGTCCAGAATCTCACCCAGGTCCTTTAGGGCTTCTTGGGTGATGATGATCTTGAATGCCACTGGTCGATATAGCGCCGGGCTTCTTCGAGGGAAACCACGCGGCCTGCTTTGGCGTCTTCGCTTCCCCGGTCAATGGCCGCCAGAGTCTCATCGTCTTCCTGCTCAGTTAACTGAGGCACTGGGCGGTCAAATTGCGCTTCGGCCATATCTTAAAGTTAACTCACCGTATCGGCGAAAACGTCAACGGCCGCAGGATCGCGTTGCTGATATTGGCCACAATCTCAGCGTCTTTAAGTTGTGGCTCGCCACTAAGCTTTTTCCACTCCGGATCGTTGCCGAATTCATGCCACAGTCTGTCGCGTGCCGCGAGGTCATCGTAGGAGAGCATGTACTGCAGATTCGGCTGCTTAGGGCCCGCAATCGTTTCGCCGAAGAACACCGGACGCATCTTCAGCCGCTCAAAAATCTGCATTTCGCCGCCGTTAAACATGCCGATTTTGCGGCGTAAGGTGAGGAACGACTGCGATTCATACGTCCGCAGCTCAAAAATCCGCGGCGGGCGCTTTTCGGCAGCATCCGGATAGGTGATCCTCGGCATGCCGTCGAAGCTGCGCAACAAACTGCTTTCCACGTGGACGAAGGGCAAACCTGGGCCGGAGGAAAGCTTTCGAGCGCACGCTCATGTGCCGCATCCGCCCTCATCGCCCCCAGCACGTCTTCAAAGGCTTTGAGCGACGCGTATTCAGCCAGCGTCACGTAATACGGGCCATCCTCACCGATTACATTCGAAAACGCGCCCGCCAGCCTGGCTCCGGCACGCGCAAGCGCCGGCAGTAAACCGGTTTTTAAATACTCCTGAACGCGAGTGGCCTGATCCTCCTGGCTGTTGTGCAGCCGCCACGTTTTGAGTTCGAGATACGTGTTCGCAGGCGCGTCCGTCTGCGCCTCAGCAATAGATGTGGCTAACCACGAAGCCGCCAGCCCCGCCAATACCTGTCTTCGGTTTTTCGCGTACAGCGAGTCGCTATCGCTCTCTGCGCTTCTGCGCTGCATTCCAAGAGAGTATCAATCAGGCAGCCGCTCAGCGTTCGCGCATGGCCTGAATCAGCGCTTCCATGTGATTCAGATAGCGCTCGAATGCTTTGCGCCCGGCATCCGTAAGACGATATTCCGTCCGCGGCATGCGGCCTTCGAAGGTCTTGGTGCACTCCACATATTCGGCTTCTTCTAAGCGCCGCGCATGCACGCTCAGATTCCCATCCGTGGTCTGCAGCAGCTTCTTGAGTTCGTTAAACGTAAGTGAATCGTTTACGGCAAGCGCGCTCACGATCCCAAGGCGCATGCGCTCATGAATGACACGATCCAGATTAGGGAGCGCGTTTTCGACCGTCTCCTGCCGGCGTCCGGCCCGCGCCAGCTTGGCTGCGGGTTCGCCGGCTTGCGGTTTTTCGGGCAGCGGTGCGATTGCGGTTCTAGCCACCATGCCTCCTCGAAATAATAGCGCCGAAAACAATGTGCAGGCCGCCAAAGCCGAACATCAAAAATCCGTTGCCCCACGCGGCTGGGCAAAATGCCGCGCATGCGCCGCTCAGCATGAAGCAAAGCCCCATCACCGGAACAATTCGTACTGAAAACGCGCCGCCCGTTACGACTGCCGCCCCGTAGCAAAGAAGCCACAGCGGCGGCAAAACCGAAAATGCGCCAATGCGCACCAGAGCCGCCGTGAGTGCCGCTCCCGCGAGCAACGGAGGCATAAAGCTCAGCAGCGCGCGCCGGGCCGCCCGTGTCTGCAATGACATTGTGAGGCGCTTCGATTTGCGGCGTACGGCCAGATAGGCGATCAGTGTCGCCAGGATTGCTTCAGCGCACCAGATAGTGAACTGCCGGGAAGGGTCTCGGTTTGCCGCCAGGGCGCCGGCCGCCATGGCCGTGACGCCGATCAGGATGCCTCCCAGACCAGGCACCGCCGTGAAGGAGGCGGCTCGCTCCATTGTGTCGCGGATGAAGCGCAGGTTATCCGCGGCATGATCACCAATACGCGCCGGAGCGTAGGAAACTCGCGAGCGCTGCGCTAAACCCATATGCGAGGAGTATAGCGTAATTGGCAGGAAGTTCTTTGCTGCGCAAAGAAACGGCGGGGGGCACAGTCGCGCCGGCTGTGCCCCAAGTTTCTATCGCAACTCGCTACACGTCCCTCCTAGTGTTTGCTGCGATAGATCGCCCGGCTCAGGTGATTCTGCTGCCGGTTGATCTGGCGTTTTTCGGCGCCCGTCAGATGGCCGCCATTCGCTTTGCGATCCGCCCTGACTTCCTGATTCAGCGCGGTCTCGCGGCTTTCCAGATTGGCTGCTTCTCCCGCAGTCAGCTTGCCCGACTTAATACCTTGGGCAATGCGGTCCTGCTGATTCTCCTCGCGCCGTCCCACTTCGCTGTTACCGAAATGGTCCGCGCTGGCATTGTGCTTATCTGTGTAGATTTCGTGGCTAAGCGTGTTTTGCTGCGCATTGATCTGCTGTTTTTCAGCAGCCGTCAGCTTGCCACCATTGGCTTTGCGATCGGCGCGGATTTCGCCGTTCAGTGCGCGCTCCTGATTTTCCAGGTTTGCCGCCTCCCCTGGTGTCAACTGGCCCGACTGAACGCCTTGCGCGAGGCGGTCCTGTTGATTTTCACGCCGTTGATTAACCTGCGCGAAACTCATAACCGCAAAAAGCCCCGCGAGGATGGATGTTAGTGCAACGTTTTTCATGACTCTCCTCCAACTAAGTTTCTTTTCGGTGACTTACTCGTCACTCTCTGCTGCTAGAAACGAAAAGCTCCAAATTTGGTTGAGGGCCGTCACGTTAAAGTCGATTCACGAACGTGCAGCGTGTTCTAGTACTGCGTAACCTGTTCGCTTTACGGCTTACTTGCCATCCGCTGTAAGCGTTTCATGTGATGCGACGTTCAAGTGATTGAAGTTCACGATCGCGTTGAACACCAGCGCGTAGCTGCCGATGGTCTCGCCACGGTAGATCGGGTTGTTCGCAAACAGCAGCACGTTGCCTTTCCCCAAATGTGCATCAACCACCATTGGGCGTTGCGCAATGGCATCCCCTCCCTCCAGTAGTCCCGAGATCAGCAATCCATTATTTTCCGAGTAGCGCATAATCACGTTAGGCCGGTACTCCCGCGGGATCAGATATGGATTATTGCGCGTCTGCTCTTCGTTCAGTGGAGTTGCCTGCCATGGCTTGGGCGAAGGCAGTGGCGCCGGCTTCTCAATTGGTCGGCCCTCCGGAATATCATCGTCATCCGGGCCGCCGCGTCCCGTAGGCCGCTTGTATTCCTTTTCAGTAAGTACGTTCCGATTCACCACCGTGTTGCTGATGGTGAACGCCATGCCGTCCTTACTGTAAACCGCGAGGCTGCCGTCGTAACCGTAACCGACCGGATGATTCTTATCGACAGTTACAGCTTTCAGTACCGTGCCGACAACATGTATGTTGCGCCGTGGCGCTACGAATACGCCCGGTGCAAGGCCTTCGTCAATTGCCAGTTGCGACGTGTCTTCACATGTGATCAGCAGGCCGCCATCTTCGACAAACCGTTTCAGATTGGCAATACCCGAAAAGCCCAGTCCGGGGCGCATATCTTCGGTGGCATCGAGTCTGCCAATGTTCGGCGTCATCGACGTCTTCTGCCAGGGCAGGGCATTGCCCCACATCGGCAGCCCGGTGATGATCTGCGCCGGGGATGTGTTGCCCACCGGAGCAAAGATAATCACGTCATATTTACTACGCAGGTTCACTTCCTGCGCTGCGGTTTGCGTGCTGATGTAGTCGTACGGCACATGCACGTTATCGAAGGCCATGCGCCACCAGCCCTCTGTTTGCGTGAATAGCCAAGTATGCATGAAAGCGATGCGGGGCGCCGCGGCGGCGTGCGTCTGAATCGTGGGCGCACTTGTCAATGTGTACGCTTTGAGATCCAGATCCTTCAGCGCGGGTTGCAAACGGCTCGAATCGACCTGCTTGATGATCAGCGATCCCGCCTGAAAGTGATGCCCGCCGCTATCAAAAGCTGCTTCCGCCACCGAGACGTCAGCTCCTTTCAGCGCAAAGACGAGACCCGCCAGACTGATTTGCCCGCTGTCATCAACGGCGTAAATCGATCCGCCTTCAGGAGCCCCGGCCACCAGCTTTGAAAGGTCGGCAACCTGTTCCATTTTGGCGCTGAGTATGGCGTGATCGGTAATGCGCACGGCATTTGCGTTGAAGAGATCGCCGAATGACCAGCCGGTGTCATCATATGGATGCTTTTGTGGATCGTCCGGCGACCAGTACTGCCGGTCGAGCAGAGCATCTGCAACCCGCGAGAATGGCTGATCCATACGGATAACGAAGCTGCCCGCCGGGAACGTCTGCGTCTTAGGGCCTTTTTCTTCCTTGTCGTCCGATTGGCGTGCATGCGGCGGCGCGGGAAGCGTAACAGTCACGGGATCCGTCAGCCGGCTGATCTCGACATGCTGCTTTTCTAACACCTTCAAAAGCTGCATCTGCCGGTTCTCGGCCGCTTCATCAGCAGCCAGCACATAAGCGGCAGGCCCCGCTTCGTTCGGCTTATCAATTGATCGCTTGCTCTTCAAATAGTAGTTGTGTAGAAAGTGCGGGCCATTGTGTGCAAAGTAACTCAGAGTCGATAACAGCGCCGATTCTTCGTAGTTGTTGTTGTCGCGCTGTGACCACTCGACAACCGGATACGGCGGATTCTCGCGATACCACGTGCGCGAATATTCGTTCGGAGTGAGGATGCGCTTCTCGGTATCGGCGCCGCCATTGCCGAAAGTCTCATATAGCCGGCTGATGCCGTTGTGCAGCCCGGCGAGAAACATCAGATAACCGGGGCTCCAGGTATCGAAGCTGCCGTGCGTGAAAACACCCGGCATGCCGAAGTTCTGCATCTGGGCGACGTTGTCCCACGCGAGAGATGCCCATTCATCCGACAGCATCGGATCGATCCACGGATTGTACGGCCCGTCGCCGACCGTATTGTCATAAAGAAATGGCACCGATTCGTGCAGGTCATGCAGCACCAGCGCGTGCCATTTCAAATACGTATTTAAAACATTGTTTGTCAGCGCGAGCGTCATCGCCATCGCGTCGCGATTGTTGTCATGCGCCACATAGTGACCCCAATAAGCGAGCCGCGGCCAATTTTCGTTCGGATGAGCCCGGTGCCACTTATAGACGTCCACCATGCGGTCACGTCCATCCACCTCCACCACCGGAGTGATGAGCGTGATCATATGCGTGCGGATGTATTGGATATACGGCGCATTGTCGACAACCAGCCGGTAAGCCAGCTCCATCAGCGCCGTCGGAGCGCCGGTCTCGGTGGAATGAATCGTTCCAGTGATGTAATAAACCGGAAATGATTGCCCAACCAGCTTCTCAGCGGCGGCATCGTTCATCGCAATCGTTCGCGGATCGCCCAGCTTCGCCAGGCGCTCATCGTTCTCTTTCGCTTTCGCGAGCAATGATTCGTCCGCAATCGCGGCTGCAATCATCTCTCGCCCCTCTTCGGTGTGCCCGATCGTGAACACTTTCACGCGCGGGCTTGCCGCCGCCAGCATCCGGAAATAGCTGTACACGTCTTCCGCATACGGCAACATATTCGGCGCGCCTGCAATATCGCCCAGCACCTTCGCCGGTGTCGGCACTGTTTGCGATGCAGGCAAATAATTCGTCAGCATCGAATTCAGCGTCGATTGCGTCGTGTATTTTTGAATCCGATCGGTATACCACTGATCGACCGTTTGTTTGGGGTCCCGTGCAAACTTTTCCGCTGTGCCGGCCTGAGCAAACACCAGCGGGGCCGATACCAGAGTCAGAGCGGCGGATACAAAAACACGTGCGAGACGAGTCATAGCTTTATCGCTACATTGTAGTCAAGCTATCGCGACGCTGAGGCTTTACAACCGGAACGCCACTACATAATCTCCGAGCGGCGAGAGGTCTGGAATACCAAACCCGCCTGCACACACCACCAAGTACTGGTTCCCGTCTGGACCTTGAAAAGTCATAGGAGTGGCCTTTGCGCTCGAAGGCAAATCGGCCTTCCAAAGCTGCTGCCCCGTTTCCACGTCGAACGCATAAAGCGCCGGCACAAGCGTGCCCCCGGTGAAAACGAGCCCTCCTGCCGTGACGATTGGCCCGCCCAGCGAGATCGACCCCCACGCGGCAGGAGCATTCCGGCTGAACTGTCCCAGCGGAACTTCCCATTTCTTATCGCCCGTCGTGGTATCAATCGCAAGCAAGGTGCCCCATGGTGGAGGCGTGCAGGGGACGCGCTTCGGGCTGAGAAGAAAACGCCGCATCATCCCGTACGGAGCGCCGTGCTGCGGTGAGATCTCCCAATCGCCATCCAGCTTTCGCTCCCGCTGGGAGGCGCGTACTTCCTGAAAGCCGCTGCTCGGAAACAGGCGGACTTCCGAGGCCAGATGGTTCGACGGCATAACCAGCAGTTGATGTACCGGATCGTATGCCATGCCGCCCCAGTTTTGACCGCCGATATTCCCCGGCAGGAACAGCGAGCCTTGAAGCGACGGCGGTGTGAAGATGCTACCCATGCGAAGCTTGCTCATTTCCGCGCGGCAATAATTACGATCCGCATCGTCGATACCGAAGGCCTCATCTACCGTAATCTTTTGCGGCGTCACCGGAGCCGGTTTGATAGGAAACGGCTGCGTCGGCGATGTCTCTTCGCCCGGCACGTCGCTCTTAGGAACGGCGCGTTCTTCCACTCCGAATATGGGTTCGCCGGTTTCGCGATTCAGGATGAAGAGGTTCCCCGTCTTGCCGCTGACCGCAATCGCCGGAATCGTCTTGCCATTCCGATGAACATCAAACAGCAACGGCGGCGCAGCTAAATCGTAATCCCAAAGATCGTGGTGAACCAATTGGAAGTACCAGACGAGCTTGCCGGTATCGGCTCGCAACGCAACAATCGAATTCGCGAACAAATTATTGCCAAGTCGGGTTCCGCCATAGAAATCCGGGCTCGCGCTCCCCGTCGGCACGAACACCAGATTGCGTTCGGTATCCGCCGCGATGACGCTCCATGCATTCGCCGCACCCGTATGCGCGGCGCTGTTGTTCTTCCACGTATCCGCGCCGGCCGCTTTGGGTGATTGCGGTATCGGATCCCAAGTCCATTTCAGTCTGCCTGTGCGGGCATCAAACGCACGCACTTCGCCACTAGGCTCGTTCGTCCAGCCGTTATCTTGAATGCCTGAACCCACCACCAGCGTGTTGCCGATCACCGCGGGTGGCGATGTTTCTTCGTAATCAGCGAATTCGTGCGGAGCAATTCGCAGTCCCTTGCGCAGATCCACTACGCCGTTGTCCCCGAAATCCCCGCATGGCTTTCCTGTTGCGCCATCCAGCGCAATCAGTCGCGCGTCGATGGTGGCAATGTAAATGCGCCGCTTTCCGTCATCAGACTTCCAGGTCGAAACCCCGCGGGTCGCAAAATCGCCATATCCCTTGTCTCTGTCCACGTGCGAGTCATAGGACCAGCGCTCTTTCCCAGTCACCGGATCGAGAGCAATAACACGGCCCAACGGCGTTCCGATATAAAGCGCTCCGTCCACATACAGCGGCGTTGCTTCAAACTGCGTTGGCTTCGACCCGTTCTTTGGCGCATAGGCATCGCCGGTCCGGTACATCCAGGCAACTTTCAGCGATTTAACATTGGACCGGTTGATCGCGCTCAGAGGCGAGAATCGCTGTCCTCCCGGATCATGGCCGTATGCGGGCCAGTCCCCATTTTGCCCGGCAAAAAGAAAAACGCTGCTCAGGAAAATCGCTAAGCTTGCACGTGTCGCAGTCTGCATAAGATCAGTTTCGTGCTCGCTGGCCGGGCGCGTCCCCTTAAATGGGACAAACGGGATTTCCGGCGTGACCAGCGGGTCTTCGCGGCCTACGCTTTTTCCAGCTCTTCCAGCGGCTCGCGATAGCGGCGGCTCCAGTTCAACTCGGCGCCACTCTTCAATACAATCTTCTGATCGCCATGAAACCAGGAGCGCACCTCGGCAATGCGGTCCACATTCACGATTTCAGAACGGTTGATGCGGCGGAACAGCCCCGGATCAAGCTTCGCCTGCAGCGCGTCTAACGTGCTGCGCACAATGTGCGTCTTATCGCCGGAATGAATGCAGGCATAGTTGCGGACCGCTTCGATCCAGTCGATATTTGCCACATCAATAAAAAAGCAGCGGCCATTCTCCTGGACCAGCAGCCGTCGCGCGTATGCCGGATTCGAACGTAGCGTCGTCACAAGCTCGCTCAGGCGGCTCGCCAACTGTTTGCTCGCGCCGCGTTCCATCAGCCCGCGAACGCGTTCTAGTGATTGCGCAAAACGAGTAGGTTCCACTGGCTTCAAAATGTAATCAATCGCATACACATCGAAAGCCTTTAGAGCGAAATGATCGTGCGCAGTAACGAAAACAATAGATAGCCAGTCGCGGCTGTTTAACGACTCGATAACGTCAAACCCTGAGCAATCGGGTAGCTGGATATCCAGAAAGACCAGATCCGGTTGCAGGCTGTTCAGAATCTCTACTGCTTCCGCTCCCGAACCCGCCTCGCCCACAATCTTGAAATCTGTTTCCGTCGAGAGAAGGCGGCGCAGTTTACGGCGCGCGGGCGGCTCGTCATCCACCAGCACAACCCGAATCATGTGAGAGAAGGTTCCGCAATCGATGCTGTCTCAGTCGAGAGCGCCTGCTCCGAAGGTGCGGTCCTATAAGGCAGGTAGACATCCACCACAACACCGCCCCCTTCGGCGTTGCAGATCCGAAAACTTTGCTGGTCGCCGTAAAGTCTCGCGAGCCGTGTTGTGACGTTGCTCAGACCGATCCCGCTTTTCCCGCATGATGCCGGATCGAGGCCCGGCCCGTGATCACGAACTGTGATATGTAGCCGGTTGCCTTCGCGCTGCGCTAGAACCAGGACGTCCACTCGAAACGTAACCGGATCCATGCCGTGCCGGATCGCATTTTCTACCAGCGGTTGCAATAAGAACTGCGGCGCCAGAGCCTCCATCGCGTCCTCGTCAGCACGGATTGTGATGTTCAGCCGGTCTTCCAAGCGCGCTTGCATGATCCGCACATAAAGCTCAAGCAGTTCGATTTCGCGCGCCAGCGCTATCTCCTGCGAGTGATCTTCTTTCAGTAACTGCCGCAGCAAATCGCCAAGCCGGCCGATCATCTCGTCCGCCGCCCGTGGATTCTCGTAAATGGCTGCCGAAATCGCATTCAGTGCGTTGAAGAGAAAATGCGGCTCGAGTTGCAGCCGCAGATTTTGCAGTTGTGTTTCGGCCAGGCTGGCTTCGAGCTTCGCCTGGCGAATCTCCCGCTCGCGCGCGAAACGAATCTCATGGAAGAGATAGATCAGACCCAGGCCGATCCAATAGAACATGAAAAAATGCGCGAACTCCATTGGATATCGCCAAAGAATGAATCCATAGCTTTCATGAAATCCGAACAGCCCAAAAACCAGCGGCCGCAGGACCACAATCACCGTCGTATGTACGGAGGAAAGCAGGCAAACGGTCGCAAGATGGACAGCAATATTGCGCAGCCACTGTGGGGAAATCAGCGGGAACCGAACGGCCGCTAAGTAGAAAAGAGGAAATACCGAAAAGCCGGCGAAACAACCCACCAGTTCTTCCAAAAAAGTCAGCAACGCCGGTCTGGTTTCCCCATTCGCAACATAATCGAGCTGCCTGTAAAAGAACAGGCAAATCAGGACAAAAAGGAAAAACCCAATGACAATGCGCCAGTCGACCTTCCGCAGAGGAATGTACCCGCGATCAGGCGTTTGCACAAGGCCATCTTACCGAGATTTTCTCTGTTATCCTCGAAGATTAAGGAGCGGTGCACACGCCGGGCTCTTTTGTTGCCGCACGCAGATCGCCATTTGAGGTCTTAGATGTCAGGACATAGTAAATGGGCCACAATCAAACACAAGAAAGCGGCCCTGGATGCCAAGCGCGGTAAGGCGTTTACGCGTTTGATCAAAGAAATTACCATCGCCGCGCGCAATGGCGGCGACCCCGACACCAACCCCCGCCTGCGTACCGCCATTGCCGCCGCCAAAGGCGTCAGTATGCCCGCCGATAACATCAAGCGCGCCATCATGCGCGGCACCGGTGAAATCGAAGGCGGCCAGATCGATGAAATTCAGTTTGAAGGCTACGGCCCCGGCGGCGCCGCAGTCCTGGTGAATGTCGCAACCGACAATCGCAATCGTACGGTCAGCGAAATCCGGCACATCTTTTCAAAGAACGGTGGCAATCTGGGGGAGCAAGGCAGCGTCTCCTGGATGTTCGAACGCAAAAGCCAGATCCTTGTAGACGCGAACAACGCCAGCGAAGATCAACTGATGGCCATTGTCCTCGATGCCGGAGCCGACGATCTTCGGGAACACGAAGGCACTTGGGAAATCCTGTCCGCCCCCGAAGCGCATGAGCAGGTCTTACAAGCGCTCGAAAAGGCCAAGATTCCGACCGAATCGGCTGAAATAGCCATGATCCCCAAAAACACCATCAAGCTCGAAGGCAAGAATGCGCAAGCCATGCTGAAGTTGTACGACGCTCTCGAAGAGCACGACGACGTTCAGAACGTCTACGGCAACTACGAAATCGAAGCTGCCGAAGTGGAAGCATTGGCCTAGCCCAAGGTGTCGCCCTGCTCGGGCGCCGTACGATGAGAATCGTTGGAATAGACTGCGGAAGTGAAAAGACCGGCTATGGCGTACTCGAATCCGATGGCCGCTGTCACCGGCTCATTTCGGCGGGTGTGATTCGCACCCGCAACTCCGATCCGTTAGAACAGCGTCTGCAGCAGATCGCGATTGAGCTGCGTCGCGTTTTGCGCGAGTTTACGCCCGATTCGTTCGCGGTCGAAGAAGTGTTCCACGCCGTGAATGCCAAATCGGCGTTGAAGCTGGCGCATGTGCGCGGGGTCGCGCTTTTGCTCGCCGCCGAGGCCGGGCTGGAAGTCAGTGAATACTCGCCGCTCGAGGTGAAAATGAGCGTGACCGGTTACGGCCGCGCGGAAAAGCATCAGGTGCAAATGATGGTCCATTCGCTTCTGGGCATCGGTCCCACGTTTCAATCGCACGATGCCACCGATGCGCTTGCCGTTGCCATCTGTCACGGCACGCGCGCCAGTTTGCCTTTACACGCGGGAGCGCGCCAGTGAAACTTGCCGTTCTCGTCCTCATTTGCGCACCGCTGTTGGTTTTCAGCCAGAAGCTCAGCTACACGCGAAGTTTCCCCGGCAGCGTGCCGGAGTATTTTTGCGTAACTGTCGATCGCGCCGGCGCGCTCGAATACAAAGAAGCGCCGGCAGACGACAAACCTCTCAAAGCGCAACTGCCCGAGGCCGACGCCGCCGCGCTGTTCACCATGGCTGAGAAGCTGAACTATTTCAAGATGCCGCTGGAATCCGGCCTGAAAGTGGCAAATACAGGAAAGAAGACCTTTCGTTATGAAGACGGCAGCGCGCCGCCTCGCGAAGTCACCTTCAATTACTCCCTCGATGAAACTGCTCAACAACTCCAGGAGCGCTTCGAAGAGATCGCGCAAACAGAGCGCGCCTATATCGAGTTGGAACGTACGCTGCGATATGACCGGCTGGGCATCAACGATGCCCTGGCTGAGATCGAATCCCTATGGCTGCACAAGCAACTAGCTGCTCCTAAGCAGTTTGTGCCGTTGCTCGCGCGAATTAGCACGCGCGAGTCGTTAATGCATCTTGTGCGCGATCGTGCTGCGCGCCTCAAAGACGAATTTGAAGCCGCTCCGCAGGCGGCGGCCGATCCCAAACAAAAATGAGCCGCCTCGAGACCGCAAAGGGCGCGAATTCATGAGTAGCCCTGATGGCCAACAGCCGTTCGAACGAATCATCTGGATTGTGCTCGATAGCGTCGGCATCGGCGCCATGCCTGATGCAGCCGCTTTTGGTGATCCGCCCGGCGCCGATACGCTCGGCAACATCGCCGCACGCGAATCCCTCAAACTTCCTAACCTCTGCCGCCTCGGACTAGCGAATATCAAGCCACTGAACGGTCTTCAGCCTGCGGATCAGCCGGCAGGCGCATACGGAAAGTGCCGGCTTGCCTCGCCAGGCAAAGACACCACAACCGGCCATTGGGAGATGGCGGGCATCATCCTCGATAAGCCCTTCCCGATTTACCCGCATGGCTTCCCGCCGGACATAATCGAAGCCTTCGAAAGCCAGATTGGCCGCAAGATTCTCGGCAATAAGCCCGCATCAGGCACCGAGATCATCCAGGAACTTGGAGCCGAACATCAACGCACCGGCCGCCCGATTGTTTACACCTCCGCGGACAGCGTCTTTCAGATTGCTGCGCATGAAGCAGTCATCCCGCTCGACGAGCTGTACCGCATGTGCCGCATTGCGCGCGAGATTTTGCGCGGCCCAAACGAAGTCGGCCGGGTGATTGCCCGGCCCTTTCAAGGCGAGCCCGGCCATTACGTCCGCACACCGAATCGCAAAGATTTCGCGGTTCCGCCTCCTGAAGGCATGCTTCTCGATCAACTGTGCCGCCGAGGCGTGCGCGTCTGCAGCGTCGGCAAGATCGCCGATGTCTTTCTCAATCGCGGCATAGCCGAAGCAATCAAGACCAAAGACAATGCCGACGGAATGCAGAAAACAATCGAAGTCATGCGCAAACAGCCCCAGGGCCTTATCTTCGTCAACCTGGTCGATTTCGACCAGCAGTTCGGCCACCGCAACGATGTTGCGGGCTACGCGCGAGCCCTCGAAGCCGTGGACGCCTGGATTCCTTCGCTGCCGCTGAACCATCGCGATCTGGTCATGCTCTGTGCCGATCATGGCTGCGACCCGACCACGCCTTCAACCGATCACACCCGCGAATACACGCCGCTGCTGGTCTATGGACCCGGCGTGAAGGGCGGAAAGAATTTAGGCACTCGCGCCACGCTGGCCGACATGGGACAAACCGTGGCGGAAAATTACGGCGCCCGTATTCAAGCGGGCGCCAGCTTTTTGAGCGACCTTCAGAAAGGACATTGATGTACTCAGCAGAATTATGAGACGGCGCATCATGGCGGCCAATTGGAAAATGTACAAAACCGCCGAGCAGACCACATCGTTCTTTGAGCAGTTCATTCCACTGCTTGATCCCAATGAAGCGTGCCGGATCGTGATTTGTCCGCCCGCGCTCAGCATTCCGGCAGCCGTCAGCGCCGCCTCAGGAACTCAGATTCGAATTGGCGGCCAAAACTGTTATTGGGGCAAAGAGGGCGCATTTACCGGTGAGATCTCCGCCGAAATGCTCCGTGCAGCCGGCGCTACCTGGGTCATCCTGGGGCATAGCGAGCGCCGCCAGCACTTCCACGAAACGGATTCTGACGTGTTGAAAAAAACTCAGGCCGCTTTGGATGCCGGATTGTCTCCCATTGTGTGCATCGGCGAAAAGCCCGACGAGCACAAAGCGGGCAAAACGAACGATGTGATTGTCCGGCAGTTCGCGGCCGGAGTCGCCGGCCTTACCGAAGAGCAGTTTGCCAAAGTCTGCATCGCCTATGAGCCAATCTGGGCCATCGGCACCGGCAATGTCGCCACCCCGGAGATCGCTTCCGCCGCTCATAAATTGATTCGCTGCGAAGCCGAAAAGCGTTTCGGCGCCGAAGCCGCTCAGCAGCTTCGCATCTTATATGGCGGCAGTGTGAAGCCGGACAACATCAAAGGCCTGATGCGCGAGCCGGAACTCGATGGCGTCCTGGTCGGCGGCGCCAGTCTCGATGCGCATTCCTTCGCCGCCATCGTGAAATCGGCATAAACCGGCCAGAAGAGCCCGGAACAGTACGTCATAAATCGCTAACCCAGCGTCTTAAGCGCCTCGCGGAAAAACATGTTGTTCGGATATTCGGTGGCAAGCTGCGACATCAACTCTTTCGCTTTGCTCTTATCGTTTTGCCGCTTAGCGGCGATGGCCAGCAGCAGTTTGGCATAGCTTTTGAAGTAGTTGCCTTTTTCGGCAACGATCTTTAGTTGCTGAAGCCCTTTCTGCTCATCGGTGTCCGCCCCGCCGAGATGCAGCAAAAAGCGCGTAAATCCGGATTGCTGGCCTAGTATGTAGTTTTCCATGCCCTTTGCCAGATACGCGTCGTAACAGTGAGAACAAAACGAGAGCAGTTGGCGGGATTTGGCGCTTGCGTCTTCGATCTCCTTCAAGGCCTGCCAGCCCTGATCCTTCACGAGTGCATCATAGTCGGCCTGCAAAGTCTCCGCGAGAGCGTCAGCCAGCAAAGCGTTCGCATCATGCGGCGATTTGTGAAGAGCGGCTGCAGCTTCCTTTTCCGCCTGTTCTATAGCGGCATGGAACGCTTGCGCCAGGTGCGGATCAGGCGGCCTCTGCGGCTTATTCGTAAATATTTTTCCGTTACCCGAAAAAAAATCCTTTTCCAAAATGCCGAGGCGGTGGAATTGCTCGAGCATGTACATCGCCGCATCTGACACAGGCCCCATCGGGTCGTCCGGATGAGCGCTCTTGTACTCTGCCAGCGTCTGCCGCGCAGCTTGGAACTGCTGATCGTAGATCTGGTCGTATGCTGTTTGCAATTGCTGATCCAAATGAGGCTCGATGTCTGCGGGCCATAGCGGCGGAATGAATAAGCCTCCTAGCAGTGCGATCGATCTCAACCTTGCAGCACCGGTCAGCATACGAGTTAGACGATCTATGTGCGAATGTATAGCAGAGGTGTCGCATGCGCAAGGTTTTCCATTTTGATGCTCCGCGTGAGCACTACCGGTGCGACGCGGCTGTTGTCTGGTGCTTCGATAACCGCTTCCGGCTCGGCTTTAGCAAATTTCTGAAACGCCTCGGCATCGATAAACCGGACTCCATCCAAATCGCAGGAGGCGCCAAGTGTCTGGCCTCGCCGGAGCGGCCGGCGGATCGGGAATTTGTGATCGATCAGATCCGCAAGTCCATTCGTCTCCATGCCACCGGGCTCGTAATCCTGATGACGCACTCCGACTGTGGCGGCTATGGAGGATTATCGGCGTTCGGAAATGATGCCAGCGCCGAAGCCGAACATCACGTAAGAGAATTGAGCGTTGCGGCGCGATGCGTTCGCGAGCAGGTCTCCGGCGTTGCCGTGCAGGCGTACTTTGTCGATTTCCAGGGCGTTTGGGAAATAGACTTGCTGGGAACAGATGCAGAAGCGGGTACGGCCCTTGCGCTCCCGAGCGCGAGCTAAAAGGCCGGTTCAGATGGCGGGCCGGTGCTACAGAGTCCGGAGCGCCTCCCCGACAATTCGCTTGCTGAGTTGAAGAGGGTCCACGCGATACGTGCCGGCTTTCACCGCCACCACCGCTTCCTGGACATGACGCTGTATCCTTTGCGCCCCAACTTCCAATCCGTTCAGAACTGAACTCAACTTGGATAATTGAGCCCCGTCGCGTACAGTGAGAACATCTTCCGGAGTCAGTACTCCTGTCGAAGCAGTGTTGTTTTGCTGCTGTATCATCGGCTGTGACAAACCAAGATTTCGCTTACTTGAAACACTTATCGGTTGCACCAGGAGCAGGAATTAGAGTTGTAGGCATCAGATTTTAAGCTACTTATCGCCTTCACCCCCGCTGATTTACTGGCCTTGCCCATCCGTTCCCAGGCCAAATTCGCCATTCGCTGCAAAAATTTTGCTAAAGCTTTTCATGATGAGAGTTCCAATCATCCTGCTGTTGCTTCTCCCGGGCACGTTATTGGGCCAACCGCAACCATTAAAAGCCTGTTTTGTTCTCACGCCCGCAAAAAACGGCTCCGACACATCGAACATCCAGCAGGCCCTGAATCTCTGCAGTCCGGGCATGGCGGTTGTGTTGTCGCGCGGCGAACACGGCAGCCGCTTCCAATCGCTGCCGCTTCTCTTGCCCCGCGGCGTCACACTCGTCGTAGCGGAGGGTGTCACCCTGGCAGCCTCGAAAAATATACGGGACTACGATATCGCTCCCGGCAGTTGCCAACCGGATCACCCCGGCAAAACTCCCGCCTGCAAGCCGTTCCTGTTTTCCTACCAGGCAGCCTATAGCGGTCTTGCCGGACCGGGAATTCTGGACGGCCAGAACTGCCCTGTGCTTGTGGCCGATTACGAATCACAGGGCTTTCATATTTCGCACATCACGCTGCGGAACGCTGCGTGCGCTCTGGCCTCAATCGAAAAGACGATCGATCTGTCAATCGACGCTGTGAACCTCGAATCTCCTGCCAACGGCGCGGCAGCGGGCATTATCTTGAGCAATGTTGTGAACGGCGCCATCCAGGACGCCTGGATTCATGTCCCCGGCCCCGCCATTGCGGTACAGCCCAACATTCTCGGCCCGACCCAACACATCCGCATTACTCGCCTGCAGTTCTTCGGCGGTCCTGGACTCGCGCTGCATGGCGCTCAGGACGTGACGACAGAAGCCATCGAGCAAAATGAGGCCGGCGCTGAAAAGCCGCCCGTCCTTTCCGCCCCGGCGATCGACTTCAATACCGTCCTTCACTTCGGCAGCAAACGTTCTCTTACGGTTGCGCAGGATGGCGCCGGTGACTTTCAAAACATTCAGGCGGCCGTAGACGCGCTCCCGGCAGATGGCGGCGATATTTTCGTCAAGCCTGGCACTTATCGCGAAGTCGTCACCATTCGTAAGCCCCGCGTTCATCTGCATGGAGATGCTTCGGGCGACCCCGCGAAAACCACGCTCATTTACAACAATGCCGGCCCCACCCATGGAGGAACATTCAACAGCGCCACGCTTTTCATCGAAGCGAAAGATGCCACGCTCGATCACTTCACGGTTGCGAATGACGCCGGTCCGCACGCCGGGCAAGCCGTCGCGCTGTCGGTTACGGCAGATCGCGCCACGTTCCGGCACATGCGCTTCCTCGGCGCGCAGGACACCTTGTTTGCCGCCGCCCGCTACTGCTACAGCGACTACGGCCCGTGCGTCGCCGCTCGCCAGTATTTCGCCGATAGCTACATCGAAGGCGGCGTCGATTTCATTTTCGGCGATGCCAAGGCGGTATTCGAGCGCTGCGAACTGCACGCCATACCCGAAGGGAACGTAATGTACACCGCCCAAAGCAAACACACGCCCGATCAGGACAGCGGCTATGTGTTCAAGCAATGCAAGCTGACGGGCGACAAGCGCTCGCCCGGCATTATTGCGCTAGGCCGCGCCTGGCGCCCCTATGCGACGGTTGTCTACCTCAATGCAGAAATCGACGCCCCTGTCATTCCACAAGGTTGGGTCGATTGGCCTCGCTTCGGCGTCTCTACATTGCCGACCGCCTTTTTCGCCGAGTACCACTCCACCGGCCACGGCGCCAGTCCCCAAACTCGCGAGCCCTATTCTCACCAACTCACAGCCAAAGAAGCGGAAAAGTGGGCCTCACCCGCATTCCTCGCAGGCCAAGACGGCTGGACCCCGAAGTAGTGTTTCATTTCCGGCGGCTCTCCAGAGGCTCATGTGAAAAGGATCAATTCGGCGTCGGCACTTTTTCAATGTGATCCACGATCAACATCGCCGCAGGTCCCTTCTCCTTTTGCAGCCGCAGACCAAGACCTTCCCGGAGTGCAGTGGATAGAGCAGGAGCATCACTCTCGCTACTCGCCAAGAGTGCAAAACGAAAACTGAAGTAGTAATTTCCTTTAAGACTGGTGTGATCCCAGACCGGCCTCTGTAATACCCTCTGCAACGCTTCGCTGAGTTGCAACATCGAAGCTGCCCTACCCGTGATTGCTGTAACGCCCGCCTCCAGCACGATAGCGGTCACTTGGCCGTGTAAATTAGCTTCCGAAGCATCCCGGTACCACTCCGGCAATGGAGGCGGGCTGGCTCCTGCGGTGATCTCCTGGAGTTTGGAACCGTCCTTACTCAGGTACAAACCATATCCATCCATCTCCCGAACGCTCTGGTGAGCGATCATTCCGAATCTCTCCGCCAGTGTTGTTTGAAGCATCTGCCTCACTTCAGCGTCCGCAGCCGTTGGATCTGTTACAGCATCGATCCTATATAGGGGAGCATTCTTGGGGAACACGCCAGAGATTTGAGACGGCGGCAAGTCATAGGCGTAGCCGATCAGGTACCACAAGTCGGTCGTCCACGTGATCCTCCCGCCGGAACGCGTCGGCTTCGTTTGCAGAATGGTGCTGTCCGTTGGCTTGACCGAGACTACCTCGAATCTAGGCCGCGCGGCGGGTGCTTGTACGCCGGCAGTCCCGCCGGACAAAAGGTTCCTGGAGATCCCGGCGAGCAGCAAACAAACCCACCACCGCATACTTCAGTATTTCTTCAAAAACGCCTCGACACTGGACTCTTCCGCCGCTTTCAAAGCAATGCAATCGTCAATGCTCTCCAACACCTGCGATAGCGCCCGTGGAGCGCCCGTGAACTTGCCTGCCCTCGGCTGGAAGAATTGCTGCAACTCCTCCTTCCGCGTCGGCGAACAATAGCTCGCGCCCACTTGCGGGAAAACCGAGCCGGCATCGAATCCACCGCCCGTCGGCCGCTTCGCCGCGATCTCGTCAAAGTGCGCCTTCATAAACTCCAGCGCCATACCACGCGTCGCTTCCTGCCCTTGTCCGGAAAACAGCAGCACCAAGCCTTCCATAAACGGAATCTTCCCGGAGAGCACCGCTTCCATGCCCGCCCGGATCGCCGCGGGGTCCCGAAAATGGCCCATCGCTTGTAAAATTCGTTCGCGCTCCTGGCGATCATGAGTCTTCTCGAGTTCCGCCAAAAAGCGGTCGAAAAGCGCTTTGTCCCCGTAATACGCGGCCGTCCCCAAAACAGCCGTCACCACGCTGGCATCAATCGCGTTTCGATTCTGAAACCATTTATCCGTCAGCTCGCGCGCCTGCGACGCCAGTTCTTTGTCTTCCCCATACGTGGCTATTGCCGGCAGCAAGCGCGGCCGCAAAAGATGCACATCATCCGATTCGCCCGGCTTCGGAATCCATCCGATCTCATGTGCCCGAGCCTGAAAATTGTCTCTCAAGAACCGCACGTAATTCGGCATCAGGTTTTGCGGAACCAAATGCATTCGCGGGAACAATGCCAGGTCCAGCGCGCTGATGACCACGTAACGCTCGGGATCGCTGTGAAACACGTTTACCAGCCGCAGCGCATCCGCAGCCGGCAGCTTGCCGCCGTTCGTCAGCAATTCGGCATTTCCCATAAAGTCGACGCGCTCGGGGGCATTCAACCGGTGCTCCACATCGCCGCTCGTCAGTGAATCAAGCAGTTTGCGGTCGTAATCAACCAGGTAATAACCCACCGCGTTTTGATTGGCATCCACCCAGGCAGGGCAGGTCTTGTTCTTCAGCGTCCATCGCATGCTGGGCTGCGCCATCAATGTGCAGGCATTCTCCGTCCCATTGCCGCTTCCAAATGCTGCGCACACGGGAATCTGCCAGATCTGTTGGCCGGAGCCCTTCGTACCCAGCGGCACATACCGTTGCTGCGACATCACCAGCACGGGGGCCCCCCGGTTGCAATCGAGCGCTACCGAGACCATAGGCACGCCGGCCTGATCCAAAAACGTAGAGAAAGGCTGCGTCACGTTCTTCCCTGTAACCGAATCCATCACCGCCAGAAACTCCGGCGCGGTCGCATTCTTGAAGGCGTATTTTTCGAGATAAGCATGCACGCCTTTGCGAAACTGCTCCGGGCCGATCCAGGTTTCAAACATGCGAATCACCGAAGCGCCCTTCTGGTACGTGATCTCATCGAACGCGTTGCTAATGTCGTCTTTGGTCCTGATCTCCTGGCGGATCTTGCGCGCGCTCACCAGGCTGTCGGCGCGTTCAGCGGCGACCTTCGAATTCATGACGTCTTCCACGCGCGTTTTCCACTCCGGCTTCCATTCCGCGATAATCTTTTCTTCCATGAACGTCGCAAACGCCTCGTTGAGCCAGATATCGTTCCACCAGGCAGTGGTCACCAAATCTCCGGTCCATTGGTGCGCCAGTTCATGCGCGGCCACCGAGGCGTATTCGCGCCGCCGCGTCTCCGTATCTCGCGCCGGATTTGCCAGAACAATGGTCTGCCCGTAAGTCACCATGCCGGCGTTTTCCATCGCGCCGAAACCGAACGTCACCGGAATCGCAACCTGATCCGATTTCTCATACGGATAAGGAATCCCGAAATAATCTTCCAGCCTGGTCAGGATGGTGGCCGTTACTTCCGCTGCATACTTCGCTTCATCGGCATGGCCTTTCGGCGTCACAATGCGAACCGGTACGTGATTGCGGCCGGCCGTTCCCGCCGGCACGAAATCGAATTGCCCCACCGCAAACGCGATCAAGTAACTCGGCAGCGGCTTCGTTTCTTTAAACGCAATCACTTTCTGGTTGCCCTTCGAACTCTGATTCAAAACCGGCGTGTTACTCACCGCCGTGTATTCTTCCGGCACTGTCAACGTAAGTTGCCAGGGCGTTTTATAGGAAGGCTCATCGAAGCAGGGAAACGCGTCGCGCGCATCGGTCGATTCGAATTGTGTGAACAGATATTTGTTGCCGCCGTCTTCCATCGCAAAGATGCCCGAACTATCCTGCTGGCGCACATGGCCCGTATAAAAAATCCGTAGCTCTCCGTTCCCGGCCGGTACCTGCGAACTGAAATGCAGGCCCAGAAAATCGTTCCCGCTCGGCAACGCCCTGGCCGTGTAGGTCCGGCCGCCTGCGCTGAGTTCCGCGCTCTGTACTTCGATTTGCGTCGCGTTCAACCAAAGTGTCTCGAGCGGTCGCTTGATGCTCAGATGGATCGCGATGTTCCCGCTGAATGTCGTTTTCGTCGGATCGAGTGTCAGCGCAACGCGGTAATTCAGGGGCGCTGCGACATCCGGTAATCGCAATTTCGGAGCTTCCTGCGCCATCGCCGGTAAAACAGCAGATATCAGAAACACACTAAACAGCGCGCTGCGGCGGTTCATGCTTTGAGTATAAAAACGGCGCAATGACGCGTCCCGCTATGATCCCTATAGGGCTTCCTGCCCTCGAGAGACCTCCTGCATTGCAAAATCTCCTGGTTATGAAGTTTGGCGGCACCAGTATGGGAAGTGCCGAACGGATGCGCGTGGCCGCCGGAATTATTTCAGCCGAACAAAAGAAGCGCCCGCTACTCGTCGTCGTTTCCGCAATGTCGAAAGTGACGGATCTGCTGCTTGAAACATTGAAGCGTGCCGAAGTGGGTGACCGCTCCTCGGTCGATCGCAGCATTCGCACTCTTCTCGAACGCCACCTCGAAGCCTGCCGCGATCTCTTCAGCAACGGCTCTGCCCGCCAGCATCAAATCGCAGCGACAGAATCGGTCGAATCGTTAGTGGCTGAATTTCAGCGCATCGCAAACGGTATTCTGATGCTCGGCGAGCGCCCGCCGCGTTCCGTCGACGAGGCCTTAGCGGTTGGCGAACGCCTCTCCGCGGCCTTGCTCGCCGGATATCTGGAGTCTGCCGGAATCCCGTCGCGCGCCGTGAGCGCCGCCGACGTGATCGTGACCGATGCCGTATTCGGCAATGCCTCGCCCCAGATGGACCCCACGCGATTGAAATGCACCGAGCGCATTGTTCCATTACTCGAAGACGGCATCGTCCCAGTCGTCACCGGATTCAACGGCGCCACGCCCGATGGCCGCCCGACTACTTTGGGACGCGGCGGCTCCGACTTTTCTGCATCCATTCTTGCCGCCTGCTTGGATGCGCGCGAGCTTTGGATCTGGACCGATGTCGACGGCATTATGACCGCCGATCCGCGACTGGTCTCCGATGCCGCCGTCCTCGATCAGGTCACTTACGCGGAAGCCGCCGAGCTCGCGTACAACGGCGCCAAAGTGCTGCACCCCCGCACCCTCGCTCCGCTGGTCGAAAAGCAAATTCCCGTCTGGAGCAAAAACAGTTTCGCCCCGCATAAGCCCGGCACCAGGATCGTAGGGCATTTCGATGAGCCGAAAGGCGCGCGCGCCGTGACTTCCATGTCAAACGTCGCCCTTATCTCCATGGAGCCGGTGAATGCCGTCCTGAGCGGAACGAAGCTCATGGCGCGTGCGCTCGATGCTCTCGCGCTGGCGAATGTCGAAATTTTGGTCTTCACCAGTTCCAGCTACCGCCAGAGCTTTTGCCTTCTGGTGCGCAAGCATGATTTGGAAGCTGCCCTCGAGGCCTTGGAATCCAACCTCTCTATTGAGCTCGCGCACGGCTATCTCAAACCCATCGAGGTCGATGAAAACGTCGGCCTTCTCGCCGTTGTCGGCGAAGGCATGCGCGGCACGCCCGGACTCGCGGGCCGCGTCTTCACCGCTATCTCACGCGAGCAGATCAACATCATCGCCATCGCGCAAGGCTCGAGTGAAATCACCATCGGCATTGTGGTCCGCCTCGACGGTTTGGAACGCGCCGTGCGCGCCGTGCACGAAGAGTGTCAATTAGGCAAGCCGCACATCGCCGCTACACTCAGCTAGGTATTCTCATGTACCTGCAGCCGCCGCACGCAACATGTCAAGCCGGTTTCGCGAAAGCTGTCGCGTAACAGCTCTTCGATCTCATCCAGATGTTGCATCGCGAGCGCGGCAATCGAAGGCCCCGCGCCGCTCAGAAATACGCCCAGCAGATCCGGATGCTGCAGCGTCAGCGCGCGTTCCAGGCCGGGCGTCAGGTGCTGCCGGTAGGGCTGGTGGAGACGGTCTGAAAGTGCTTCCCGCAGCAGCGAAAAATCTTCTGTTTGTAAGCTGCGCAGCAGCAGCGCGACTCGCTGCACATTAAACACCGCGTCTTCCAGACTCACTTTGTCGGGCAGCACGCTGCGGCTGTGCGCCGTCGGCAGCGGGATGTGCGGCGTCAGCACAACAAATTTCAACTGGGCCGGCCATCCCATACGCATCGCCATCACCGATCGGTCCGGTAATTGGCAACTGATCGTTAAACCGCCCAGCAGCGCCGCCGCTACGTTGTCCGGGTGGTGTTCCAGCGCGCAGGCCGCATTCAGCAATCCTTGCGCCGGAAGCGGGCCCGCAATGGCTTCGTACAGCCGCAGCCCCGCCACCGTCGCCGCCGCGCTGCTCCCCAATCCCGATTTCGGCGGAATCTCCGTCTCCACTTCCACATCAAGAGAAGGAAAGTCCGCCGCTTGCTGCCGTGCCAGGAAAAGAAACGCGCGCTCGATGTAGTTCTCGCCATCAATCAACGCATTGGCGAAGCGAAAATGAAGCTCGTTTTTGCCCCCCGTCTGCTTCACGCGCAAGCGCACATAAAGCTGCACCGCCACGGCAAGCGTGTCAAATCCCGGCCCCAGATTGGCAATTGAAGCCGGAACCGTTATTTCAAACTGATCCGGCACGCTGTTCCTGTGAATGAATGATGTAGTCTGTGTCCTTCAAAGCATGGCCCGTGAGCACCGCCACAATGCGCGCATCGCGATCCATCTCGCCCGCCGCTGCCAGTTTGCGAATGCCCGCCAGCGTTGTCGCCGATGCCGGCTCGCAGCCAATCCCATCGCGGCCGATCACCGCCTTCGCCTCGCCAATCTCCGCGTCCGTCACATCCATCACCACACCGTTTGTATAGTGGATCGCCTGCAGCGCTTTTCTCCAGGAGCGCGGATTACCAATCCGAATCGCAGTCGCAACGGTCTCCGGAGATGTCACCGGCCACAACTCGCCGCTCCCTGACCGCCACATCTGCGCCAAAGGATTCGCCCCCGCCGCCTGTACGATCACCAGGCGCGGAACGTGCTCGATGAAACCGAATTCCTTCAGCTCGCGAAATGCCTTGCCGAAAGAAGACGAGTTGCCCAGATTCCCCCCGGGCACAACCAAATAATCCGGCACATTCCACTCGAGTTGCTCCAGCAGTTCCAGCATCGCCGTCTTCTGCCCCTCGATGCGAAACGGATTAATCGAGTTCAGAAACTGCAAGTCAGCCTCGGATTGCGCCAGCAATGTGTCCAGCGCCTGGTCGAAGCTGCCTGCCACTTGCACCACCTCGGCGCCAAAATCGAGCGCCTGCGCCAGCTTGTTTGCCGATGCTTGGCCCGCCGGAAGATAGACCCGCGCCTGAATGCCCCCGCGCGCCGCATATGCAGCCAGCGATGCCGCCGTATTGCCGGTCGAAGCGCAAGCAACGGTCTTCGCGCCCGTAAATCTGGCCTCCGTGATCGCCGCCGTCATTCCCAGATCTTTGAACGATCCGGTAGGATTCCAGCCCAGATGCTTGAAGCGCAAATCCGTCACTCCCGCCCAGTCAGCGGATTTAAAACCACGCACGAGCGCGACATTGCCTTCAAACAGCGTGACTACGTCTGAGTCCGCGTAATCGAATGGAAGCAATTCACGGAATCGCCAGATTCCGCTCTGATCCAGGACACGATGAGAAGCCCGCCGCTCGCGCCAGATTTTCTTCAGATCACACGGCTCCCGCTGCGGCCGCTCCATAACCACTTCGAGCAGGTCACCGCACTTCGGACACGCGAGCGCATGCACATGCAGTTCGAGCGTCGTGCCACACCCTGGGGCGTTACAGCGAAGATGCATCATGCCGCGAAATCACAGGCGTGTATTTACCCTAGCATCCTGTGATTCTTCGGCCAGCACTGCGGCCCTTGCATTTTCCGCTGCCTCCTGCGCGCGCTCTTCCGACGCCAGCGCACGGCCTGAAAACAGCCGCAGTTGCAACTCCGCTTCGGCAATACTATGCACCAGATAATCCGAGCATCCGGCGCCTAATCTCTCCTGCAATGTTTTGTGGTCGGCAGTCGTGCCCCATAGGCCAATCACTACTCTTACGTCTTTGCATTGCTTGCGCGCTCTGCGGCACAGCGAGCGTGCATGCGTTACGGCAAACGGCGGCAGCGCCGAAATGAATAGCACATTGGGCTCGCATTGCTTCACGTGTTCCAGCATCTCTTCCACAAAACCAATGGAGATCGATTCCGCACGATAACCGGCGTGCCGCAAGCATTGCGCAAGCATGATGCCCACCAGTTCATCGGCTTCATCGCGCGCGGGAATGCAAAGAATCGAATCCAACGCCGCCTCGTTGTCCAATGCTGTTGCTTCGCCTGCTAATGCCGGTGCCGCCGTGCTGCTTTCATCCGGAATTCTCTCGCCCAGTTCCTCAATCAGGTCCCGCGTGCTCTGGTAGATAAACCGCTGGCGTTCTGCATCGAGCTGATTCTCATGCCGGTCCTGCTCCGCCAATCCCAGCGCCGGAATCAGAACGCCGTCATAAAGTTGCTGCACCGTCTTGTTTTTGAGATACTCCTCCGCCACTTCATGCGCTTCATCTTCATCTAGCGCCAGCAGCCGTTGATAATAGTGCGCCTCCGGCGCCAGCACCGGTTCATCTCCAAGCAGTATGTAGAAAAATTCCATCTGCGGCACGTGCCGGCCCAGCACCAGCAACAGCACCGTCAGCGGCGTCGACATCACCAGCCCGATGGGCCCCCACAGCAAAGTCCAGAACGTGGCCGAAATAAGAATCGCAAGCGATGAAATCCCGGTTCGTGTCGCATACAGCCAGGGCTCGACAACTCCCGAAATCGTGCCTTCCACCGCCAAAAAAACGCCCAGTGTCATCAGCGGCCTCTTCCAGCCATCAAACACCGCAAGCGACAGCACAAAGGGCGCCATTCCTGCGACAAATGTGCCCAGATACGGAATGAAGCGCAGGAATACCGCTATCGATCCCCAAAACACGGCATAAGGAACCCCAATGAAATAAAGACCCGTGCCCAGCAGAAGCCCGTAGGTCGTGTTCACCATCCCCTGCGTAAGCAGATACCGGCTCACGCGCTGGGCGGCATCGTCGAGCGCAGTCGTCATGGCCGTAATGCGGCCTTTGCCGAAAAGCCGGAAGAGGCGGTTGCGCAGGCCGCTGCGGTTGAGCAGAATGAACAGTGTCAAAATGACTACCGCCAGCGCTGTGGCCACAAAGCGCCCGATCGATGCGCCGAACGATCCCAAAGTGCCGAACCATCCCGTCGGCTGCTTCACCACCCGCACTGGCACCGGTTGGATCGCCTGAGGAGCCGGAGGCTGGTTCGCTTTCGCCGCCGCCGTCTTTTGCTGCTGCACCGCCTGATTACTTTGCGAAAATTCATCGCCCAGCTCTGTGATGCTCCGCGCCGCCTTCGCCAGCGCCGAGTTTCCGCCCGAACCGCTGAAGTGCTGGATACGATCCAGCTTTGCCCGTATATTTTGCTGGTACTCGGGCAGGCGAATGACGATCTGCGTGAGTTCGCTTGTGGCGATCCAGATCATCGTGCCCGCCAGCGAAAACGTCACCAGCATCACCAGCACAACAGCCGCCGTGTGCCCGACCTTCAGCCGTTCCACCCACGTGACCGGATAACTCAGCAGAAAGCTGATCAGTACCGCCAGCGCAAAAGGCACAATCAGGTCCTGACCGTAATGCAGCGCGGCAATAATGCCGGCGGTGCAAACCACCATAACCAGCGTTGAGGTGTTGGCGCGTTTTGGCGCGGTGATGGGAAGCTCCTCCTTATTAAGTATGGACGCGCTCTCACGCAAAATGACAATCTACAGAAGTTCCACGCTAGGCGCGGGGTTATGGCTCGCGCACACGAACTCCCACAAACCTGAATGTGAAGATTAGAAGAGACTTGTGGCCATTGAACCGTTCGCTATACCGTTTTCCCAGTCGGCCGTAGACGACTTTCGAGACCGGCTGGCACGGACCAGATGGCCGGATGAGGTCCAGGGCGCCGATTGGCAGTACGGATTCGACCGTGGGTTCCTCCAGGAGATTTGCCGCTATTGGATTGATCAGTTTGACTGGAAAGCACAGGTGGAAAGGCTCTCAGCTTTCCATCACTACCGGTACCTGGCTGATGGAGTCGGAGTCCATTTTATCTACGAGCGCGGCAAGGGACCGCATCCGATCCCGCTAATCCTGACACATGGGTGGCCCGGATCTTTTCTGGAATTTCTGCGGCTCATTCCTCTGTTGACCGGCCCTGCCGCTCATGACGAAAATCTCACCACGTCTTTTGACGTCGTCGTTCCCTCCCTGCCCGGGTACGGTTTTTCGGATCGGCCGGACCGCCCCGGTATGAACACCGCCCGCATTGCCGCCTTATGGGCGAATCTGATGGGCCAGTTGGGATATAGCCGATTCGCCGCCCAAGGTGGCGATATTGGCGCCAGCGTAAGCACGATGTTGGGGCTCAGACACGCCCATCGTATGATCGGCATTCATTTGAACTATATTCCGGGATCGTACCGGCCCTATCTCAAACAGGGAGCGAAACTGACGAGCGCGGAACAACAATTTCTTAGCGATGCAGAACGCTGGTATGAGCAGAGCGGCGCCTACGCTCACATTCAGAGGACGCGCCCTCAAACAGCAGCCTACGCCCTGAACGACTCGCCCGCGGGTTTAGCGGCTTGGATACTCGAGAAGTTCCATGACTGGTCCGACTGCGACGGAGAGCTTCGTCAACGCTTTGTCCTCGATGAGTTGTTGGCGAATGTGACGCTCTACTGGATGACCGAAACGATCAACTCCTCTTTCCGTTTGTATTACGAAGGCAGAAAAGCACCGCTTCAATTCGGCGAAACGGACTTCGTTCGGGTGCCTTGCGCCGTCGCGCGCTTCCCAAAAGAGGAACCCTTTCCTCCTCGTGAGTGGATTGAGCGCGGCTACAATGTCCGGCACTGGTCTGACATGCCGCGCGGGGGACATTTTGCAGCATGGGAAGAGCCTGAGCTGCTGGCACAAGATATCCGCTCGTTTTTCGCGGCCCAAGGATCTTCGTGAGCGCTACAAATTTTACTCCCGATTGTGCACAAAACCAGTCTCAGGCGCTGCGATGCTAGCATAAGGGCAATGCGCGGTTCCTCACATCTGGCGGCCGTGTTTCTCGCGTTGCTGTTCCTCTTCGCCAGTGCGAAATGTTCCATCGCGTGCGCCGTTGCTCCTTGTGAAAGTACCTCGTTCAGCAATCTCCCGCCCTGTCATCGGCATCATCACGCGCCCGCAGATCAATCTCCGTTGGCGTGTGCGCATCCCATGGCAGTCGCGCTTGCAGCACCTTCGGTCGTGCACCTCACCCCGCCACAGCCTGTTGCGACGCTTGTTTCAACGTCGGCTTTCATGCGTCCGCTCCCCGCCGCGCAGGCCAAAGTTTCGCAGGGGTCTGCGTCCCCGCCCGGATTTCTTGACCTGTCCTCCGTCGTTCTCCGCGTCTGAACTTCGGTTGATTTCTGCCCATTTGTTGCTGCCGCGAATTTCAGGCAGCAGATGACGAGCCTGCACGCCAGCGCCCTTAAACGCCGCGCGACAAGGCTCGCTGATTTTTCAAGATGAGGAGATCAACCCATTGTTCCCTAACCAGCTTGTCTGCCCCGCAGCGCCAGTCCGGTTTCTCCAAAGCGTGCTGCCCCTCCTGCTCTGCGCCGGCTTAGGCGCCACTCTCTCCGCCCAGGATCCAACCGCAGCTCAGCAACCGGCTCATCAAGACATGTCGATGCCTGCAATGAACATGGTTCAAATGAACGCGGCCAGCATGTTTCTGATGGATAGCATGTCCGGCACTGCGCTGAATCCAGCGGCTTGGCCCGCTCCCATGCTTATGAGACCTGTTGGAACCTGGAACACCATGTACATGGCCCAAGCCTTCCTCGACGATACGCAGCAATCAGGGCCGCGCGGCGGCGACAAGTTCTATTCATCGAACTGGTTTATGGGGGCCGCTGAACACCGGCTCGGAACGAACGGCGCATTCGAAGTTCAGCTCATGCTCAGTCTGGAGCCCGCCACCATCACGGACCGCCACTACCCGCTTCTGTTCCAGACCGGCGAAACAGCTTTCGGAAAACCCATCGTCGATGGACAGCACCCGCACGACTTCATCATGGCCCTCGGTTTCCAATACGCGCTCTCTCTCAACGAGAACACGACTTTGCAGCTCTATGTCGCACCCGTCGGCGATCCCGCTCTCGGCCCCATCGCCTACCCCCATCGAGCTTCAGCGATGGAGCTGCCGCAAGCACCTATCGCCCACCACTGGGAGGACTCAACCCATATCGCCAACGACGTCGTCACCGCCGCTCTCGCCTATAGAAACTTCAAGCTCGAAGCGAGCGGCTTCCACGGTGCGGAACCCGATGAGTTTCGATGGGACATCGACTCCGGCCCCATCAATTCCTGGTCCACCAGGCTCTGGTATTTCCCCGGCAGGAATTGGGCGGCTCAATTCTCCATCGGGCATCTCACTCACCCGGAAATGCTCGAACCGGGCGATCAGACCCGAACTACCGCGTCTATTGAATACTCGAGGCCCACGCCCGGCGGAAGCTGGTCTTCAAGTTTCATCTGGGGCCGCAATCACAGTACTTACACGAAACGCAATCTGAACGCCTACACGGTGGAATCGGTGCTGCCCGTCCGGCGCAGGAACTTCATCACCGGCCGCATGGAGCTCGTCGATAAAGACGAGCTCTTTGCCGGGCAACCCGGCCTCGAGCAATTTCTCGACACGTTCTATGGCAGCACGTTCCGCATCGGCGCATACACGATCGGCTATACCCGCGACCTCGGCCTTTTTCGCTACATAGAAACCGGCCTGGGCGCTAACATCGAAACCTATTCTCTCCCGGCCTCCATCAAACCCTACTACGGCCAGCATCCAATTGGTGGAAACATTTTCTTCCGATTCCGGCTCGCTGGCCGCTGAGCGGCCATCAGCGATCAGCTCTCAGCTTCTGAAGGAGCACCGTGAGCATCCGTTTCAACTCGGTAGCGCGCTGCATCGCCGCAGTTGACTCGTCAGCCCAAATAATTCTTCCCGCGGAAAGGCGGCCGTCATCTGGTAGATCGCTAGCGTTAGCTCGTGCGCCTTCTCCCAGACCTTTAACTCGCGGAAATCTTTCACAGCGCCCCCTGGATCTCCATTCTAAAGACATCTGGAAAATGTCTTTTCCTTATTAGCTGACGGCTGATAGCTGACCGCTGATAGCTATTTCCCGCTCGCTGCCGCATTCGGCTCCCACAGCGTCTCCGCCGTCCCCAGGACGTGGTTCGCCCAGCGGCTCCACACAAACAGCGCATCGCTGAGCCGGTTCACATAACGCAGCGCCTCCCCCGGAATTTCCTGCTCCCCGGCAAGCCGCACCAGAATGCGTTCCGCTCTCCGGCACACCGTCCGGCAGACGTGTAGTTCCGCATCCAACCGGCTCCCACCCGGCAGCACAAACGATCGCAACGGCTGCAACTGATCGTTCGCCGCGTCAATCTCGCGTTCCAGTTGCTCAACCTCCGCATCCGTCACGCGTGGCTGCTTCGGATGCACATCTTCCGGCAGCGTCGCCAGAATCGAACCCAGATTGAACAGCTCATGCTGCACCCGCTTTAGAATCGCTGCCAGCCAGCTCAGTGGAGCGCTGTCCCCGCTCAGCGCCTCCGCCGTCGTCCGCGCCACCCCGATAAAAGCATTCAGTTCATCTACCGTGCCATAACACTCGATGCGCAGATCGTGTTTCGCGATCTTCTGCCCGCCGGCTAAACGCGTTTCCCCCGCATCGCCCATTCGCGTGTAGATCCGGTTCAGCGCAATGCGCGGTTCGTTAAACGTGTGTTCAGCCATGGTTCATCAGCCTTCAGCCTCTGCTACAGCAAGCCTCTTGTGGGGCCGGGCTTTCCAGCCCGCCGCCGCCTTTCCAGGCGGCGCCTTATATCCACCCCGCCCCGCGAGCCACCAGCAATAAGGAAAAATGTCCTTCTTCCTTAAAAGCTGACCGCTGGAAGCTGACTGCTGAAAGCTATTTTGACCGCTTCAAAAAATCGCCTTCAACGAAAGCTGAATAATCCGCGGAAAGTTATACTGCAGATCGCTCACCGTCCCGAATCCGCTCCACACGCCCCCCGAATAAACCGGCGGTCCCGCCGTCGGATTCGTATTCACCGCCTGCCGCAGCGCCGTATTCGTCAGGTTGAACGCATCCGCCCGGAACTGCAGCTTCAGCGACTCCCAGATCGAAAAATTCTTGAACACCGAAACATCCAGATTCGGCACCGATGGCGCGCGTACCTGCCCGATCCGTTGCGGCAGAAAGCTCGTCGTGAAATACTGCGAAATCGCGTTGTTCGGCACCCAGCAGCCGCCCGTCGAAACCTGCTGCGCGCCCGTGAACGGATTCGTGAACGTAAATGGATACACGTTGTACAGATAATCCGTGTTCGTCGGTCCGCCATCGGGCCGGTACGGATGGTTGCATTCGTATTGGTACTGCTGGCTGATTCCCAATGGGAAGCCCGTCTGAATCGACGTCACCCAGTTGATATGCCAGTCGTTCACAACCTGCCCCAGCACGCCATGCGGCTGCCAGTGTCCTCCATGCCCGACCGGAATCGCCCACTCCGCCGTCATCGTAAACACGTGGGTTCGATCCGTCGGCACCAGTTCGTACAGCAGCTTCGCATCCTGATACGGCCAGCCGTTTGTGTACCCGCTATCTTCCATCGTTTTCGAGTACGTGTACGCAATCTGAAAACTCAAACCGCCCGCCCCCTGCCCGATCAGCCGCTTGTTGAGCTTCACCTCCAGCGCGTTGTAGCGTTCTCTCCCGAGCGGATCGTCCGCCTGCCCAATCAGATTGAAATCCGAATAGGGCGTCATCAGCGCTTCGGCTGAGATGGTGGGAGACGAACCGCGCGAAGACGTGATCGGCTCTACCCCGTAATACGGATTCGGCACCTGTCTGTTGAAGTAATTGGGATTGACCTGCGCTTGATAATACTGCGAAAAAGGCATCGTTCCGTTCAGCCAGATGCTTCCCGGCGCGCCCGCCGTCCCGTTCCGCAGCCGGTCCGTATAATTGCCCGCAAACTTCGCATCCAGAACCATTCCCCACGGCAGTTCGCGCTGGAAACCCAGCGAGAAAATCTGCGAACGTGGAATACGTCGCTGCGGAAAATCGACATTAAGCTGATTTCCGATACTCGTCAGCAGTCCAAGCGTGTTGCCGGTCGGAGCCAGCGCTCCGTTCGGAAACGGATTGCCGCTCGCAAAGTATCCGCTCGGCGTGATATTGCCGTTCAATGAGGCCTGATACCCGGTCGATTGCGTCGCGCCGATGAATGTCCCGCCTTCCAGCCCAACCGCAAACTCCACGCCATATCCGCCGCGAATCACTGTCTTCGGATTCAGTTGATACGCGAATCCGAATCGCGGCTCAATGTTTGACCAGTCGGTGTTATACGCATCGCGCGACTGCCCGTTCGCGCCCGCAAATTCCAGTCCTCCGTAGGCCGGAAAGATCAACGACGGATTGATTCCCGCCGCAATCCACGCCGGTGTATCGGCCGCCACATTCGCCTGGAACTGCGGGTTATTGGTAATCGGGTTGATGCACGTCATGCACACGCCCCGGTTCAGATAGTTGTGCCGCTCCTTCAGTCCGATCTGTACGTCATACCGCAGCCCGATATTCACCGTCAGCCGCTTTGACACTTTCCAATCGTCCTGCACGTAAACGGCCCATGTCGGGTAGTAATCGAAGAACGTCCAGTTCCAGTCCACCCCGCCGCTGCCCGGATTCCCAAGCAGCAGGTCCGCCACGCTGATGTTGTCGTGCACCGTGCTCGAGCATCCCGGGCACGTGTTCGACGCCGTCGGATTGTATTGCGAATACGTACTCCCAAAGCTGAAATATCCGTTCGGCCGGCCCACATAATTCGGATCGGCAAGCTGATACTCGGCTATTTCGCCGCCGAAATGGATCGTGTGGTTGCCCTTCGTCTTCGTCCAGTCGTTATCGAAAATGAAGTTGTTCCAGACATCGTCCTGTACCTGGTTCCCTACCGCCGAAGCGAACCCGCTCAGGCTGATCTCAGGCAAATCGATCACCGGCTTGGTCGGAATCGCCGGCATAGTCAAACCAATGCTGGCCGGATTCACCGCCAGGTTCAGGTTGCCGTTATGCTGAAAATCCAGAAACCGTGAGTACGACAATTTAAAATCCGCCAGCAAGGTCGGGCTGAAGATATGCGTCATATCCTGGCTCGCAGTCAAATCCTGCCGGATGTGGTCAATGTTGCCCGTCTCCGCTACGCCCGACAACCCGTTTGTGTTTCGATTTTCCGTCCCGTGCTGGAACGCAAACAGGCTGTACCAGCGCGTCTTGTCGCTCGTATCGTAATCCACCCGCACCATCGGCTGGTCGTAAGAATAGACGTCCGGCGCCGACGTCACCAGGTTGCTGCTTAACGATGCACCGGCGCTGTTCGGCAGCGGATACAGATTCAGAATCGCGGCGCCGATCGGGTTGATGCGGCTGGCCGGTATCGTATCGTTCGGAAACATCGTGCGCCCGTAGTGATTCGGCGAAGGGCAATTCCCGATCGCCGTACCCGGCGCCGGCGCATTCCCGGGCGTCAGGCACGTCGTCGTATTCGGATCGTAGACCTGATAAAGCACGCCGCTCTGCGCCGTGTTCCCAAAATTCACGCCGTTCGAACTCGGCCGCAGATACGCCGGAACCGTGCTCGCCACATCCGTAAATGGAATGCCTTCGCGATACCCTTCATAGCTGCCGAAAAAGAAGATCTTGTCTTTCTTCACCGGACCCCCGATCGTGCCGCCAAACTGGTTCTGATGCACCATCTGCTTCGGAATGCCCGTCACGTTGTTCTCAAAATTGTTCGCGTTCAGGTGCCCGTTTTCCAGGTAATCGTAAGCCGTGCCATGAAACTGATTCGTGCCCGATTTCACCACCATATTCACGGTGCCCCCGCCCGTGCGCCCATAGCGCGCATCGTACGTTTGCTCCATGACGTTCACTTCCTGCAGTGCATCGACATTCGGCGCAATTTCCCATGTCCCGGTCCCCTGGCTTTGATAGCTGTACTGGATTGTCATGTTGGTGCCGTTTAACGTGAACTGCTGGTAATTCTGAACGCCGCCACCCAGCGTGTAATTGTTCGAAACGTCCCAGCCGCGCGTGCCCGAATAGCCGTTTGCGCCGAACTGCGTCTGCGCAAACTGCGAGCCCGGCGTTGTACCCAGCAGCGTATACACCTGCCGCCCGTTCAGCGGCACGCTCTGCAACTCCTCTTGCGTCAGGATCGTGCCGCCCGAACCCGTAGCCGTTTCAATCAGCGGCGGCGCCGCCGTCACTTCCACCGTTTGCGTCGCGGCCCCAATCTGCAATTGAATATTCAGCCCGAACGTCTTCGACGCATCGAGCACTACGTTGTCCTGCACCTTCTTCTGGAACCCCGGCGCCGTGACGGTCACCGTATACGTGCCAGGCAGCATGTACGGTATGAAGTAATCGCCCTTACTCGTCGTCGCTACCGTGTATTTCTGTTGCGTGTCTCGATTCACCGCCTCCACAGTGGCCTTCGGAACCACAGCCCCCGAAGGATCGGTGACAATCCCGGTTAACGTGGCGCGAAACTCCTGAGCACAGAGGCAGACACACAGCCCTAAAGTCATCGGAATTACGCGCGAAATGATTCGCTGAACGTGGTAATTCATAGCAGACCCTTTGGAAAAAGATATCAAACCCTTTCATTGACGAAAGTTCCCAGGAATATATTTCCTTCCGCCCCAGCAACTTAACTCCTCTGTTGCCCCGAACCCCGCACACCCCCGCCCGATACTGGAGCCATCTTTATGGCAACCCCAAAGCAAATCGCG